>NZ_CP023009.1:2780009-3088899 GCF_003515985.1 Lonsdalea britannica | reverse complement strand
ACTGATGTTAGGCAACCCAGGCAGGAGCGCTGACCGAGTTAGTTTCCTGCTCGTCACAGAACAAAAGGCGGTATTCGTGGAATTAGTGGCTTTATATGGATTATTTCTGGCAAAAACATTGACCGTCGTGGTCGCCATCGGTGCGCTGGTAGTGCTGACCGTCGGGCTGTCTCAGCGAAAACGTCAGCGGGGCGGAGAGTTGCAGGTTATCGATCTCGGCGAACAGTATCGCGGCGTGCAGCAGGAGATGGAAAGCGCGGCATTGGGCGATGCGGAGCGCAAGGCGCTGGAGAAAAAGCATAAGAAAGAGGAAAAGGCCAAGGCTCGATTGGAGAAGCAGCGCAGTCGACGCGGCGATGAGATCGAGGGTAAACCGAGCCTGTATGTACTCGATTTCAACGGAAGTATGGACGCCTCTGAAGTCAGTT
The DNA here is from genome assembly GCF_003515985.1 of Lonsdalea britannica. Taxonomy (GTDB): domain Bacteria; phylum Pseudomonadota; class Gammaproteobacteria; order Enterobacterales; family Enterobacteriaceae; genus Lonsdalea; species Lonsdalea britannica. The sequence continues at coordinate 3,088,471 of NZ_CP023009.1, read as the reverse complement.
CGCTTCGCGAAGAAATTTCCGCGGTCATGGCCGTGGCCCGCAAGAACGACGAAGTGTTGTTAAGACTCGAAAGCCCCGGTGGCGTAGTGCATGGCTACGGTCTGGCAGCCTCACAGCTACAGCGTTTGCGTGATAAAGGCATTCGTCTGACGGTGGCGGTCGATAAAGTCGCGGCCAGTGGGGGATATATGATGGCCTGCGTGGCGGATCGCATTGTAGCGGCGCCGTTCGCCATCGTCGGTTCTATCGGCGTCGTCGCGCAACTGCCTAACTTTAACCGGTTGCTCAAAAATAACGATATCGATGTCGAGCTGCATACGGCAGGCGAATATAAACGGACCCTGACGCTGTTCGGCGAAAATACGGATGCCGGACGGGAGAAATTCCGCGAAGAGCTGGATATCACGCATCAGTTGTTCAAGTCTTTCGTCAGCGAAATGCGTCCTGGCTTGGATATTAATGCCGTGGCGACAGGTGAACACTGGTTCGGTACTCAGGCGAAAGCGCTGGGGCTGGTGGACGCAATTGGCACCAGCGACGATTTGCTGATTGCGGAGATGGATACGTACAACGTCCTGTCAGTACACTACACGCGCCGTAAACGTCTGATGGATCGTTTCACCGGCAGCGCGGGGGCCACGCTGGAGCGCTTGATGCTGCGCTGGTGGCAAAAAGGGCAACAGCCTCTCCTGTAACCTGCCGTATTTAGCCCGCTAAGAGGCGGGCTATCCTTCCCTATAGTGACGCTTTCCGAGGCCTCTGCGCCGACTCACCTGCCTTACCGTCGACGAGACTAGTCCTTCAGGGTGTATTTCTCAGACAACTCATGCGCCAGATATTTGAACATATTGAATACGGCGGTGGTTTTGCGCGAAGGGAGCCCTTCGTCGTCAAGGAAATAGTCACCACGAAAAACCAATACGCCGTTTTTTTGCTCGACGTCGGTGGCTTCAATACCGTGCAAATAGTCATCGTGATTTTTAATGAGGGTATTGGCTTCAGCCAGCAAGGTGGCGCGATCGATGAGGGTCTTTTCTTTATTAGTGTGCATAACGCCTGTGCTCCTGCGAATAAAATTCTGCGGCATTGTACTGCCTGACGCCTTCACACGGCAAATCGCCAGATTTTTATCTTACCCGTTTGAGGTCTTACGGGGGGATCGGTGGCGAAAACCGCCTTTACATGCTAATTAAGTTGCGTGGTCGCATTTATCAGGTAGAGTGTGGGATTTTCCAGAGTCAAGCAGAATAATTTATTTACGCCGTGGATGATAAACGTTATCTATGGTTACAATGCTGTAAATGACTATTCCCACGGGATCATAGAGTTGCGACGGATCAGCGGTGCCAGCGAGCCCGTAAAGACAAGAACACAATGATGTTCCTCGCAGCCGAAAGCGAATTGAGCTGGGGTGGTGACGGTTATCATCCCGTGTTGGTAAAGATTTCTTCTTTTCTTAAAGAATTCAGTAGGTAACAATAAATTATGGGTAAAGCTCTCGTCATAGTTGAGTCCCCGGCAAAAGCCAAAACGATCAATAAGTATCTTGGCAATAACTATGTGGTTAAATCCAGCGTTGGTCATGTGCGTGACCTGCCGACCAGCGGCTCTGCGAGTAAAAAGAGCGCGGATTCCTCACAGGGAAAAACCAAAAAAGCGCCTAAGAAGGACGAAAAGACCGCGTTGGTCAATCGTATGGGCGTCGATCCTTATCATGACTGGGCGGCAAATTACGAGATCCTGCCGGGCAAGGAAAAAGTCGTTGCCGAGCTGAAGACGCTGGCGGAAAACGCCGACCATGTTTATCTCGCAACCGACCTTGACCGCGAAGGGGAAGCCATTGCATGGCACCTGCGGGAAATTATTGGTGGAGATGAAACGCGCTTCAGCCGCGTCGTATTTAACGAAATTACCAAAAACGCGATCCAGCAGGCGTTCGAAAATCCGGGCGAACTGAACATCGACCGCGTCAACGCCCAACAGGCTCGTCGATTCATGGACCGCGTCGTGGGTTACATGGTTTCGCCGTTGCTGTGGAAGAAGATCGCACGTGGTCTGTCCGCCGGACGCGTCCAGTCCGTCGCGGTGCGCTTAGTCGTAGATCGTGAACGTGAAATCAAAGTGTTCGTGCCTGAAGAGTACTGGGAACTTCACGCGGACCTGCTGGCGTCAAGCGACGTTGCATTAAAAATGCAGGTCACGCATCACAACGGCAAGCCTTTCAAACCGGTTAACAAAACGCAGACCCACGCGGCGGTTTCTCTGTTGGAGAAGGCCAGCTACGTGGTGTCCGACCGCGAAGATAAACCGACCAGCAGCAAACCCGGCGCACCTTTTATTACCTCCACGCTGCAACAGGCTGCGAGCACGCGTCTCAGCTTCGGCGTGAAAAAGACCATGATGATGGCGCAGCGTCTGTATGAAGCGGGGCACATTACCTATATGCGTACCGACTCCACCAACCTGAGTCAGGATGCGCTGGAAATGGTTCGCGGCTTTATCGGCGATGAGTTTGGTCAACGTTACCTGCCGGATGCGCCGAATCACTACAGCAGCAAAGAAAACTCTCAGGAAGCGCATGAAGCGATTCGTCCTTCCGACGTCAACGTGCAATCCGAACAGTTAAAAGATATGGAGCCGGATGCGCAGAGGCTGTATCAGCTGATCTGGCGTCAGTTCGTCGCCTGTCAGATGACGCCGGCGCAGTACGATTCCACCACGCTGACGGTCAGCGCTGGCGACTACCAGCTGCGCGCCAAAGGCCGTACGCTGCGTTTCGACGGTTGGACCAAAGTCATGCCTGCGCTGCGCAAAAACGATGAAGATCGTTCTCTGCCTGCGGTGGAGGTGGGCGAAGCCCTGACGCTCGACAAACTGTTGCCGAGCCAGCATTTTACCAAGCCGCCTGCGCGTTACAGCGAAGCTTCTCTGGTGAAAGAGCTGGAAAAACGCGGGATCGGTCGCCCGTCTACCTATGCTTCCATCATTTCGACGATTCAGGATCGTGGCTATGTTCGGGTAGAAAACCGTCGTTTCTACGCGGAAAAAATGGGCGAAATCGTCACTGACCGTCTGGAAGAGAACTTCCGTGAACTCATGAGCTATGACTTTACCGCGCGGATGGAAAGCAGCCTCGACCAGGTCGCCAACAATCAGGCGAAGTGGAAAGCCGTGCTGGACGAGTTCTTCGATGAATTCACCAAGCGTCTGGAAACGGCCGAGCTGGATCCGGATGCGGGCGGTATGAAGCCGAACCAGATGGTGCTGACCAGCATCGACTGCCCGACCTGTAGCCGTAAAATGGGCATTCGCACCGCCAGCACCGGCGTGTTCCTGGGCTGTTCCGGCTATGCGCTGACGCCTAAAGAGCGCTGCAAAACGACGATTAACCTGATTCCGGAAGAGGAAGTGCTGAATATCCTCGAAGGGGATGAGGCGGAAGCGCATGCGCTGCGCGCGCGCCGTCGTTGCCCGAAATGCGGTACGGCGATGGACAGCTACCTGATCGACAATCAGCGCAAGCTGCACGTGTGCGGTAACAACCCGTCTTGTGAAGGGTATGAAATCGAAACCGGCGAGTTCCGTCTGAAAGGCTACGACGGCCCGGTGGTTGAGTGCGACAAGTGCGGCGCGGAAATGCACCTGAAAATGGGGCGTTTCGGTAAATACATGGCGTGTACCAACGACGACTGCACCAACACACGTAAGATCCTGCGTAGTGGCGAAGTCGCTCCGCCGAAAGAAGATCCGGTACCGCTGCCTGAGCTGCCTTGTGAGAAGTCCGATGCTTATTTTGTGCTGCGAGACGGCGCCGCCGGTGTGTTCCTGGCCGCTAATACGTTCCCGAAATCGCGTGAAACGCGCGCGCCGCTGGTAGAAGAACTGCTGCGCTTCAAGGATCGGTTGCCGGAAAAACTGCGCTATCTGGCCGATGCGCCCGTCAACGACGGTGCGGGCAACAAAACGATGGTGCGTTACAGCCGTAAAACCAAACAGCAGTACGTCTCGTCTGAAAAAGACGGTAAGGCGACCGGCTGGTCCGCATTCTATGTGGATGGCAAATGGGTTGAAACCAAGAAATAATCTTCATCCCGACGGCGAGCGTAAAGCCGCTCCGTTCGACAGGTAAGATGATGACAACGAGGCCGTTTTTGACGGCCTCGTTTTTTTGTCGAACGATCATATAATCCGCGGCCATAGCGTGTTGCTGTATAGCAACGCCAACGTCGATCCCCGGCAAATGACATCGGGCGCGCCGTTAATCCGCGTGACGTTGAGCCTGAAGGGCGATCAGATGGTCGGCAATGACGCGAATGATCCAGAATGCCGTTTGCCCGACATCACTGTTCAAGCCCGACGTCAGACGATCCCCCGCAGTCCCCAGAAAGTCCGCCTCCAGTGAATCCACGAAGGCGTCGAAATCAAATACCCCCGCTCGCGGTTTATCTTTATGACTTAATACCTGATCTATCCGTGTCGACACCAGATGAATGGCCTTTTCGAATGCGCGTCGTTCGGCAGGCGACAGAGAGCCGCCTGGCGTGACATGGTCACGCCAACGGGCGGAAGAGTCGCAGGAAAAAGAGGGCGTTCTGTTATCCATCTCAGCTGACCTTCAGTTCGGCCGAGGTCGGCACTTTGAACGGATTATTGACGTTGGTCAGGCTATTATTGTGGCCGGTGACATTGAGCCCTTCGCTGTCGCTTTTCACGAAGGCGAACTTGCCGTTTTCCGCATCAATATTGTTGAGGTTGAGATTCCAGTTCCCTTGCTGGCCGCCGTTGGTCCTCACAAGGGTTCCAAAATCTTTGACTTTGAAATTGTCGACCGTGAAGTTAGCGTCCGCATTTAACTGGAAAACCTTGTCGGAGGCTCCCTGCGCGCTGCTGTTGGTGATCGTTACATTGGCAGGGCGACCCGCGTTGTCCTTGACCGTTAAGGCATCCTCGCCGACGTTGGTCCAGTGGACATTATCGATCGTGGCGTCGCCGTGCAGGTGAATACCATCCGCGGCATTATCGCCGAAAATCACATTTTTAACCGAGCCGCCGTCCGCGACTTCAAACAGCGGTTTCTGTCCTTCCGTCTGGCTGCCATTGCCCAGTCCCGCCCCGGCGACATAAGTTTTGCCCTGGCCGTCAAACGTTTCCCCTGCGCCAACTTTGATCGGTTCGTTCACGACCACCGCATTAGCGTTATCGGCCGTTGGAAAACTGACGGCGGCGCTTTGCGAGGTTGCGGACGGCGTTTCCTCCGACTGAACCGGAAGACTGTCTGATGATGGGCTGTTGCCATGCGTGCCCGGCAGCGATGATCCTCCCTTAGCCTCAGGCACTGTTTCTGCGGTTTGGGGCTCCGCTGAAGGGGAACCTGATGCGCTATTCAGCGGCTGCGACGAAGGAGCGACCGATGAGCTGCCGCTGTCGGCGTTTCCGTTCTGCGGTTGGCCGAACGAACTCTTCTGGTTGTCCATCAGCATCGCGATCAGTTGCAGCAGCGTTTGAGACAGTTCGTCGCTGCTGAGTTGTCCTCCGCCGTCCTGTGTTGGCGACAGGCTGCCTGCCAGCGCGTTGCTTCCCGCGTTCTGCAACGTATCACGGCTCAAATCCTGTGGATGCGCGGAGACCGTCGTCCCTCTCTGTGGCGCGCTTTGTCCACTCTGGGGCATCAGCGTATCCAGCAGCTTGCCGAGCGTCTCAAGCTGGTTTTGCTGATTCTGATTATTCCGACCGCCAATTCCGTCCGCGCCGCCGCCGTTGTTCTCAGAGGGACTTACGCCAGCCGACGGCGTCTGGCTTCCGGCTTGCAGCGTTAGTAATAAAGCCGCCAGCAGTTTGGCTAAGCTATCTAGCGCCGCCGCGTTTTGTGTCGAACTGAGGTCGTTATTTTGACGTTCTGTCGTGAGATTTTGTGACGTGTTGCTGTCCAAACTGGCGTGATTCATGCCGGAGCCGGGCAGAGTAAGCGTGATATTCATATCTGACATAGCGTGCGCCTCGCAGGATGACATTGAGTAAAAAACAGGCTGCGGCAAATATGGAATAGCCGGTTAGCCGTTCTATGGGTGGCTCAAATGATCGCCCGGTTCCTGGCCCCGAAGGGCGAAGGGATAAGCTCAAGCTATCCACTCTCTCGTTTTCTTTCTCTGCGGAACTGAATGTGTTTTCCCAACCACTTACTCGGCAATCACCTTTTATCCAGAAACCTCTTTGGGAGACGACGATGTTGGGGAATATCAGACACATTCATCATAAGACGGTGGCGGAAGTGCATGCGCCGCCTGTGTCCGGAGAAGGCCGGGCGGTCTCTCTGGGACACACCTCCGTCGCGGGACAGAAAGCGACCCGTTCGTTGGCGCAGGAGGGGATGCGTCTGGCGTCAACGCCTCGCGTCAGCCAGCCCGCGCAACATCCTGAGGCTTTGGGATCGCAGGTAGGGCGGTCACCCAATCTGCGCGATATGAGAGAGGCCATCGACCGTGCGATGCAGAACGCGCCCGATACTGAGGCGACGGCTGAAACGCCGGTTAAAACGGTCACCACGCTCCGGGAACTGCTGCAACGTTCTCTGTCGCGTCAGTCTTCCTCCAGCGCCGGTTCGTCCCGTACGGGCAGCATGCACAGCGCGGTTTCTCACTTCAGTGAGGCGGCAAGCACAAACGCCGATCACGCGCCTGCGGCGGTCGGTCTGGGGCTTTCACTGGATAAAAAAGGCAAGGTCATTGTGGGCGATGAAGTTCCGGCCCCACTGAAAACGGTACTATCCCAAACGCTGGGTAAACACGATGTGCCGTTTGTGGCGCATCACAAGAACTCGAACGGCACCCATCATGTGTTAATGGATAAAATAGGGCGATTGTTCAGCCTTCATCACGGCAAACATGGTCTGGTGGGGTTGCACAGCAGCGTTCCCTCACGAAAAGACAGCGAGCTATTGCACAGTAAAGCCTCAGCAGGCTACTCACTGCATTTGTCTGAAACCCAGGTGCATACCGAGGCAAACATCAACGGTAAAGATGCCGGATCACAGTCGTTGCCGAATCCCACCGGCGGACTCCAGTCGCAATTGTCCGGGATTTTTCTGGACGATCATGACGAGGCGTTGCGCCTGCATGATGGTAAGTTGTTCAGTCTGAGCCCCGATGGCGTCTGGCAGCAGAAAGACGATCGCAAGCATTCGCAGTTGTCCCGTCAGGCGGACGGCGGACTGTATGCGGTGAAGGAAAACCACACGTTAAGCAACCTGTCTGCCGGCATGGAGTCGGCGGCCTTTGCCGACAAGATTACCTCTTTCTCCTCCAATCTCGATGGCCAGACGGTGGTGTTGACGACACCTGACAGCGGCGTAGGCAAGCTTCATTTACTGCCGACACTGGACGCACCCCTGGCCGAGCATCGGGCATTGCAACTTTCTCTGAACGGCACACACGCATTAGAACGCGGCAGCGAACAGGTGGATGCCAAAGCCGTCGGGCTCGATAGACAACAGCTATTGGTGGCCGATCATGAAGGGCGGGTGTTTGCCGGAACGTTGCCACAGGGCGACGGGCATCAGGTCGAACTGACCCCCTTGCATAGCCCGGATTTGGAAGGTTCTCTGGGGAAAGGTCATCACACGGAGGGCTTTGTCAGCAATGGCGAAGGCAGTCTGCATGCGGTGGTCAAGGATGCGCAGGGACATAAGCACTTGGCCGCCCCCGCGTCGGAAGGCCGCGGCTTCAAACCAGGGTGGAATCTCAGCGATTCGCTGGTGGTAGACCACAAAATGGGGCTGCTAAACGTTGCGCCGCCCTCGTCGTCCGTCATGAATATGGGGCGCTTCGGCATGATGGCGCTGCATGAAGGCAAGGTGCATTACGTGGACAGCACCACCCGCAGTTGGACGCCCACGTCGATTTCCGCCAGTCAGCTCAAACGCGGCCTGGATAACCAGCCCTACGTCCTGCACGACGGTCAGGTTAAGGCGCTGTCGATCAATCAGAAAGCAGACAGCGTCGTTCATGGCGACAGCAACGTCTTCGCTCTCAGCCACGCGCGCAATGCGCCAAAGGCGGGCGATGCGCTGCCGGGATTGGAAAAAAAACGGGGGGCCGTCGCATTAGCCGTGGTGAACCCTAATCGGTTCATCTCCGCCGACGCTGCGGGCGAAATTCAACTGCATCAGATCCGTCCCGGCACAAACCGCGCGTCGGTTCCTGCCACGGCGCTGCCTAAAGACGGGTTGACGGGCAAGATCGCCGATCTGGCGCTGGATCGCGATAGCAACCTGTTCGCGCTCAACCGAGATGGGGCTTTATTTACCTTGCCCCGCGACGCCTGGCAGGGCGAGCATGTGGGAACGGTTGGCGCGCGATGGCAACCGGTGGACACGCCCGAAGGCGTTAAGGCCGACCGGCTGGATACCACGCCGGAACATGATCTGGTGGTCCATCAGGGCGATCGTCAACAGCGTCTGACTCCAGGCGGATGGGCGGAGCATCGGCCAAACACGGCGATTACCCCGGCTCAGCCGCGCGCGGCGGAAACGGTCTATCAACGACTACGTGGTGACACCAAGGCCGTGTCTATCCCCGGTACCGGATTGACGGCGCAGCTGGATACGCAAGTGCTGGGACAAGCGGCGCAGGAAAACAAAAAGACCAACAGCGGTTTTGTCGATCGTATGCGCGCGAATGTCATCAAACTGCCGGCTGAGCTGGGGAGAAGCGTGGGCGATGGCATTCAGCACCACTTTAAAGGCCGGGCGGGACTGCATCCGCTCTATTCCGCTCAGGCCTCAGTCTTCAAACGGCTGGAGGTGCTGAATACACAACGACAACAGAGTCCGTCGATGAACCGCACCGACCTGAAGACCAAGCTAAGCCAGCTGGATCTGGGCGATGCGGGCAAGCCGCTGATGGCGGCGCTGCATCGGTTTCATCAGGATCTGGAGCTGAGTTCGGGCAACGCGGCGCTGTTGCTCGGTAAGCATCAGGGCCTGATTAACGCCAAAGGCGACATCCATCATCAGTTCACTCCGTCGGCGCTAAAGTCCGCCATTCAAGGCCTGAATTCGCACCGTTCCGGGAAGAGCCTCAGTGAGGCGTTGATGACGGCAACGCTGGCGCATCCTTCCTCGACGGACAGCAAGGCGACCGCGCTGTTGAAACAGTTCGTCTTGAAGAAAGTGGATATGAGTTACCAAAGCGACAAGCTGGTTCAGGGCGCGCACCGCGACGTGCATGATGCAATGGCGCTGACAAAATCGCGTCTGGCGCTGGACACGCTCACGATCGGCGATCTGCATGGCATCGTGGATAAGCTGGCCCAATACTCCGGCGCGTCACCGACAAAGGCGGATCTCCAGCCGATGCATGAAGCGCTGGCGCTGCTGCGAGATCATCAGTATGGCCATCACGAAGTGAAGCGCGCCACGGATATGGGATTCACCAGTTTCTCGGCGCTAGAGGCGGACTATGACGCGGTGAAAACCTTTACGCGCGCCTTCAAGGATGAACGGCATGCCGTCAGCGTGACGTCGCGTACGTCTTTGCAGGCGGGCGATCAAGAGCAATTAGCCCAAAAAATGAAAGACACCGTGCTGTCGCTGAATGCCGGTGAAAGTATCAGCTTCAACCGGAACTACAACGCGGGCGTGAGTTCGGTCTATGTGATGCCGACTCAACTGGCTAAGGTGACCATCAACCACATTCCGTCGCCGTTGATCGCCAGCGGCGGAGTGACCGGCGATCGTGGCTATAGCCTGAGTTTCAGTCGGGGAGACAGCGGTATTGAGGTGAGCTTTGGCCGTACCGGCGGCCTCAGCGCCAAGGCCGGGATGATCGTGGGTCATGAACCGAAAGCCACGGCAGAAAATCTCATCCTGGATGACGACCACACGCTGACGTTCGACCTCAGGGTGGGCGTTAGCGGCTCCGCCACGATTGGGGCGTCCCGCCAGAATGGCCTCAGTTTCACGCTGAGCGAAAAAGAGCTGCCGTCGTTTATCGATGAACTGACGCGGGGGGCGATCAATCCGCTGGAACTGGTTAAAAAAGGGACAGAGCACCAGGTCAAGCAGGGGCTTTCTGTGACGTTCGACGTGGACGGCGCGTTCACTCTCGACGGACGTGCTGCGGTTAACATGACGGATAACGACAACCAAACCTTCTCCACCACGACTCGCGCGTCGTTGGGCGTCAGCGGGGGCGTCAATGTGCTGTCCGCGAGTCACGATCACAGCACGGTTCGGGGCGATCTGAGTGAGAAAAGTACCGCCAGCAACAACCGTGTCCGGTTCTTTAATCATGCCTCCGTCGGTGCGAATGCGGCGCTCTGGGCGGGGATGGCGACAACGCAACCGGGCAAAGGCACGCTGCCGGCTGGATTTGGCACCGGCGCGTCCGCCACGCTCTCGGTCGATACCAAAACCAGCCATAGCATCGCGCTAAAGGTAAAGGTCGCGGAGCCGCTTCAGAAGAACGATATCGAGGAACTGACGGCCTCCCTTGAGAAACATTTTGGCGATGTGGAAACCCAACACCTACTTGGCGGCGTGAAAAAGCTGGATGACATCGACGAACAGCTCGCCATCGTGCACCGGCACTTTGACGCCAAAACGCCGCAAAGCGATGGTCAGTACAACGCGATGCAGTCGCTTAGCAAGGCCGTGCGGCAGCAGTCAGCGGCAAAGCAACAGGCGGTGATGCTCTCCAGCGTCAGCCACAGCGCCAGCTACGCCAACTTATCGAAGTTGGACAGCAACGGGGTGTTACACGCGCTGCGCAAGTTGGTGAGCGATAACCTGCCGCCAACCAACGCCGAACGCATTCACGCTTTTATGAGCGACGATCCGGCATTGAAAGCCGTGATCACTCATTTGCAATCGCTGCCTAATGCGTCGGCCAGCGTGAATCTGGAACCGAAAGACGCCGTGAAAGAGCAGGTGGAAAAGGGCATTCAGAACAATAGCCTGAGTAAACAAGCGATCGTCGACCTGTTTAAAGACAGCAACAACCTTCGCATTGGTTCGATCAGCTTTACCGAGACGGTGAAGAAGAAGGAAGGCTTCACGTTTCCGACGCCTATCGTCGGGGCGTCCAGCAGCGTGGACGTCAGTATGAGCAAGTCACTCGGGGAAATTCATTTCTCCTACGGACAGAATCAGGACACGCCGAGGCATTTCAGTCTGGAAGGCGACATCGCGCGGGCTAATCCAAGCCTGGCGCAGGCACTGGACAGCCTGCATCAGGAAGGGATGACGCTGGCGAAACACTGATACACGATGGCACATAGCAGAAGGAGCTCCACCATGCATTCCCAACAACAACACGTCACCCGGCTATTGCAGGCGTTTGGTCGGTCTACTCAACCCCCGCTGAGACTGGACAATGGCATTTGCGTGCTTAACGACGAGAACGGCGAAGAAGCCGCGGTGATCGACGTTCCGGCGCACAGTGAACAACTCTTGCTGCACTGCCGGATCGTCCCGTTAGACGGGCTGGAAGAGGCAAATGAAGCGGCAATGTTACGCCTGATGCTACAACTTAATTTCGAAATGGCGGCCATGCGCGGTTGCTGGCTGGCGGTGGATGAATTCAACCAGCTACGGCTGTGTTTTCAGCACACGCTCAGCGGATTGGACGAAAATCGCTTTAACGCGGTGCTTTCCGGGTTCATCCAACAGGTGAAAGAGAGTCGGGACTTTATTATCTCTATGCTGGGGCAGATGCAGGCGGCGTAACCTGCGCGGCAGGGACACTGGCTCCACGAAGGAATGCGACCGCGTTGGTGCTGCTTCCGTCAATTGGCGGCATCGACTTCGCTATTCGCTCGTTGGAAAAAGGGGATGTGAGGCGCGTCCAGATTATTGAAACCAGCGACCCGCTCTTTTCGACCCTGTTTGCATTTTTCATCTTTGGAGAAGTGATGGGGCGATTTGGGGCCGTGGGGGCGGCCTTTATCATGGCGGGCCGGGTCGTCAGCCTGCTGCGGTCAAGGGAACCGGTTCTGACGTCGCCGTGATCCTAAACGCCCGCATTTAGCGCCGTTCAACCGCTTCGACGTCGATGTGAATGGCGTCGTAGCGCCAGTATTCGTGGTCGCAATCGATGATCCGGTCTGACTGCTCGCGGTTGATACGGGTGATGAACAGCGCCGGGCTGCCTGTCGCCACGTTGAGCGCGGACGCGGCCAAGGGCGAAACCGGCGTCGGCAACATCGTGAAACGAACCCGGCCATAGCGGATGTCATAGCGCGTCTCATAGAGATCGGTGAGGGATTGCGTGAGATCGGACAGCAGGATATTCGGAAAGAAAGCGGGATTCAGATAGTGCTCCACGTACAGCACCGCGCGTTCGTCAACGCGTCGCAGGCGCCGGATCTGGTACACCTTTGCCCCGATGGGCAACATCAATTGATGGCCTATCACATCGCTGGCGGCCATCTCACGCGCTTCCAGCACCTCTGTGGCGGCGCGGCGGCCTTGTTGTTCAACCATGGCGTGAAAATGGCTGCGCTGCAATGGGTTATAGACGATCCGCGGCGGCGAAATAAACCATCCTCGACGCGGTTCCCGGTAAATCACCCCCTGAGACTCCAATTGCAGCAGGGCTTCCCGCAGGGTAATTCGGGTAGTGGAAAACTGTTCGCTCAACGTTCTCTCCGAGGGCAGACGCGCCTCATCCCGCCATGTGCCTTCATCAATGTGCGACAGCAGCGTTTGGCAAATCAGCGCCACGGTTGTCGAGGGTTGTTGCATGAGTTCATCTGCCTATTCTGGAGCACGCCGTGCACCACCGTGGATACACCGCCGTTCTTAATCAGAGCGTTATATTGCCATGCAGCCGCCAAAAGGTCTTGCTCGAACCACCCAGTTCAGTTGGGCCGGGCGGACATGGATTTACGCACCGTATACCTGGCAGGCGATACAGGGCGACTGACATACAAATTTCATCTTTTGGGGGTAGATTGGCGTGGTTCTTGCTGGACTAGACCAGCGATTATTCCTATCACCAGGAGCATTCAAGATGAAAAACAGGGTTGCATCCGTATTAACGACAGCCGTCGTGCTGTCGCTTTCATCCGCTCACGCGGCCGAAGGTTCCGTCGCCGAGCTGGAGCAGGCGGCGCGAGCGGAAGGGCAGGTGAACAGCGTGGGGATGCCGGATAGCTGGGCGAACTGGAAAGACACCTGGAAAGACCTCAACTCACGCTATGGCTTACGCCACACGGACACCGATATGAGCTCCGCGCAGGAGATCGCCAAGTTCGCCGCAGAAAAACAGAATGCCAGCGCAGATATCGGCGATGTCGGCGCTTCGTTTGGCCCCATCGCGATGCAAAAGGGCGTCACTCAGCCTTACAAACCCACCACCTGGTCGCAAATTCCTGACTGGGCCAAAGATAAAGACGGTCACTGGGCGCTGGCGTATACCGGCACCATCGCGTTCATCGTCAACAAGCAGTTGGTGAAAGACGTGCCTCATAGCTGGGCCGATCTGAAAAAAGGAAGTTACACCGTCACTATTGGCGATGTCAGTTCGGCGGCTCAGGCGACCAACGGCATACTGGCGGCGGCCTATGCGATGGGCGGCGATGAGCACAACCTTAAACCGGGACTGGATCTGTTCGCCGACCTGGCCAAGGCGGGGCGGCTTGGTCTGACCAACCCGGTGATTGCCAATATCGAGAAAGGGGAAGTTCAGGTTGGAGTGGTGTGGGACTTCAACGGCCTTAACTACCGCGATCAAATTGATAAAAATCGCTTTGTCGTGCTGATCCCGTCAGACGGCTCGGTGACGTCCGGCTATACCACGATCATCAACAAGTATGCCCAGCATCCCAACGCGGCCAAGCTGGCGCGCGAATACATCTTCTCGGATGCTGGTCAGATCAATCTGGCGCGCGGCTATGCCCGTCCGATTCGCGCAGAGCATCTGTCACTGCCGGATGATGTGAAAGATAAGCTGTTGCCGGCGGAACAGTACAAGTCAGCCCGTCCTATTGCCGACCCGGCTGCCTGGGAGAAAAGCGCGCGTCTGCTGCCGCGTCAGTGGCAGGAGTCGGTCATGATCAACATGCAGCAGTAACCTGCCAGGGAGGGAGCAAGGCATGAAATGTATTCTGGTCGTGCTGGACGGACTGAATTATCAGGTGGCACGCGATGCTATGGGATATCTGCAAGCGCAGTGCGAGGCGGGACGGGGGCGACTCTATCCGCTGACCTGCGAACTGCCTTCTCTCTCCCGGCCGCTGTATGAGTGCATACTGACTGGCGTTACGCCAGTGGAAAGCGGCATTGTGCACAACGACATACGACGATTATCGAATGAGAAGAGCATTTTCCATTATGCCCGTGACGCCGGGCTGACGACCGCGGCGGCGGCTTATCACTGGGTGAGCGAGCTGTATAACCGGACGCCGTTTGACCCGCCGCGGGATCGTCATACGGCGGATAAACATCTGCCTATCCAGTACGGTCATTTCTATTACGAGGACGACTACCCAGACTCACACCTGTTGATTGACGCCGAGAGCTTGCGGCGGACATATCGTCCTGATTTTCTCTTGGCGCATTCGATGAACATTGATGATGCGGGCCATCGGTACGGCCTGTCGTCGCCGCAGTATCGCAATCAAGCCCGAAGGGTCGATGGTTATCTCTCGCTGCGGTTAGCGGACTGGCTGTCGGCAGGCTATCAGGTGGTGGTGACCGCAGATCACGGTATGAACGACGACCGCAGCCACGGCGGCGTGTTGCCCGAGGAAAGGGCGGTTCCGCTGTATGTGTTCGGCGATGCATTTTCTCTGGATGAGGCGTCGCTGCGTCAGACGGATCTGTGCGGGACGATCTGCGAGGTTCTGGGGATTCCACACGATAAATCGTGCTGTTCGGCGCTGCTTGCTGACGTGGAGGGCGCGAGCCGATGAAGAAAAAAGGGTTGGCAATTATCTGTTTAATACCGTTTGCCGTGTTTTTTATCGCCTTTCAACTGGTGCCGCTCGGGTGGATCGCCGTCAACAGCTTCTATAGTGACATCAACGCCAGTTGGGGCTGGGATAACTACCGGGACATCTTGACGTCGCCGTTTTATCTCCAGGCGATGCGGTTTTCTCTGGATATCTCGCTTTACTCCAGTCTCTACGGTTTATTGATCGCGCTTATCGGGAGCTACTCTCTGAGTCAGCTCCGAGACGGTCGACTGCATCGCTGCGTGATGGCCTTTACCAACATGACCAGCAATTTCGCCGGCGTACCGCTGGCGTTCGCGTTCGTGATTCTGCTCGGGCTGAACGGTTGTCTGACGCTGTTGCTCAAACAGCTGGGTTTTATGGAGACGTTCAATCTCTATTCCCGCTCCGGGCTGATTATCCTCTACACCTATTTTCAGATCCCGCTTGGCGTTCTCCTGCTGTATCCCGCGTTCGACGGTCTGAAAGCGGAATGGCGGGAGTCTGCGGCGCTGCTCGGTGCCGGGCGTTATCGTTACTGGCGCTATATCGGACTGCCCATTTTGATGCCGGCGCTGGTCGGCACTTTCGTGATCCTGCTTGCGAATGCGCTGGGCGCGTATGCCACCGTATATGCGCTGACCAACGGGAACTTCAATATCGTGCCCGTCCGGATCGCGGCGCTGGTCGCAGGGGACATTTCGCTGGACCCCAACCTCGGGAGTGCGCTGGCCATGCTGCTGGTGATGTTGATGACGCTGATTACGGCGCTTCATCAATGGTTAGTTCGTCATAGCTACCTGAACGTAAAACGTTAACGCATCGTGGAGGACGGTTATGTCTCGCTCTGAACGCGTCTACCACCGGTACGTGGTGGGAACGCTGCTGTTTGTTCTGGTGCTGCCGCTGGCGGCAACGCTGGTTTATGCCTTCGCCACCCAGTGGGGCGCCACCCTCTTGCCAGAGGGTTTTACGCTGAAGTGGATGGAAAGTTTATGGATGGACCCGCGTTTTCTGACGGCGCTGTGGCACTCCTTGTTGATCTGCGGCGCTTCGCTGCTGCTGTCGCTGGCGTTGATTCTGCCGGCGATGTTCGTCATCGCTTATCAGTTCCCTCGACTGGATGCGGTGATGAACGTCCTGATTTTGCTGCCCTTTGCCGTACCGCCCATCGTCTCTTCCGTGGGGCTGCTCCAGCTGTACTCTTCGGATCCGCTGATGCTGACCGGCACGCCGTGGATCCTCGTCGGCTGCTATTTCACCATCGCGCTGCCGTTTATCTATCGCGCGATCACGAACAACCTACAGGCAATTAACCTGCGCGAGCTGATGGATGCCGCTCACCTGTTGGGGGCGAGTACCTGGCAGGCGGCATGGTGGGTGGTGTTGCCCAATTTGCGCAAAGGCGCGTTTATTGCCGTCCTGTTGTCTTTCTCCTTCCTGATCGGCGAGTTCGTCTTCGCCAATCTTCTGGTGGGAAGCCGTTACGAAACCCTACAGGTCTACCTGTTCAACATGCGTAACGGCAGCGGACACTTCACCAGCGCACTGGTGATCTCTTATTTCTTCGTCGTGCTGGTGGTGACGTGGCTGGCGAATTTGCTGAATAAAGACAAGGGATAAATATGGCCTATCTGCAAGTGTCGCAACTCAATAAAAGTTTCGGGTCGACCTCCGTTTTCAACCAGATCGACTTCATGGCGGAAGAGGGTGAATTCGTAACGCTGCTAGGCCCGAGTGGCTGCGGCAAATCCACGTTATTGCGCTGTATTGCCGGTCTGACGCCGGTCGACAGCGGGCAGATCTTGCTTCAGGGGCAGAATATCGTGCCGCTCTCGCCTCAGAAGCGGGGAATCGGCATGGTCTTCCAGAGTTACGCGCTGTTCCCCAATATGACGGTGGAGGGCAACGTCGCGTTCGGGTTGAAGATGCAAAAGTTGTCGAGTGCCGAGGTGCATCGCCGGGTGGCGGATGTTCTGGCGCTGGTGGAACTTGAGACCTTCGCCCGGCGCTATCCGCATCAACTGTCAGGTGGTCAGTGTCAGCGAGTGGCGCTGGCGCGATCGCTGGTGACGCGCCCGCGGCTGCTGCTGCTGGATGAACCGCTTTCCGCGCTGGATGCGCGTATTCGCCGCCATTTGCGAGAGCAGATCCGCACTATCCAGCGTGAGCTGAAGCTCACTGCGCTGTTTGTGACGCACGATCAGGAAGAGGCCTTGACGTTGTCCGATCGCATCGTCCTGATGAATAAAGGCGAAATCGTGCAAAATGGTCACGCGGCGCAATTGTATACTCAGCCGGTTAATGCATTCGCCGCCGGCTTCATTGGCAACTACAATCTGTTAAGCGCGGATCAGGCTTCACAACTCACAGGGCAGACGTTTACGCAGCAGGTGGCGATTCGCCCTGAGTCGATTGCCCTGGTCAATCCGCCGCAGGGGGTGCCCGCGACTATCGTCGGTCACAGCTTACTCGGTAATGTGATCCGCTATCAGGTGAGGGTTCAGGGAGTCGAACTGCAGGTTGATGCACTCAACCGCTCGATGGAACAGGCTTACGGTGAGGGCGACCAGGTGGGGTTACTTCTCGATCTGGCGACGGTTCAGGAGGTGGCCTGACGTTAGCTTGCGCGGACAGAGAGTTTCACAAAGCCTAAATACAATCCTATACCCCATCAGAGGGACGTTTTAAGGTTGATAACCTGACCGGATTCGAAACGATTGAAAGCCCGTTGCAGCCGTTATTTTTACCGGCGAGAGGACGGCGACAAAATTCGGAAGCCGCTTGATCGCTTTTCTGGCATATGACCTATTTTGGCTACATCACTGGCGATAGGGAACGGTTGATCGCTGAATATTAAGGAGCTCTCTGTTTTGTTGATATTGCTGCATTTGTTGTCCGCCGTGTCGCTGCTGGTGTGGGGGACGCACATTGTCCGCACCGGGATCATGCGAGTGTATGGCGCAGGACTGCGTCGTATGCTCAGCAAGAACGTCAGCCATAAACCGCTGGCTTTTATGGCGGGAATTGTGGTCACGGCATTGGTGCAGAGCAGCAACGCCACCATGTTGCTCGTCACATCATTTGTTTCGCAGGGCTTGATTGCCTTGGCCCCTGGTCTGGTGATTATGCTGGGCGCGGACGTCGGGACTGCGCTGATGGTGCGAATTCTGACCTTCGATCTCTCCTGGCTTTCTCCGCTGCTGATATTCAGCGGCGTTTCGCTGTTTCTCAGTCGTAAACAGGCCCGCATCGGACAGATGGGGCGCGTATTGATCGGTCTCGGACTGATCCTGCTGGCGCTGGAGCTGATTGTGAATGCCGCAACGCCGATTACGCAGGCGGCCGGGGTCAAAGTGCTCTTTTCCTCACTGACGGGCGACATCTTGCTGGATGCCCTGATTGGCGCGTTGTTCGCCATTGTCAGTTATTCCAGCCTGGCGGCCGTCTTGCTGACCGCGACGCTGACGGCAACCAGCGTGATATCGCTGAAAGTCGCACTGTGTCTGGTGGTCGGGGCCAACTTGGGTAGCGGAATGCTGGCGATGATCAATGCCAGTAAACAAAGCGTTGATGGTCGCCGGGTCGCTCTGGGGAGCCTGTTGTTCAAACTGGCGGGCTGCGTGGTGGTGCTGCCTTTTGTCGAGATGCTGGCGGCGGAGATGGAAAAACTGCCCATCAGCACAGAGAATCTGGTCATTTACTTCCACGTGGTTTACAACCTGCTGCGTTGTTTGCTGATGCTGCCGGTGACAGGACGAATGGCGGAGTGGTGTCAGGCGCTGTTGCGCGATAATCAGGAGGAAGATCCGCGGCTGCGTCCGCGACATCTGGATCTCAGCGTATTGGATACCCCGGCGCTGGCGTTGGCCAATGCCGCTCGGGAGACGCTGCGGATGGGGGACATTGTGGAAAATATGCTGATCCTTACCCACGAGATGATGCACGGCAACTACTTGCAGGAGAAAACCATTCGTCGTCTGGATGACGATGTGGACGTGCTCTATACCGGCATCAAGCTCTATCTGGCGCGGATGGCGAAGGACGATCTCGGTGAAAGCGACTCTCGCCGTTGGGCCGAGGTTATCGAGGTCACCATGAATCTGGAACAGGCGGGTGATATTCTGGAAAAAATGGCCGGGGATATTCGCGCCAAGGCGCAGGCATCGCGCCGCGCCTTTTCCGCAGAAGGGCAAGAGGAGCTGGACGCGCTCTATTCCCGACTACTCGATAATCTGCGACTAAGTCAGACCGTGTTTTTCAACAACGACGTTGCCAGCGCAAAACGTCTGCGTCGTTCCAAGCATCGCTTCCGCATTATGGATCGCCGTTTTGCCCATGCGCACGTCGAGCGTTTGCGGCAGAAGAATGTGCAGAGTCTGGAAACCAGCTCGCTGCATTTGGGGCTGTTAGGGGATATGAAGCGTCTGAACTCGCTGTTCTGTTCGGTCGCCTACAGCGTGCTGGAGCTGGACGACCAGGACGACGAAGAGCGCGATGTCGTCGAAGCCAACTAACGATAGAAGTCGCCACGCTACGGCGATTGACGTGATGGCAGGAGAACGGGGCTTCGCAGCGGTGTGGCGAAGCCCCAGAGTAAAGCGGCAGCGTTAGTGGTGTGAATGGTCGTTACAGCCACAGCCCCAGTTTTTCAGCTTACTGGTTTTCCCGATGCCGGGATTGAGCGTGTTGGTGGGGTCATTCTGCTGATAGAACGCCTTCAGCTGCGGTTTGGCCTGATAAAGATGGCCGACATTGTGCTCAGCAGGGTATTCGGCGCCACGTTTATCCAACAGTTCCAGCATTTTCTCCTTCAGCTTGTGGGTATCGACGCCTTTTTTCACGATGTAATCCTGATGGAATACGTGGCACATGAAGTGTCCGTAATAGAGGCGATGCACCAGCTGATCGCCGATTTCCGGCGGCAGATGCTCAAACCACTCCCGGTCGTTACGGCGCAGGGCGATATCCAGCGGCAGGATATTCTCCACCTCGCGGCTATGCACGGCGTGATAGCGAATAGCGGCTCCGGCCGCGGCGAACCGATGTAAGAACGCTTTGTTGCCTTCCTCCGGCGTACAGGCAAAAAACTCGCCGTCCGCCTCGCGGAAATAGCTTTCCAACCAGCGATGCGCCTCTTCAATGCCATCTCCCGCCATTTTTAACATCAGGTGATGCTCATAGCGGTCGCGATAGGCCCGCATCCGCTCTGGCAGCTGGGAAGGCAGCAAACGGCTCAGCAGCTGCATGGTGCGATCCACCAAATGCGATGGCAGGAACGGAATTTTATCAAAAATGGCGTCCATTCGGCCTTTGAGGTTGAAGAACAGGGGCATTTTGTCGGTGCCCAGCTTGTCGATCATCACGAAGGTGTCTTTGCCATAGACCTCAGCCATGTTGAACATATCCCGGTGCAGATACTCTCCGGCCACCGGCAGGTGAACAAAATTCGCCAGGATATGGCGACGCAGCTCGGTCAGCACCTCCGGCTGATTAGTTCCGATGTAGAACACCTGTTGAGATTGCTGCGCCGGGAATGTATCCAGTCGCACGGCAAAAACGGCCAGCTTACCGGCGCAGCCTGCGGCTTCGAACAGGCGGCGTTCATCGGCGTTGAAGCGGGAAGGGGTATCGGCATCCACGTCGCGGACGCGGTCGGCGTATTCGTGGTCGGATGCCTGGCGATCATCGTTGACCACATCCGCCTCGGTGTACTGACGTTGTTCCAGACGAACGAGAATTTGCTCCGGCGTCTCCCCCAGATTAATACCGAGATGATTGACCAGCTCTACCTTGCCTTGATCGTTTACGCGGCCATACAGCGCCATCTCTGTGTAAGCCGGACCGCGATGCACCAGCGAACCGCCGGAGTTATTGCAGATCCCCCCGATGACCGATGCGCCGATACATGACGAACCGATCACCGAGTGCGGCTCGCGCCCTAAAGGCTTCAATACGCGCTCCAGATGCCAAAGCGTACTGCCGGGCAGCGCGACAATTTGCCGCCCCTGATCCAACAGCTGCACCTTGTCGAGCCTCAGTGTGCTGATAATAACGATTTCACGGTCATAGCCATCGCCGCTGGGAGTCGAACCTTCGGTCAGACCAGTATTGGCCGCCTGCATGATGACGATACGATCGGCTTCTACGCTGGCTTTGAAGACTTTCCACTGTTCCAGCAATGAGCCGGGAAAGACGACTGCCAGCGCATCACCTTGGCCGGAACGGAATCCCTTTCGATAGCGTTCAGTTTGGCGTGCGTCGGTGAGGATATGAGATTTGCCGACGATGTGGGTGAGGGTGTCGATGAGGTCCTGGGCGTTTACGCTAAACGTAATTGAAGTTGCATGATCCTGCATGAGCATCTGTCCTGTTAATTAATCTTATGATTTCTTTAAAAAGGATAGTGCTTATTCAGAATTTTGCGCGTATCCCCGGTTCGCTCGGTGAGCTATTGTATTGGCCGTTCACACGGAGGGTTGGGGCCGGTTTTTAACCGCTGCCATACGTGAATAACATGTTAATGGATAAGTTAAATTCATCTAATTATCACCACAGAAAAGTCGTGCTTCGATGGCATACTGGACGACCAAAATAAAGCGTGTGGAGAGAGCGCGAAGGTGGTGAAACGGGCCGTCGTATTGTGTAAACGTTTGCTTATCTGTGCCTGTGATGAGTTGGAGCAAATGTTCAATGTTTGCTCCGTGGTGCCGATAAGACAAAAACCCAGGCCGGAGTTTATGTTTCCCGTCATTTCTGGTTTTCCTGATGAAGACCCCTGACATGAGCACTGTCGGTGACCGGCCATGACGGCGGCGCAAATATCCATTTGTGTACCCATGCAGTTTACCTGGTGCCTAGGGCTGCTTAAAAATTGAGATTGCTGCAGATGAACTTATCGCAAAAGGAACGGATAACCCATCTGCATGGAGGATATATCGATGAAGATGGAAGGTCCGGTCGCTGATTACTATCACATATTGCTACCAGCTTTGGAGCAGACGATGCTAGCCGTCGTCCTAATTGATGAGTGCGACCGCGTCCTGTTTTTTAATGCGGCCGCAGAAAGACTGTGGGGATACCCTCGCGAAGACGTGCTCGGCCAACATATGCGCCCGCTGTTGCCCAAGGCCATGCGGGAAGTGCATACCCGCTACATCCGCAGAAACCGCCAGGGAAACTCGCCTCGAGCGGAAGCGATGAGCCGTGAAATCCTCATGGAAAAACGGGATGGACAACAGCTATGGGCAAAGTTCTTCCTGTCTAAAGTCGATGTCGACGGACGCATCCATTTCATGGCAATCGCGCGTGATGTGACGGATGAGGTCGCCCGTCGGGAAGAAACGCGATTACTGTTGCTGGCGATCAACAACACTGACCGTGTCGTCTGCGTGTTGGATGCGTCTCGACGAATTGTTCAGATCAACCGGGCATTTACCTCCCTGTTTGGCTATACGGTCGAAGAGTCCATCGGCAAAGGGCCGAGCGAACTGCTGGCCAGTCCACGCACAGATAAATCGTTAGTGGATAAACTGCGAAAGAAAACTCAGGACTGGCTGGGCGTACATGGCGACATCCTGACGCTGACCAAAGACGGTCGAGATGTCTGGGTACGTTTTTCCGTCAATCCTATTGTTGACGAGCGAAACCACGAGCTTATTAAAAACTATGTCGTCGTGTTGTCGGATGTCACTGAGGAGCGCTTGATTCAGGATTTAGAGCGCGATGCGCTGGAAGCGTTGACCAGCAGTCTGTCGTTCAATGAACTCGGTAATTTTTTATGTCGCCGTATCGAATCGATTGTGCCGGGGGTTCTTGTTTCTGTCTGTCGGGTGGAAGACAACAAGCTGCGCCCCTGGGCCGCGCCCAGTTTTCATGATTCTTACGGCCCTGACTGGGAAGGCGTAGAAATAGGCGAGGGCGTCGCGGGCTGTGGTACGGCCGCGTTCAGAGGTGAACAGGTGATGGTGGATGACATTGAAACCGACCCTCTGTGGGCGCCTTATAAACATCAAATGTTGCCGCATGGCCTGCGCGCCTGCTGGACCTATCCTATTAAACAGCGCGACGGCCGGGTGCTGGGAACTTTCGCCTTCTATTTTCGGCAAGGGTTAAAACCCAACACCTTTCTTGAACATATCGCCGACGCAAGTATCCACTTATGCACTTTGGCGATTGAACGGGAAGAGAACCGGCAGCAGATGGCTCGCGTCGTCAGATTTGATGCGCTCACTGGCTTACCGAATCGCAGCTACATGCATTGCCATGTGGATGATTTGCTCACCTCATCCAGCCAGAAGATCGGCTTTTTTAATCTGGATCTGGACCATTTCAAAGACATTAACGACATGTTTGGGCACGCAGCGGGCGATCAGGTGCTGGTGGCGATGGCGAACCGCTTGCAGTCGTGGATACGTTCGGACGAGTTTATCAGCCGTACCGAAACCGACCAGTTTGTCATCATCATGCCGAATTTTGACGTCACAAGGGCATCAGCGTTGGCGAGCCAGGTCCTCAGCATTGTACGAGAGCCGATAAAAATCAGCGGTCACCGGTTGAGTTTATCGGCCAGCCTCGGTATCAGCCAGTATCCCGAAGGTGGCACCACGCGAGAAGTGCTGCTGACGAATGCCATGAACGCCATGTACAAGGCCAAAAAGTCTGGCGGTAACGTATTCCGCTTTTTCAGCGCCGAAATGAACGTGCTGGCGCGTGAGAGACTATTGCTTGGAGCTGCGCTCAAGACGGCTTTGGCGCATCGTCAGTTACACCTGCATTACCAGCCTCAGGTGTGCACGCGTAGTGGAAAATTGTTTGGCGTCGAGGCGTTGGCTCGCTGGCATCACCCTGAGTTCGGCGATGTGCCGCCCGACCGGTTTATTCGTCTGGCGGAAGATATCGGCGAAATTGATCACATCGGGCGTTGGGCGTTGGAAGAAGCCTGCCGGCAAATGGCCGCGTGGCGGGCGGAAGGCATTCGTGTGCCGGTGGTGTCGGTGAACCTCTCCTCATACAACTTTAATCATCCGGATCTTCCTGAATATGTGGCTCGTCAGCTACAGACCTACGGGCTTGCGGGGTCGAACCTGACCATCGAGATCACTGAAAGCCTGATGATGGCGCTGACGGATGAAACGCTGGATATCCTAAACCGCATACGCGCGTTGGGCGTCGGACTGTCGGTGGATGACTTCGGCACCGGTTTCTCCAGCCTGTCCAGCCTCGCCAACCTTCCTGTCACGGAAGTTAAAATCGATCGCAGTTTCATCGACCAGTGCGGAAAGCAAAACCGGCTGCGTTCGGTGGTGCATGCCGTCATTGGTATTGGGCGTAGTCTGGATTTGATGGTGGTGGCTGAAGGGGTGGAAACGGATGAACAGCGCCGATTGCTGATTGCGTTGGATTGCCCGGTAGTGCAGGGCTATTTGTTCTCAAAACCGCTGCCGCCGAATGCCTTGAACCAATGGATGGCCTCTTCGAGCCCGAGTAAGCAGCATTGATTCATGTAATTAGGAGGGCTGCTAAGCGTTCTGCCTGGCGAAGGTTCTGTTTAAGACCGGAGCACAGCTCTAGGTAACTGCATCAGTGTTTGAACAGTTGCGTGCAGATAGCCATTCAGCTTGTAAAACAATTTGCCGGGGATGAAGCAAGTAGATGGGGAGTTTGTTGGGGGAACTGGATAATACGGGCCTTAGCGCTCAGTGGGAGAACCTACACTTCCGGATGTGCCCTCAAAGCATTACTAAACGTTAAGCTATATGCGTGTGAGAAATGTGGTTCCGCATCGTCGTCAGATGATGAACTTTAGCTTGTCTAGAGGCTTAAAGATAAAAACTGGCTAGCACAAAGCTGCGCTGGTATTCAATTTAGTCCGGAATAGCTGCCTTTCACTGGGATTGAAGTAATATTTCGGATAATGAAGTTATTGATGATCAATGAATACTTTTCAAGAGATGTAATTGTGTTTAAGAAACTTGTAACTGGGCAGTTGAGCTTGCCAATGACGTTTTGGGGATGGGGTTTCTGCGGAGGTTTTTTTATTGGCCTCATCGGGATGGCAGGGGTGCACACAGGTCACGTCTTTCTGATACCACTGTGCTATATACTTAAAGCCACTGGATTTGACCCTATATATCCAGACGTTTTTGCTCTCTTACGGTTGCGATAACTTCCTGCGTATATATTCCCGTGGTGAGCGATATCCCAGTGCACTATGCGGATGATGTTCGTTGTAATGACTGAACGCCACCGCCAGATTCATCACCGCTGCCTGGCTGTCCGGTTTCGGCATGATGCTGATGTAGTCCCGTTTTATCGTCTTCACGAAGCTTTCTGCCATGCCGTTGCTTTCCGGGCTTCGCACTGCTGTCGTGCAAGGCTCCAGTCCCAGCAACCGGGCGAACGCCCACGTTTCATGAGCCCTGTAGGCTGAACCGTTATCCGTCAGCCACTCCAGCGACTCTGTTGGCAACTGCCTTCCGAAGCGTTTTTCCACCGCACCCAGCATGACATCCTGCACCGTTTCTTTGTCATAGCCTCCGGTGCTCGCTGCCCAGTCAATGATCTCCCTGTCGCAGCAGTCCTGCGCGAAGGTCACCCGCAGCTTTTCGCCATTATCACAGCGGAACTCAAAGCCATCTGAGCACCAGCGCCGGTTACTTTCCGCTACTGCTACGCGCCCCTTATGGGCCCGCTTACGGCAAGGAGCAGCGGGTTTACGTTCAAGAAGCAGATTATGCGTTCTCATAATGCGATACACCCGCTTCGCATTAACCACAGGCAGGCCGTCCCGCTCCGACTCCCGTCGCAGCAGCGCCCATACACGGCGATAACCATACGTCGGCAGGTCAGCCACCGCCATGTTTATCCGGGACAATACGGTGGTATCGTCAGAACGGGGCTGCCGTCTGCGATCCTGCCAGTCAGAAGGCCGGTGAACCCTGATGCTCAGTTGCGCACGCGACACACCAATACTCCGGCAGACGTCGGTTAGTCGTCGTCCCCGGGCAACAAGGGCGCATGCGCAATCCATTTTTTTGCCCGACCGAACTCCACGGCCTCTTTAAGGATCTCGGCTTCCATCGTCTTTTTGCCCAGAAGGCGCTGGAGCTCGCGGATTTGCTTATTGGCGGCAGCGAGCTCGGAGGCCGGCACTACTTCCTCGCCCGATGCAACAGCCGTCAGCGAGCCGTCTTCATATTGCTTGCGCCATTTGAATATCTGGTTTGCATTGATGCCATGCAGGCGCGCGACATGAGACACGGTCATACCGGGTTCCATAGTCTGCTGAATAATGGCAATTTTTTCCTGCGGAGTACGGCGGCGACGCCGTTCAGGCCCTGATAACACGTCAACCATCTTATCGTTCTGACTGGTATTAAACATAGTTCCAAGACTACCTCTTATTTTAAGAGAGTCGAAGTGTCTGGTGATCTATGGGGCCAGTCTAGCCACCCTGTCATGTGCCGTTTTGTCCGGTCTGACATTCATTCTTCGCAGAAAAATCACAGCGTTGGGCGCTATTGCATTTTTAGTTGCACTAATTCAAGTCATTATGTGTATTGTTATGGTTATAGGGCTTTCTTCTCTTCTGTTCAGGTAAACGGGGTGGGAAAGACCCATGTCTGCCCATCACATTTCTCGGAGCGAAAATGTGATGGGCGGGGCAGTCGTTATTAATATGCACTGCGGCTCTGCCAAGAGCGGTGAAGAAGCTCGTATTCTCGATGGAAATATTATCTCAAGACATGCTTGCACCAGCACCAGCAGAGAGGCCTCGACGTTAGGTCAGAATATGTCAAGGCAGTTCTGGTATCACCGGTTTGCTATGAGAGAGGAGAGGAGGTAAGATCCTCTTGTTAAGCTTGGTGGTAATAATGGCTTTCGGGATATTTATCGAAGCATGCCAATTTAGATATTAGAATTCTTATATCCTCACGTGATCGATAAAGGCTCTGAGTTTTGGGGCCAGATTTTTCCTGTTGGAAAAATAAAGATAAAAACCAGGGAAAGTCGGTAGCCACGCGTCCAGTACTGTCACCAGTTCGCCACGCGTAATATAGGGTTCAAAAGTCTCCTCCATACCAAAGCTAATCCCACCGCCGGCGCATACAGTACGGATCATCACCCCCATATCGTTAGTGGTAAGCTGAGGTTTGACGTTTAAGTCAAAGTCGCGCCCCTGCTCGGCAAACTCCCAGCGATAAGGCGAAATATCAGGGCCTTTTCGCCAGCCGATACAACGGTGATGGACCAGTTCATTTGGGTGTTGTGGGACGCCATGTTGCGCAATATAGGTAGGAGATGCTACGGCGACCTGCCGCTGCATGGTTGAAACTGGTACTGCAATCATGTCCTGTGCAATGATCTCCCCAAGCCGTACGCCGGCATCATAACCTTGCTCCACGATGTCGAACTCTTCATCGGTGATGGTAATGTCTAATTCGACATCCGGGTAAGCGGAAATAAAATCTGCCAGTAATTTCCCACGAATAATCCTTTCGGCAATCGAGGAAATAGCCAGCCGTAACTGACCACACGGCTCTGCTGCTTGATCAGTGATATCTATTGCTGCCGTATTTAATTTTTCTATCGCAGGAGCGACATCCGCATAAAGGCGTTTTCCTGCTTCTGTCAGATTAATACTGCGTGTTGTTCGTTGCATCAGGGAAATATTCAGTCGATCTTCAAGCCGTCTTAACGTTTGGCTGATTGCCGAACGCGTTACCCCCAACTGCTCCGCCGCTATACGGAAATTACGCGTTTGCGCCACAAGAACAAACACCTCAAGAGCATTTTTATCAACCGTCATTGTTTAGTCACCGTTACCAGCCCGTTAAGTGATAGGCGGATTATCTTTATAGACTCGCCGGGATAATATCTCCAGCACTACGAGAACAGGAGAGAATATATGACTCGTAAAGTGATTTTAATTACCGGAGCATCCAGCGGCATTGGCGAAGGAATTGCGCGAGAATTAGCAAAAACTGATGCTGTATTAATGTTGGGTGCCCGGTGCGAAGAGCGTTTATCCACACTGGCAGAGGAGTTGCGTTCTAAAGGAACAGAAGTTGAGATCATGAAACTGGACGTGACCTGCCGCAGCTCTGTGGAAAAATTTGCCACCTTCGCGCTGGAGAAGTGGGGCAGGATAGATGTGATAATCAATAACGCTGGCATCATGCCACTGTCGCTGATGGCCTCGCTGAAAGTGGATGAATGGGATCAAATGATCGATGTAAATATCAAAGGCGTGCTGTATGGCATTGCAGCGGTACTTCCATCCATGTTGGAGCGCTCATCGGGGCATATTATCAATATTGCTTCAGTCGGTGCCCTGTCGGTGTCACCAACCGCTGCAGTCTATTGCGCTACTAAGTTTGCGGTGAGAGCTATTTCCGAAGGTTTGCGTCAGGAAAATAATCAGCTTCGGGTGACCTGCATAAATCCAGGGGTGGTCAGAAGTGAACTGGCAGATAGCATCACCGACCCAACCGCTGCAGAAGCGATGAGAAACTACCGAGCAATTTCACTGCAACCAGACGATATTGGCCGTGCAATAAGATACGTTATTGAACAGCCGGATAATGTGGATGTAAACGAAATAGTGGTCAGGCCGACGCAGACCATGTATTAATTACCTAAAAGGACGAACGTCAATTTTGCTGTGATACCGCTATTGCACTTACCAAAAATGAATATGGACACTAGAGCTTTTGTCACAAGGCTTTGCAAGCCACTTTGAATCGCCACGGATAATCTAGACACTTCCGAGTCGTTGATAATACTGGTTTTCATATTCAGTTGGTGGCATCTGATCGCTCGAACCATGCCGTCGTTTACTGTTATAAAACATTTCGATGTAATCAAAAATATCGCTGTGGGCTTCTTTCCGCGTTCCGTAGAGCTTTTTCATTATCCGCTCACGTTTCAGCAGCTGGAAAAAGCTTTCTGCAACCGCATTATCGTGACAGTTACCGCGACGACTCATGCTACCCTCCAGACCGTGTGATTTCAGGAACGACTGCCACTCATGGCTGGTGTACTGACTGCCCTGATCGGAATGAACCAGCACCTGTTTTTGAGGATTGCGTCGCCACACGGCCATCAGAAGTGCATTTAGGACAATATCTTTTGTCATCCGGGGCTGCATTGACCAGCCGATCACCTTACGCGAGAACAGGTCAACAACCACAGCCAGATACAGCCAGCCTTCGTGGGTCCGGATGTAGGTTATGTCCGTCACCCAACGTTCATCCGGTGCCTCCGGGTTGAACTGCCGCTGGAGCCTGTTGGGCGTCACGATACTGGCTTCTTCCTTGCGTGCCCTTGGGCTACGGTACCCAACCTGAGCCCTTATCCCGGCACGTTTCATCAGTCGCCAGACACGGTTAACTCCGCACTGTTGTCCGGTATCACGCAGGTCGTGGTGGATCTTTCGATAACCATAAACACAACCCGACTCCAGCCAAAACTGCTTTATCTGCCCCGTCAGCTTCAGATCAGCATGATGCCGCCGTGAATCCGGCTGCTGAAGCCAGGCGTAAAATCCACTCGGATGCACATCCAGCACCCGACAGAGCAGGCGAACAGGCCAGAAATGGTTGTTTACCTCATTCGGACAGCTTTGCGAAGTACGCCGCGGCTTTTTTTAATATGTCCCGTTCGTCGGTAACCCGCTTCAGCTCTTTCTGGAGACGGCGGATCTCGGCCTGAGCATCTGACTGTTCTTTATTAGTGGAAGAATCGGGACCGTACTTCTTTATCCAGGCGTAAAGGCTGTGGGTGGTGATGTCGAGACGTGTTGCCACGCTGGAAACAGAATGACCACGATCAACAACCTGTTTCACTGCTTCAATTTTAAACTCTTCGGGATAACGCTTAGCGCTCATAGGTACCTCTCTTTAAGCCATCTTAAATGACTCTGAGGTGTCTGTTAAACCTGTGGCGATTCAACTTCAGTAAATCAAACTGCTCTACCACCTGAAGACCTTGAAGTGATTGACGCCATTATTAAGCGAGGTCATCCGAAAGAGTTCAGTTCCCTCCCTGGCTTTAATGAGATCAGCGCCAGGCAAGGTTCGACATTAGCAACTTTGATCAAAGCTGGAGGGTATGTGTGGAATCGAACGGATGGCACACAAAGCATTTGTACCGACTCCGTGCAACTTAAGCAATTTCAAGATGGTTTAGTAAGGGTACTTACACCGTCAAGAGCTCGATTGAACAGTTTAATTAAATCTTGGCAACGAGACTTAAGGCGCTATGGTTTTACGGGGCCTGTAGGCACAAACCAAGCTATTGACGATGCTTTTGAGCTTAACTTTGAGCACAGCAATAAAGTGAAGGCAAAAGGAGAAATCCTCATATCTGCCGGGTGCAATAAAAGCCTTGAGGAGATATATAAACCGGATGACTCACCGACCAATGCTAGTTCTATTGCAACTATTATCGAACTAGATGGAATTCGATTATTAATGCTTGCAGATGCATTGGCAGAAGATATTTTGATGGAGGTCCGGAGACTGAAGTCTCAAGGAGAGGTCATGATGTTTGATGCAATCAAAATATCTCACCATGGAAGTAACTACAACACTAGCCCTGAACTACTCAGTGTTATAGATGCCCCAATGTAAGCACACCTGTTTTAGTTCCACGCACTTTTTGAGATTTCCGGTTTTTCAGCCATCAGCCGGTATTCTTCCGGTGTCAGGTTATTCAGGGATTCATGGGGCCGCTCACTATTATATTCAGTCAACCAGCGCTCTGTGATTTCCCGTGCTTCATTCAGCGTTCTGAACAGGTAAAAATCCAGGATTTCTGTCCGGTATGTCCGGTTAAAACGTTCGATAAAGGCATTCTGTGTCGGTTTCCCCGGACTAATAAACTCCAGCATCACACCATGCTCTTCAGCCCAGTGTGCCAGCGTCAGTGAGACCAGCTCAGGCCCATTATCCATCCGCATCTTCAGCGGATATCCGCGACTGGCCACGATCCTGTCCAGCACTCTGACGACACGCTGTGCCGGAATATTCAGGTCGATTTCTATCGCCAGCGCTTCGCGATTAAAATCATCCACCACATTGAAGGTTCTGAAACGTCTGCCGCAGACCAGTGCATCATGCATAAAATCAATAGACCAGCTCTGGTTCAGCGCCTCCGGCGTTGCCAGCGGTGCCGGGTTGCGTACCGGCAGACGTTGTTTTCCCTTGCGGCGAAAATTCAGTTTTAATAGACAGTAAATTCGATGAACTCGCTTATGGTTCCAGGCGTTGCCCTGCCTGCGCAGCACCAGGAACAGTTTCTTAAAGCCATACCGTGGATAACGCTCAGCCATTTCTGTTAGCGCCTGGATCACGGGCTCATCCCGGCGGGTATCGGGCTGGTAAAAATACACCGTCCTGCTCAACGATAATGTCCTGCACGCCTGGCGTAAGCTCATCGAAAATTGCGTCGTCAGATAGCTGACAAGCTCACGCTTTATCGCTGGTTTTAAAGCTTTTTTTCAATAATGTCTTTCAGTGCCCGACATTCCAGACTCAGGTCGGCGAACATCTGTTTGAGACGACGATTCTCGTCCTCAAGATCTTTGATTTTTTTGATATCAGCAGCTTCCATACCGCCATATTTCGCCTTCCAATTGTAATAGCTGGCTTCAGAAATCGTGGCCTCGCGGCAGACGTCTTTGACGGTCCGCCCGGCTTCGACGGACTTCAGGACGGCGATGATCTGGTGCTCAGTAAATCGGGCTTTACGCATGGCGATCTCCTTAAGGGGACATAATCAGTATGTCGGAAGATCTCTAAAAGTGAATGGTTTGGTTTACCGGGATGCTTACAGCACTAAAAACCGGAGGGACTACACCTGCTGCTCGCTATTATCAGGTTTTATGGCGCGTAGCCACTTGTAGAGGCTGTGTGCGGAGACACCCAGGCGGTCGGAAACTTCAGCAACGGAATAGCCACGCTCAGTGATCTGCCGGACGGCCTTTTCCTTAAATTCAGGTGTAAATCGTGGTGTGCCCATACGCTCCTCCTATGCTCAAAATATAGGGCAGGATTGTCTACCGTGGCTGGGGCAGTCCAGCTTGGCAGTGCGGCATTGCGTATCAGTGAGCATAACGGAGCCTTGTTTATTTATTATACCATTATTGTACTCACTTAAAATGAAGATGGAAGAATGTTGTACTCATCCATGTACTCATTTTTGACAGCGTTGTTACGAGATGAATTGAGACATTGTGAAATGAAAAATCCACGCAATTGCGTGGATTTTATAGAGTTTTACCGTTTTTCTGAGATTCAGCGAAACCTCATGAGACAGCAAGTTTTATTTAGACGTTAAACAAGAAGTTCATGATGTCGCCGTCTTTCACGATGTACTCTTTACCTTCTGAACGCATTTTTCCGGCTTCTTTAGCGCCTTGCTCACCTTTGTAGGTGATGAAGTCTTCATAAGCGATGGTCTGGGCACGGATGAAGCCTTTTTCGAAGTCGGTGTGGATCTTACCGGCGGCCTGCGGGGCAGTCGCGCCGACAGGGATGGTCCACGCACGGACTTCTTTTACTCCAGCGGTGAAGTAAGTCTGGAGGCTCAACAGCTCATAGCCTGCACGAATAACGCGGTTCAGACCCGGTTCTTCCAGTCCCAGCTCTGCCATGAACTCGTCACGTTCTTCATCATCCAGCTCGGCGATATCCGCTTCAACGGCGGCACAAACCGCAACCACGACTGAACCTTCTTTCGCGGCAATCTCACGCACCTGATCCAGATACGGGTTATTTTCGAAGCCGTCTTCGTTGACGTTGGCGATGTACATCGTGGGTTTCAGCGTCAGGAAGCTCAGGTAACGGATCGCGGCTTTTTCTTCGTCGCTCAGGTCAATGGCACGCAGCATACCGGCGTTTTCCAGCTGCGGCAGGCATTTCTCCAGCGCAGCCAGCTCAGCTTTAGCGTCTTTATCGCCGCCTTTGGCTTTTTTCTGGATGCGGTGGATAGCGCGTTCACAGGTGTCCAGGTCGGACAACGCCAGTTCGGTGTTGATGACGTCGATATCGTCAGCCGGGTCGACTTTGTTGTTTACGTGGATGATGTTGTCGTTTTCGAAACAACGAACAACATGCCCGATCGCTTCAGTTTCACGGATATTGGTCAGGAACTGGTTGCCCAGACCTTCGCCCTTAGAGGCGCCTTTAACCAGACCGGCGATATCCACGAACTCCATCGTGGTGGGCAGGGTACGCTGCGGTTTAACGATCTCGGCCAGTTTGTCCAGACGCGGATCCGGCATCGGTACGACGCCGGTGTTCGGTTCGATGGTACAAAACGGGAAGTTGGCCGCATCAATACCTGCTTTAGTCAACGCGTTGAAGAGGGTGGATTTACCCACGTTAGGCAGCCCAACAATACCGCATTTGAATCCCATGTTTATATCACCTTAAATAACTTGTTAATCAGACTGTTAATGCAACAGCCTGTTTGAATATGAAAATGACGCCCAATTATACACAAATGCAGGGGCGTTATGCGATTGACCCCGTCAAACCTTAAGATGCCTTGAAGGCATGCAGCCGATTCATCGCTTTGACCATGCCTTCTCGCATCATGATGTCGGTGCAGCTCAAAGCTTCATCAATAGACTGATCGATCAAGGTCTGTTCGCTGACGGGCGGCTTGCCCAGAACGAAACCAACGACTTTATTTTTGTCACCCGGATGGCCAATGCCGATACGCAGTCGGTGAAAATTCGGGTTATTCCCCAACTTGCTGATGATGTCTTTCAGGCCGTTGTGACCGCCGTGGCCGCCACCCAGCTTGAGTTTGGCGACACCGGGTAACAGATCCAGCTCGTCATGTGCGACTAGAATTTCATCAGGCTGGATGCGGTAAAACGTCGCCATCGCCGCTACGGCCTTGCCGCTGAGGTTCATAAAGGTGGTAGGTACCAGCAAACGGACGTCATGCCCAGCTAATGTCAGGCGCGATGTGTAACCGTAAAATTTGCTTTCTTCTTTGAGCGGCTGGCGGTGGGATTCAGCCAGACGGTCGATATACCAGGCGCCCGCATTATGGCGGGTAGATGCATATTCAGCACCCGGATTCGCCAGCCCCACAATCAGTTTGATACTGCTCACGATACTTTTCCAGATAGGGCGTTACGCCAGTAACGCTGAAGTCAGAGACAAATAACAGGCTCGCTAGTTTACACGCCGGGGGAGGGGATCACCAATATCACTGCCGCCGTGAGGGGCACAAAGCCGTCATTTGTCTGAGCACCGAAAAGAAATTGTCGTCAAAGTGACTATTTTTTATTCATTTTCTGTGATCGCGTACGCAACGGAGAATAGCCCAGCGCCTATAATTTTGAGTAATAAGAGGGACCGCCAGGACATCCCCGTTATCTGTCAAACCTTTACAGGAGGTGGATATGAGACGCAAACATGCCGTAATGACAGGAAATCTGCTGATGAGCGTCGGCCTTGTGCTGATGGTCGCCAGCGTCGCCTACGCCATTATCAGCCAACTACCGGGCTGGCACCTGCTGGGCTCGGGCCGCTATCTGGATCTGATGGGAATATTTTCCGGCGCGATCGTCTGGCTTATCGGCGCACGTATCGGCGGGAGAGATTCGGTGTCTGACCGCTATTGGTGGGTGAAGCATTTCGATAAACGCTGCCGTCGAAGAGAACGTCTTCCCTAAGCGCACGTCAACGTCGTACTGAACCAACAAAAATGCCATCGGAAAACCGATGGCATTTTCTTACATCACTGACGTGAACGATTAATGTTCGAACATGGCAGAGATGGACTCTTCGTTGCTGATGCGGCGAATGGCTTCAGCCAGCATGCCTGACAATGTCAGCGACCGCACATTCGGCAGCGCTTTGATGTTATCAGCCAGCGGGATGGTATCGCAGACAATCACTTCATCGATCTGAGAATTTTTGATGTTGTCGTGAGCATTGCCGGAGAAGATCGGGTGAGTAGCGTAAGCAAACACACGTTTCGCTCCGCGCTCTTTCAACGCTTCTGCGGCTTTACACAGCGTACCGCCGGTATCAATCATGTCATCCACCAGGATGCAGTCACGACCCGCGACGTCACCGATGATATGCATCACCTGAGAAACGTTGGCGCGAGGACGACGTTTATCGATGATGGCCATATCCGTATCGTTCAGCAGTTTCGCAATGGCACGAGCGCGAACGACACCACCAATATCCGGAGAGACGACGATCGGGTTATCCAGATCTTGCTGCAGCATGTCTTCCAGCAGGATCGGGCTACCAAATACGTTATCTACCGGCACATCAAAGAATCCCTGGATCTGCTCAGCATGCAGGTCAACCGTCAGAACGCGGTCAACACCAACGCTGGAAAGGAAGTCTGCAACAACTTTTGCCGTAATAGGCACACGAGCGGAGCGGACGCGACGGTCCTGGCGAGCATAGCCGAAATAGGGGATTACCGCGGTGATTCGTCCAGCAGAAGCACGGCGCAGAGCATCAACCATGACAACCAGCTCCATCAGGTTATCGTTGGTCGGTGCGCAGGTGGACTGGATGATGAAAATATCACCACCACGGACATTTTCGTTGATTTGCACGCTGACTTCGCCATCGCTAAAGCGACCGACGGCGGCGTCACCAAGGCTGGTGTACAAACGGTTGGCAATACGTTGTGCTAGTTCCGGGATGGCGTTACCAGCAAAAAGCTTCATATCAGGCACGAGAAGAACCTCAAGCTTGCGTCCAGAGAAATACTCGACCCACTGGGGTAGGAAGAATATGCATACGGGTATGGGTAAAGAGCGTTAAAACACCACTGATGCCGGTGGTTTTTTAGCGACCCTCGGGTAGTCCGGAAAGCGTTTGTTGCAAGGGGGATACATTAGCACCGCGAGCAATAAAACCGTTTAAATTTTCCGGGGCTTGGTCGAGCACATGACGAGCAGCAGACTCGGTGTCGAATTCTGCAAACACACAAGCGCCTGTGCCGGTCAAGCGCGCCGGGGCGTATTCTAACAGCCATGAAAGTAGCTGTTCAACCTCACGAAAACGTTTTCTTGCTACAGGTTCACAATCATTGGCGAAGGGATAAGCCAATAATGACTGCAATGTGCGCACGGGAGAATCTCGTTTGAGATCCGGATCGTTGAAGATCTCCGGCGTCGAGATGCTGATGCCTGGGTGGGCGACCAGATACCATTTTTCTTCCGGCTCGACGAACGTCAGTGCCTCGCCGATGCCTTCCGCAAAGGCGGCGTGACCGCGAATAAACACCGGGACATCGGCGCCAAGTCGTAACCCCAACTCCGCCAGCGTTTCGGGCGATAATCCGCATCCCCACAAATAATTCAGCGCTACCAGAACGGTGGCTGCATTTGACGAACCGCCGCCAAGTCCGCCGCCCATCGGCAGCCGTTTATCGATGGCGATGTCTGCGCCGGAGAAGGGACGGTCGTGCTGGCGGCAATACGTTTGCAACAATGCGGCCGCCCGAACGATCAGATTTTGTTCGGCGGGAACGCCGTCCATGTCGGTCAACAGCGAAATCGTCTCTCCGGCGCGAGGCGTGATGGTCAACGTATCGCCATAATCCAGAAACTGAAACAGCGTCTGCAGATCGTGGTAACCGTTGGCCCGACGGCCGGTGATATAGAGAAATAAATTCAGTTTGGCCGGAGACGGCCAGGTTATTTTATTCGTCGACATGGCTTACTGAACCGTCCAGCTGTCCATTCGCAGCTTGATGCGCTGTTCGCCCTGACTTAATTCGAGGCTCTTCGGCATTGGCATAATGCTGTCGGTGTACTGCTGGTATTTGACGTTCCAGCTCTGACCGCCCTGCTGGTAGGTGACCGTGTGCAGCAGATAGTGTTGGTCGAGCGTAAACTGCTGGGCATCGCCGGGCAGGCCGACAATCCATTGACGCAGGTTATTCATCGGGATATCCATCCCGGTCAACTGGCGCACCATGTCTTCGGCGTCTTTACCTACGTAACGTTTACCCTGTCCGTCGGTAATTTGGATGCTATCCGGCTGTGCTTTTAACTCCAGTTCAGTACTGCCGAGAGGATTGGTGAGAAGAAGGCGATAGTTTTGCGCAGACGTTTGTTGCCAGAAGAAGCGTGCATAAAGTTTTTGCCTATCTGAAATATAGGCAAAGGACCCGCGGGTTTCGTATTGGTTCAAATGTTGTACTTTTTGTTCATGCTGTCGCCACTGCGGGGAAGTCGGACTTTGCCCGGGTAATTCTGGCTGTCGCGTACTACAGGCCGTCAGCAAAATACTCGCGAGAGGCAGTAATTGCAGGCAACGGACAAGTTTTTTTGACATGGATTTGGCGTCCTCTGAAACAGGAAAAATGCGGGATAAGGTGTCACGCTAGCGGGCTTCATGTGTATCGTCAATCATTGTTATCGCCGCCTAAAAATGGCCAACAGCCGTAAATGGGGCTGATCCCTTCACTTTTCTTGAATGGTGGCTTCAAGTAGAATGCCCCCACAGATGAAGTCCATACTAATATCGGTATTACTCAAAGACTCATGACCCTGCTCGCGCTTGGCATTAATCATAAAACGGCTCCGGTTTCTTTGCGTGAACGCATTGTGTTCTCGCAGGATAAACTCGGAGCAGCGCTGCACAGCCTGTTACAGCAACCGCTGATACAGGGTGGGGTACTGCTATCCACCTGTAATCGCACTGAACTCTACCTGAGCGTAGAAGCCGAAGAAAATCGGCGTGAACAGCTCATCCACTGGCTGTGCGAATTCCATCACCTTAGCACGGACGACGTCCGTAAAAGTCTGTATTGGCATGAGGGCAACGCGGCTGTCAGCCACCTGATGCGCGTCGCCAGCGGCTTGGACTCCTTAGTCCTTGGCGAACCGCAGATTCTCGGACAGGTCAAAAAGGCGTTTGCCGAATCCCAGCGTGAACGTTCTTTGTCAGGCGATTTGGAGCGTCTATTCCAGAAATCCTTTACCGTTGCGAAACGCGTTCGCACTGAGACGGATATCGGCGCCAGCGCCGTATCCGTTGCCTTTGCAGCCTGTACGCTGGCGCGTCAGATTTTCGAATCGTTGTCTGAGGTCAATGTCCTGTTGATCGGTGCGGGCGAAACAATCGAGCTGGTGGCGCGTCATTTACACGAACATCAGGTCAAGCGCATGTGGATCGCCAACCGGACGCGTGAGCGAGCACAGGTACTGGCCAGCGAAGTGGGCGCGGAAGTCATCGCGCTAAGCGAACTGGACGGCCAACTGGCACAGGCGGATATCGTCATTAGTTCCACGGCCAGTACGTTGCCGATTGTGGGGAAAGGGATGATGGAGCGCACGCTCAAAGTGAGGCGTAACCGACCTATGCTAATGGTCGATATTGCCGTGCCACGCGATATCGAGCCGGAAGTTGGCAAGCTGCCCAACGTTTACTTATACAGCGTGGATGATTTGCATGCGATCGTGCAGCAGAACCTGGCGCAACGCAAAGCGGCGGCCGTGCAGGCAGAATCTATCGTGCAGCAGGAAAGTTCGGAATTTATGGGCTGGATGCGTTCGCAGACGGCGGTAGAAACCATCCGGGATTACCGTTCTCAGGCGGATATGTTGCGTGAGGAAATGACGACCAAGGCGCTGGCGGCGATCCAGCAGGGCGGGGACGTAGAAGCTATCGTGCAAGAACTGACGTATCGCCTGACAAACCGGTTAATTCATGCTCCAACCATCTCTCTTCAGCAGGCTGCTCGCGACGGCGATCAAGACCGTTTGCAAATTTTGCGTGACAGCCTCGGCTTGAACTAGCATCCTTCTCACCCTTTTCGATTAACGACAGGATATAACACCACGCATGAAGCCTTCTATTGTTGCCAAACTGGAAGCACTGCAAGAGCGCCATGAAGAAGTCCAGGCGCTGTTGGGCGATCCCGGCGTGATTGCCGACATGGACCGTTTTCGAGCTTTGTCCCGGGAATATGCTCAGTTGACCGACATTACCCGTTGTTTCCAGCGCTGGCAGCAAACGCAGGAAGATATCGTGACGGCGGAAGCGATGCTGGACGATCCTGAAATGCGCGAAATGGCGCAGGAAGAGCTGAGCGAAGCAAAATCAGCGGGCGAAGAGCTGGAACAGCAACTGCAGGTACTGCTGTTGCCGAAAGATCCTGACGACGATCGTAGCTGCTATTTGGAAATTCGTGCCGGCACCGGCGGCGATGAAGCCGCGATTTTCGCCGGCGATCTCTTCCGTATGTATAGTCGTTACGCAGAATCACGGCGCTGGAAGGTCGAAGTGGTCAGCGCCAGCGATGGCGAACATGGTGGCTACAAAGAAGTGATCGCTAAAGTTATCGGTGACGGTGCATACGGACAGTTGAAGTTTGAGTCCGGCGGCCATCGCGTGCAGCGTGTGCCTGCGACGGAGTCCCAGGGGCGTATCCATACCTCGGCCTGCACCGTGGCCGTGATGCCGGAAGTGCCGGAAGCCGAACTGCCGGAGATTAATCCGTCAGATTTGCGCATCGATACCTTCCGCTCCTCCGGCGCGGGCGGACAGCATGTCAACACCACCGACTCCGCTATCCGCATCACGCACATTCCTACCGGCATTGTCGTGGAGTGTCAGGATGAGCGTTCGCAGCATAAGAACAAAGCTAAAGCGCTTTCCGTGCTGGGCGCGCGTATTCGTGCCGCAGAAGTGCAAAAGCGTCAGCTTGAAGAGGCGTCGACGCGCCGAAACCTGCTGGGCAGCGGTGACCGTTCCGACCGTAACCGTACCTATAACTTCCCGCAGGGCCGCGTAACCGATCATCGCATTAACCTGACCTTGTACCGTCTGGATGAAGCGATGGAAGGCAAGTTGGATATGCTGATCCAACCGATCGTGCAGGAGTACCAGGCTGATCAGCTCGCCGCATTGTCCGAGCAAGAGTAATGAATTATCAAAGCTGGCTGCAGCAGGCCATTCAACGGTTGCAGGACAGCGACAGTCCCCGGCGCGATGCGGAAATTCTGCTCGGTTTCGCGACGGGGAAGGCGCGGACTTTTATCATGGCCTTTGGTGAAACTACGCTGTCAGAGGCAGAGCAGCGGCAACTGTCGCAACTGCTTGAACGGCGTGTTGCCGGTGAGCCCATCGCCTATCTGATCGGGCAAAAAGAGTTCTGGTCACTGCCACTTAACGTTTCTCCCGCCACGCTCATACCGCGACCGGACACCGAGTGTCTGGTCGAACTCGCGTTGAGTTACCTTCCGACAGAGCCTGCCGACATACTGGATTTGGGCACCGGCACGGGTGCTATCGTATTGGCTCTCGCCAGCGAGCGGCCGGATTGCCGCGTGCAGGGCGTGGATGTTCAGCCCGAAGCGGTGACGTTAGCAAAGGAAAATGCCAAACGGCTTGGCATCAGCAACGTCTGTTTTACTCAGGGAAGCTGGTTTTCCGGTGTGAAGGCGCAACGCTTTTCTCTCATCGTCAGTAATCCGCCTTACATCGACGCTGAAGATGTCCACTTGTCGCAAGGCGACGTGCGTTTCGAGCCGAGCAGCGCGCTGATTTCTGGCGAAGCGGGCCTGGCGGATTTGCGCGTTATTATCGCCGCATCTCCCGAGTACCTCCTACCCGGTGGCGGATTACTGTTGGAACATGGCTGGCAGCAGGGCGCAGCGGTGCGTGATTTACTGAAACAGCACGGTTTTCTTCGGGTTGAAACCTGCAAAGACTACGGCGGCAACGATCGGGTTTCGTTGGGTTTTTGGCCGAAGTGATGCTCCTTTCACCCCAAATGACGACAAAGTGATACTCATCGCTCATTTTGCCTCTCCCTATCCGTGGAGTGCTGGCTGTGAGAGAGCCCGTTTGGCATAATTACTTACATTCTGCCTCGCGTCCGGGGGTTGTGACACCCATGACGACGACAGTAAATTAGCAGGATAGCGTTAATGTTTGCCTTGGTGGGCCTGCTATCTTTAAAACGCTGGATTATCACCAAGTTACCTATGCTGATGGAATACCTATGAGTGCTATTGCCGATTTCGAATTCAACCGCTCACCGTTGAGTGAAGGGGTAATCTTAGTTTCCCAGGAAATACGCTGTGACTTCTCTGCGACGGAAGTGCGACGAAATCTGCAACACCTTGTCGATGAAGCCCGGAAAGCTATCCCGACGCATCTGGCCCCGGAACAGAAACTGGAAAATCTGATTGCGCTGTTTTTTGGCGCTTGGGGCTTTGGCGGCGCGAGCGGCGTGTATCGCCTGTCAGACGTGTTATGGCTGGATAAAGTTCTCTCCACACGTCAGGGAATGCCGGTTTCGCTGGGCATTATTTTTATGCACATCGCTCAGCAGATTGATCTGCCGTTGATGCCTGTGATTTTCCCCACCCAGTTTATTATCCGCGTCGACTGGCTGGACGAAGAGATGTGGCTCATCAATCCGCTTAACGGCGACACATTGAGTGAGCATGTGCTGGATGTCTGGTTGAAAGGGAACATTGGCCCTTCAACGCGCCTGCTGGATGAGGATCTGGACGAAGCAGAAAACGTCATGATTGTCCGCAAGCTGCTGGATACGCTGAAAATCGCTCTGATGGAAGAAAAGCAAATGGAGCTGGCGCTGCGCGCCTGCGAGGCCGTGTTGCAATTCGACCCGGAAGACCCTTACGAGATTCGTGACCGGGGATTGATCTACGCTCAGCTTGATTGCGACCATATTGCGCTCTCTGACCTGAGTTACTTTGTAGAACAATGTCCCGAAGACCCTGTCAGCGACATGATCAAAGTACAGATACACTCCATCGAACAGAAAGACATTGTGTTGCATTAACTGCGAATTTGGTTTTTTGATTTATCCGACATTAAGGTAACTGTATGAATAACAAAGTGGTAAACGTCGGGGATATCCCGGTTGCCAACAATCTTCCCTTTGTACTGTTTGGCGGTATGAACGTACTCGAATCTCGCGATTTGGCGATGCGGATTTGCGAGCACTACGTCACCGTCACGCAAAAGCTGGGCATTCCTTATATTTTCAAAGCGTCGTTTGATAAAGCTAACCGCTCTTCCATTAACTCTTACCGTGGCCCTGGTCTGGAAGAGGGGATGAAGATTTTTCAGGAACTGAAACAGACCTTCGGCGTGAAGATTATCACCGACGTTCATGATGCACAGCAGGCCCAGCCGGTATCAGAAGTCGTTGATGTTATTCAGCTGCCCGCGTTTCTGGCGCGTCAAACCGATCTGGTTGAAGCCATGGCCAAGACGGGTGCCGTGATCAACGTAAAAAAACCACAGTTCATCAGTCCAAGTCAGGTCGGGAATATCGTTGATAAGTTCCGCGAGGGGGCAACGAGCAGGTCATCCTGTGCGATCGCGGCAGTAACTTCGGCTACGACAACCTCGTTGTCGACATGTTGGGCTTCAACGTGATGAAACAGGTCTCAGACGGTTCTCCGGTGATTTTCGACGTGACCCATGCTTTACAGTGTCGCGACCCGTTCGGTGCTGCATCCGGTGGGCGTCGTGGTCAGGTGACGGAACTGGCGAGGGCGGGGATGGCGGTTGGTCTGGCCGGACTGTTCATTGAAGCTCATCCAGACCCGGATAATGCCCGTTGCGACGGACCTTCAGCATTACCGCTGAGTAAGTTGGAACCATTCCTGCAGCAAATTAAAGCTATTGATGATCTGGTGAAGAGCTTCCCTGAACTGGATACCAGCCATTAACTGACAAATTTTCAGTCAATTTAAACTTAGCCTGCGAATGCGCAGGCTTTTTTGTCTCTAAACGAGGAACGCATTATTAGTTACAACATACTTTATCCATTCTTAAAGAATAGCCATACCTTAACTTCTGTGTGAAACATCTTTAAAGCAAGATGAAAAGTCGCGCAGGGCTAACGTCGTCGCCATTGTCGC
Organism: Lonsdalea britannica; assembly: GCF_003515985.1. Lineage (GTDB taxonomy): Bacteria > Pseudomonadota > Gammaproteobacteria > Enterobacterales > Enterobacteriaceae > Lonsdalea > Lonsdalea britannica. The sequence goes on along the minus strand of NZ_CP023009.1, from coordinate 3,045,627 downwards.
CCGAGCAGAGCGGGTCCCCTCGACGATCTACCGCCGTTGGAAGGGCCCTCCTTATTTCTGGTCGATATGGCAATTAAACAAATGCAACCCGAGCAGCAGCCGTTAGAGACGGGAAGCTTTAGCGGCGACAACCTGTCGAAACAGAACGGACAATCCCCCCTTGTCGCTCCGTTACTTAACCGCATTCATTTCGCTGGCGATACACCATCAGAGCAGGAAGTTTGCGTTCTTGTGGAACGACTCCTGATTTAATCAGATTCGACGCTCGCACAGTAAGCTCGACGTCCACTGATAACGAGGTTTATCGCGACGAATGGGGGACAGTCTTAATCGCTGGAATAGAGGGGTTACATTCAATGTTTCGCGACTATCGTCAATTAGTGGCGTGCGGGTGATGCTATCACGAATGCATAGAAGGCAAGGAGGAGAGAGATAGGAAAGCAACGGGATAACGGCTATATAGACCGATATCCCGTCGGGGGCGCGTTACTTGTAGAGATCGGCGCTAATCGTGTAGCGATCGGCGTTATCCTGCCACTCTTTGGTAATGTGATAGTACTTCGCGCCTTTATCTGCTGCACGCTTGGCGATAGCTTCGGTGATTTCCGTCGGCGTGCTGAAACGGCCGCGGATGCTGACAGAATCAAATGGCACCATCTGTGCCGCCGTCGCGTTGTTCAGTTCCTGAATACGATTACCGTCTTTTGTCGTCACCGTATAACGTGGCCCCACGGTAGAAGCCTGCGTTTGGAAGAAATTGCCGACATTGCTGCTAAGACTGGAGGAGGTCGCGACTCCAGGGATTTCTACGCGTTTAGCCGCTTCGCCGCCTGCGGCCAGCGCTGCTTTACCGGCCTGGGAATCGGCAGGAATGACATCCGGGCTTTGTACACGGCGTTTAGCCGCATCTTTTTTGTAGATGAAAGCGGTAATGCTCTGACTGTTGCCACGGGAGTTAATATCGACCTGGCGAACAATAAAGAAGGAATAGGCACCTTTGCGCTGTGCCGCTTCGCCAATCGCCGCAGTCACATCTGGCTGCGTTGGGAAATAACCGCTCACGGTGACGGTGTCGAAAGGCTCCAACTGCGACGCCTCATTTTTTGGCAGCTCTTTCACACCGCTAAAGGTACGGTAGGTAGTGACGTCGGAAACCTTCGGCGCATCATTATGATACAGGTCTACCGTCACCGCCCAGCGTCCGCCATTAACTTCAGCCGTGCTCTGGATATAAAACGCATCTGCGCCTTTTTCGTCAGCGCGCTTGGAGGCATCGGCAGCCGCCTCATAGATGGCGTTATAACGGCCCATAAAGGTAATACGTTCGAAGGGTTTAACGGCTTCGGCTTTTTCCGGCGTCAATTCCTGCGCAGCCTGCGCGGAAAACGCTAATATGGAGAGGAGGGTGGAGGCAATAACGCGAGTTCTCAGCTTCATAAAAAATCCTTTCGCCTGACGCAGTACGGTTGATTCGAATAGGCACACTGTGTGTTAGCCGCCGATTATGTCACGTAATAATCCCCAGTGCTTCAGCATTTTAAAGCAAACATCCTTGCCGAATCATCGACCAGAAAGAGGAGGGCAAATGTGGAAATAAAGGTAACTGATATCGTTGAGTCCATCATGACAGTTTTTTATCAGCACGCCCCGCCAATAACCGCGATTTTCGGCTAATTTTGTGAAGCAATCGAAAATAATTTTTCGACAATTATGTTAAGGAATATGGGGTTTTAAACGCTAGCGACGCGAAAAATCGTGGTTTGACTCGCCCGGACTGGGGTTTTAGATCAAAATTATTTTACGAGTGGATCATTACTTCCATTTTCAGTAGGTTATAACGGCATTTATCGAAAAGTTCGAGGGTATGAACTTATGCGATAAATAATTCTTCAGGTAAATCATTATAACAACCTTCGTTAAATCTGAGCGAAAAGGGATTCCGTATGCGTATTGGTGTACCAAAAGAACGGCTAACCAATGAAGCCCGCGTGGCCGCAACGCCGAAAACGGTGGAGCAGTTGCTAAAATTGGGCTTCGAGGTAGCAATAGAACGTGGGGCAGGGAAACTTGCCAGCTTCGAAGATTCCGCCTACGAACAGGCAGGCGCCACACTTCTGGATACATCGGATATCTGGCAGAGTGACATCATTCTCAAAGTGAATGCGCCGGAAGACGATGAGGTCGCGCTGACTCGGGCAGGAAGCACCGTAGTCAGTTTCATCTGGCCCGCACAAAACCCTGAATTGCTAAAAAAACTGGCCGATCGTCAGGTAACCGTGATGGCGATGGACTCTGTGCCGCGTATTTCCCGTGCACAGTCCCTGGACGCCCTGAGCTCGATGGCGAATATCGCCGGTTATCGTGCGATTGTTGAAGCCGCGCATGAATTCGGCCGTTTCTTTACCGGGCAGATCACCGCTGCGGGTAAAGTCCCCCCGGCGAAAGTGATGGTGATTGGTGCTGGCGTTGCTGGACTGGCAGCTATCGGTGCCGCGGGAAGCTTGGGCGCTATCGTACGTGCCTTCGACACCCGTCCGGAAGTGAAAGAGCAAGTGCGCAGTATGGGCGCAGAGTTTCTGGAACTGGACTTTGAAGAAGAAGCCGGCAGCGGCGATGGCTACGCCAAAGTCATGTCCGAGGCCTTTATCAAAGCGGAAATGGCGTTGTTCGCCGCCCAGGCGAAAGAGGTGGATATCATCGTCACCACTGCGCTGATCCCCGGCAAACCCGCACCTAGACTCATCACCAAAGAGATGGTGGAGAGCATGAAGCCCGGTAGCGTGATCGTCGATCTGGCCGCGCAAACCGGCGGGAACTGCGAACTGACGGTGGCCGATCAGGTCACGGTCACAGACAACGGCGTCAAGATTATCGGCTACACCGACCTACCGAGCCGTTTGCCTACCCAGTCTTCCCAGCTGTTCGGCACCAACCTGGTGAATCTGCTGAAACTGTTATGCAAAGAGAAGAATGGCGAAATTGATGTCAACTTCGAAGATAACGTGATCCGCGGCGTGACCGTCGTGAAAAGCGGTGAAATCACCTGGCCGGCACCGCCGATTCAGGTTTCCGCACAGCCGCAGCAGGCGCAACCTGCCGCCGCCGCGCCGAAAAAGCCGGAAGCAAAACCTGCGTCCCCATGGAATAAATACATCATCCTTGCCGTCGCTATCGTGCTGTTCGGCTGGTTAGCCAACGTTGCTCCGCCAGAGTTCCTGTCGCATTTCACCGTGTTTGCGCTGGCCTGCGTGGTCGGATATTACGTGGTATGGAACGTCAGCCACGCGCTGCATACGCCGCTGATGTCCGTGACGAATGCTATTTCCGGCATCATCGTCGTCGGGGCGCTACTGCAGATAGGGCATGGCGGCTGGGTGTCGTTCTTTTCCTTTATCGCTGTACTGGTTGCCAGCATCAATATCTTCGGTGGTTTCACCGTCACTCAGCGCATGCTGAAAATGTTCCGCAAGAATTAAGGAGTCAAGGATGTCTGGTGGATTAGTCACGGCAGCCTACATTGTCGCTGCCATATTGTTTATTTTCAGCCTTGCTGGGTTATCCAAACATGAAACCTCTCAACAGGGGAACATTTTTGGGATCACCGGTATGGCGATTGCGCTACTGGCGACTATTTTGGGACCGAATGCTGATAACGTCGGATGGATCATCGTGGCGATGGCGATCGGCGGCGGTATCGGCGTTCATCTGGCGCGCAAAGTTGAAATGACGGAAATGCCGGAGTTAGTGGCGATTTTGCACAGCTTCGTGGGTTTCGCCGCGGTATTGGTAGGCTTTAACAGCTATATCGATCATGGTGAAATTACCGATCCTGTCCTGATCAACATTCACATGACCGAGGTTTTCCTAGGCATCTTCATCGGAGCGGTTACCTTTACCGGTTCAGTTATCGCGTTCGGGAAGCTTCGCGGAACCATCTCCTCCAAACCGCTGATGCTGCCTAACCGCCACAAGCTGAATCTGGCCGCGCTGGTCGTGTCCTTCCTGTTACTGTTGGTCTTTGTGAACACGGGCAGCGTCTCTCTGCAGGTTCTGTCTCTGCTGCTGATGACGGCTATCGCTCTGGTGTTTGGTTGGCATCTGGTCGCGTCTATCGGTGGCGCAGACATGCCAGTGGTGGTTTCCATGCTGAACTCCTATTCAGGTTGGGCCGCTGCGGCAGCCGGTTTCATGCTGAGCAACGATTTGCTGATCGTCACTGGCGCGCTGGTCGGTTCTTCCGGCGCTATCCTGTCGTACATCATGTGTAAAGCGATGAACCGCTCCTTTATCAGCGTCATTGCGGGTGGGTTTGGTACAGACGGCGCGGTTTCTTCCGCCAGTGAAGAAGTGGGTGAATACCGTGAAACCACGGCGGAAGAGGTTGCTGAACTGCTGAAAGGCTCCAGTTCAGTCATTATCACCCCAGGCTATGGTATGGCCGTCGCACAGGCTCAGTATCCGGTTCACGATATTACCGCCAAGCTGCGTGAACGCGGTATCAACGTTCGTTTTGGTATTCATCCGGTCGCCGGACGTCTGCCGGGCCACATGAACGTACTGCTCGCCGAAGCCAAAGTGCCTTATGACATCGTACTGGAAATGGATGAAATCAATGATGATTTCGCCGACACCGATACCGTGCTGGTCATTGGCGCCAACGATACGGTCAACCCGGCCGCGCAGGAAGATCCGAACAGCCCCATCGCGGGAATGCCGGTTCTGGAAGTGTGGAAGGCGCATAACGTTATCGTGTTCAAACGCTCGATGAATACGGGCTATGCCGGTGTACAAAACCCGCTGTTCTTCAAAGAAAACACGCAGATGCTGTTTGGCGATGCCAAAGCCAGCGTCGAAGCCATTCTGAAAGCCCTCTAAGCTTTCTTTTTAGCTACCCCAACGCCGCCTCGTGCGGCGTTTTTTTCATCTCTACTCCACAAAACATTCATCGCCACCTCACCATCACGTAAGCCGATACCCTTTATTATTACGGGAAGACGATAAACCGACGTGCGGATAATGAGGGGCAAATTGACTCGCGCACGAGAGTCAGGGTCAGGGTCAGGGTCAGGGTCAGGGTCAGGGTCAGGGTCAGGGTCAGGGTCAGGGTCAGGGTCAGGCAGAGTGAGTTGAATGAGGGGTTGAAGCAAGAGAAAGCTGTGGGGCGCCGGGTATTCGGCGCCCCGTTTAAAACGAGAGGGTTATTGCACGCTATTCAATTCCGGTGCGGTATCGTCGTCACTCTCGCCAGAGGCCTGCGGAGAAACAAAATCATCCGGTTTAATCGCCAATAAATCACATTTCAGACGATCGATGACGTGTTCGACGGTATTCCCGATAAAGGCGGCGGATAATCCTGTTCGGCCTAGAGAGCCCAACACGACAACACCAGCCTGCAAGTGCTCGGCCAGGTCGGGGATCACCTCTTCAGGCAACCCTTTTTCAACATGCGTAAGACGCTCGTCGAGATTGAATTTTTGCCGTAGCGCCTTCATTGCCAGCAGATGCTGACCGCGAATGGCATCGTTGTACACGCTGGGGTCGAAGTCCGGCAGTTCGATGGCGACATTGATGGGCGTTGCCGGGTAGGCCCCACCAAATGCACATCGGTCTGATTGACCTGTCTGGCGAGGTCCAGCGTTTCGGAGACCAACTTAATATTCAGGGGGTCATGCAAAGGATCTTCGCTCGCAAGATTGACCGCCACCAACGCCTGACCGCCATCGGGCCAAGGCTGGTCTTTCACCATCCAGACCGGGCAGGGACATTTGCGCAACAGCTGCCAGTCGGTCGGCGTAAAGATGACCGCTTCCAATCGGTCGTGCTGACGCGCCATTTTCAGCAGCAGGTCGTGCTTACAGGCGATGACTTCCTGAATAATGGCTTCGAACGGCTTGCTATGCCAAACCACTTTGATCTCGATGGGGATGCCCATATCGCGATAATACTGGCTTTGCTGAGTAATCCATTCGGTTCGCTGGGCGATAACGCCTTGCCGCATCTCGGTCCGCTCATCGGGAGACAGCAGCGTCGTCATTTCATAGGAAAAATCGTAGATCGGCAGAAACGCCTTGATACGGCCGCCAAGCCGTTGCACCAAATACACGGCGCGACGCAGTGCCGGTTGGTCATCCTGATTAGGGTCAATAGCGACCAGTAGATTCTGATACTTCGCCATAGGTCCTCCTTTCGGCTGACGATTCGCAGCCTGCATAAATAAGAGTACCCCAAGAAAATTATTTTGAACAACTGATGATGGGAGCCGAATCAATAATTGAGGACAACCGTTGATTCGGCAGGGGAATTAGATTTTCTGACGGGCGGTTCCGGCCAGTTCGGCCAACGCTTCGATTTTTTCGATCGTGATGTACTTGCCTTTTACCGCCAGCGTCCCGCTTTTCTGGAAGCGGCCCAGCAAACGGCTGATGGTTTCGACCGTCAGGCCAAGGTAGTTACCGATGTCGCCGCGGGTCATGGTCAGACGGAATTCGCGGGGAGAGAAGCCTCGTTGCGCAAAACGGCGTGACAGGTTGTAGATAAAGGCCGCCAGACGCTCTTCGGCGTTCTTTTTCGACAGCAGCAGGATCATGTCCTGGTCGCTACGTATTTCACCGCTCATCAACCGCATCATCTGCTGACGCAAGTTGGGCATTTTTCCAGACAGGTCGTCCAGTGTTTCGAAGGGGATTTCGCAGACCATCGATGTTTCTAACGCCTGCGCGAAACTCGGGTGCAGAGCGTTGCCAATGGCGTCAAACCCGACCAGATCACCGGCCAGATGAAACCCGGTAATCTGCTCGTCACCCTGTTCGGTAATCGTGTAGCTTTTAATCGTTCCAGAGCGAATGGCATAGAGGGATTTCAGCTCATCACCGGCCTTGAATAACGCTTGTCCTTTCTGGATCGGTTTCTTCCTTTCAATGATGTTGTCGAGCTGGTCCAGCTCGTGCTCATTTAAGGTAAAGGGGATGCAGAGTTGGCTGATGCTGCAATCCTGACAATGGATTGCGCAACCACCGGACTGGATGCGTCGGATTATGCGCTTTTCAGGAATCATAGGTTTTGCTCTGGCGATAATTGACATTGGTCAATTTTAACAGCTTTTAAGGTCACTGATAAGACCACAGACACTCAAGAAGAGGGAATATCACGCACTGAGAGTTCAGAAATGTGAATGGCTGGTAACCTCGTGTTAACCATTGAAGGTGAAGGTATAAGCCAATGTGAAAATGTTATCCGATGAATTACACCCGGCTATGATAAGTAACCTTCATGTATTAGCAGCCATTCCTTACGCTGGATGCCACCGGCATAACCGGTCAGCGCGCCGCCTGCGCCAATAACCCGATGGCAGGGGACGACAATGCAAATCGGGTTTGCGCCGTTCGCCATACCGACGGCGCGCGATGCCGTCGGGCGTCCGAGACGCGCGGCAAGCTGACCGTAACTCATTACCGATCCGCATGGAATATCTCGTAATGCCTTCCACACTTGCTGCTGAAAATCGGTGCCTGCCGCCGCGACCGGCAATGAGTCAATCGCAGCCAACTCTCCGGCGAAATAGCGCTGCAAAGCGTCGCTCAGTCCGCCGGGGTTGACGCTGGGGGACAGTCGCACTGGCGCATCGCGATAGCGTCGCTCCAACGTGCGATGCAACTTGCCTTCGAATTCGCTCCATTCAAGTGCGCGCAAATCGTGATTTTCGTCGGCAACCACCATCAGCCCGCCAATCGGCGTCGCTATTTTATCAAGCAAAAAGGTTTGCATCGTGATTTCCCCAGAAAGGTGAATGGCCAAATGAGCATACTATCGGCTTCACTTTTTGACTATGGTTAGATCATCGACAACCGCGGGCGGCAGTCTACGGCGAAGTTCACGATCGTTTTTGCTGATAGCGCTGAATCGCTGCTTTTAAGTACAAACAAGCCCGTTGAAGAAAAGAATCTGGAAATGCAGCCGATAAGAACCTATTGAGTCAAAACATTCACTTTTAATAAAGAAATAGGGATGGAGCTATGCCGATGAAATTTCGGGCCAGTTATATCGCCGCCATGTTGTTGCTGACGACGCCGGTGATTGGTCAGACGCAGGACACCAATACAGACAACATAGAGGGTTATACGTCACAGGCGTTGGCCTCTGCGCTGCCGGATACGGTCAACGGTTTGATGCGACGCAGCCTGAACACGGACACCACCAACCATATTATTGATGCGGAGTACATCGAGTCGTCGACGAACCGTAAGGCGCTGATTTCGCTGTATACGCTACCGGTCAATATGAGCGGCGAAATTCCTCACGCCGATCGGGAAAGCGATGTCGATGCCGTCATCGCCAGTGCGGAGAAAGAGATGCTACGTCAGCGCATCCAGCCGGAGAAACGGACACTGACCAGCAGCAACGGTTCAACTGTTCGCTGTCTGCAGACGATGCTGAACAAACAGGTGCTGCACTCCCTATGTGCCACTTACGTCCAAGGGCGAATTATGGAAGTGCAACCCGTGACGTTTACTGATACCGCCGCATTGCCTGCCGCCGTCGCGGCTCAGGATAAACTGGTCCTTGAAATCAGCGATAAAATGCATACGCTGCCGGCCAAATAATGTCTACCAAACGAGGGGCTGTCTCCACAGACCCTCGTCCTTTTCCTACGCCTAGCCGTTCGATTCGGCTCCTGCATGAGAAGCCGCTAAGGCCGCCTGGATCCGCATCGGATTGAAGTATTGACGCATTAGCACGACTTTATGATCGTCATTAAACTCGTAGCGAATTGCCCAGTCATAGCTGTAAGGGACACGCGTCGTCTTGGTGATGCCTTGTTCGCCGCCATAGGCCATCGCTTCGTTGCCATTGAAAAACACGTTCTCGGTGCCAATGCTGCTGAACTCCACCGTTTGTTCCATTAGCGACCAATAGCGACGAAAACCGTCATGGCCATAAAACACCCCCGCGTAGGGGACGTCGATGGGGCCGGAGATATCCCAGATGATGTGTTCACTCATACACGCCACCGCCTTCTGTACATCGCCGGAAGCATAGGCCTGCATCAGCGTACTCAACGTTTTCTGATTGCTGTTGAAATTCACGTCCGGCACGGCGCTGGGTGACAATGTCACTTTTGGCGGGGTGTATTCAAACGTCGGGGCGCAAAAATAGCCGTTATCGCCGGGGTACGGCATACGGACAATATGTAAGAATTCATCTCGCAGCGTATGCATCGAAGCCAGCGCCGGCATCAATTTTTGAGGTTTCCCACACAGCCCTTGCTGAAGTTGTTCCAGCAGTTCGCAGTAGCGACGATTAAACCGAACGATCGCCGCTTGCGCGTCGCCCGCGGGATAATCGCTGACCTTGAGTCCGCTATGGGTTTTGACGGCATGGTCCCAGCCGGTGGTTAGCTGGACGCCCGTTGGTCCGCTGGCGATGGTCAGTTGGACGCCCGTTGGTCCGCTGGCGATGGTATCGTCAGACACGTAACGGCGTCCGCAGTAGATTTCATTGAACCGATAGTAGTGCGCGATTTCACCATCATCGCTGAGCCAAAGTTGATTCGGCGATCCTTCGCCCTGATGGAAAATGACTCTCACCGCCTCGATGGCGCTGTTCAGGTCGTAGACCGGGATCACGTTACTGCCTGCGCCATAGGTAAAATGTTCAGGGGCGATTTGGCGGTTAGCGTCGCCGCAAAAAACGGCTGTTTCGCCGAATGCGTTTACGGCCGCTCGCAGGCGAGATTCGATATAGACGTAAAATTCGCCGATGCTCATATCGCTACAGACGTGATTCGCCACGACCTCGGGGCGGATGTATTTCGGATGCTCTATCTGCATCGCCTGATGAATGGCGTGAGGAGAGAACGCATGCAGCTGAATTTCTAGATCATCAATGCCAAACGGCAGCGGTGCGGGATAGTCCGGCAAGAAATCAGGCGCATTGACCTCCGGCGTGCCGCCCACGGCGTTAAGCACGTTGCCGACCAAAACGAAATGCAACATTTCTTCGACGACGACGCTGCGAATCACGTCCGATATCCAGCGGTCTCTATCGTCGTTCAGCGTGTAAAGCATGGTGAGGTAAGGAGGGATAATCGCATGCTCCAGCGCCATCGCTTTTTTCAGCAACGTGCGGATATCATCCAGTTCCTGGCTCAGCGTTTGTCGGCTCTCAAGCTCGACAAATCCGTTGACCTTGAAGTGGTTTTCCCTATCAAGCTGACCAGCGTGATCGTGTAAATTCATGATGACAATTCCATTTTTTAGCTGTGCGAGTCGTGAAAAAAAGTTTCACGTCAAAGAAGGCGTTTTCGAATTTGGTTCACTCGATCAGGCCACAATCCGATCTGATTTTGTATGGTTTTTGTCAGGTTTCTCTAAAGGCGTTGATCTGGATCGCTTTTTGTCCGTCATGCAGGGTAGGCATAGGTTCATGCGTTATAACGCAGGCGCGTGATGGAACAGAAAGTATCAACTTACGGTCGATAAAATGAGGAAATGAAGGGGGGAATATCGTCGCAGACGCGACAAAACTGAGGAATGCGGGGAGAAACGAGCACCGCATCTGATCCCTCAGATGCGGTGTCGACCGTTTTACGCGTCGGACTTGATCAGCGCCAGAACATGTCCCAGACGCTCGCGCTGTTTCGGCTTGATGTCCCGTCCTGCGGCATAGCCCGCATTGCGGATAATGGTTTCATTCAGACCGATCAGCCAGTCGTAGATGTAATAGGCCGTACTGTTGGTCGGCGTCACGGACAGGCGGGTCAATCGCTGTGTCGCGCCAAAACTACCGGCCTGCTTTTCGGGACGAGCAAAGATTTTCTGCCCTTTATTGACCCGGCTTTCCGGACGTTCCGCTTCTTTGACGCGCTGGAAGCCCAGCCACGCGACAAAGTCGCCGAGTACGGTTAACGCACGTGAGACCTGACGGTCGGTTTTATTTTCCCGATTCAAATCCAGCTGTTCCGCGTTCACTAACACGGTAAGCAGCTCTTCTTCGATTTTCAGGCGAATACCCGCGGTAATCAGCTCTTCCACCAACATTTCGATCGTCGGACGGGCCACGCCAAGCAGTTCGATGATGGCGTCGTTTTCCGGCAGGTTACGCAGATGCGTGATCCAGTAGCGATAGACGCTACGAGCGAACTCGGCTTCGTACCCCTGACTGTCGGCAATATCCGTTTCCGAGGCTTTAGGTTCCTCAGCATCTTGGGGGGCTTCACTGATCGGTTCATCGCTGAACAGATCAATTTCCAACCCAACGCCGAAAGGCTCATAGCTCGCAGGCGGCGCAACGGCGTCCAAATCGTCCGGATGCGCGTTATAACTGCGCGGGGACGACTCCTGTTGTTGCAGATAGAGCCTGCGCAGCTCATCACGCGAGGGCAACAGGCGTTCCAACATTTCGCCGTGAACACCGGTTCGAGTCTGCAACGCTTTCAGCATCGACTCGGCAATCTGCTGCTTTTTCGCCGGCGCATCCGCGCCCGTCGGCTGATACCAGCTGCCCAACAGATTCTCGGTCAGCTCACGTTGTAGTTCACTCAACTGCTCGTTGACGCGGTTGAGTTTTACCTCGCGGCGAACTTCCGCATCCAGCCAGGCGGCCATACGATTCACGCCGCGTTTATCCAACGCCAGCATCGTTCCCCAGGCATCGCCGGGGTTGCCGACATAGCGCTGAACCGCTTCGTCGTTGTTATGTCCATGAGTGAAGCGTCGGTCGAATTTGGTGACCGCCCATATTAATCCCGGTTTACGGCGGCTGCGGACCTGCGGGTTTTCGCCTTGGGTATGGCGGACCCAATAGTCCAGCGCTTTACCCACGGTTTTCACATCTTGCTTACCGGCGGCGGCCGTACAGACCAACAGAACGTTCATCTCCTGACTGTCGGTGTAGCGCTCCAGCAGGTAGGCCCGTTTCGCGTAGAGCAAAGTCTGCGCCAGCGGGTGAGGGGCACTGCGTAACGGACGGCTGAAGTCTTCCTCATCGTCCGCTTCCGGCTCGTCGTTCACCAGACTGAAACCGGGGAAATCCAGCAAATCGACCTGTTCGAACAGCGTTTCACGCGGCGCGTTCAACAGCGGAATTTGCAGCTCCGCGGTCAGCATCATCAGCTCCGCCAGAGACAGTTCGACGGTTTTCGCCGCGCGGCCGCCCACGATCGGACGCACCTGTACGCTCATATCCGCCGGGCTATTCAGGCGGTCAAACAAGCTGGCGTTCAGGATACCGCCGTCGGCATGCATGCTTTCATCAACCAGCACGCTCAGCGGCGCGAGCACTTTTCGTGCGCTGGAGAGGTGCTGCAGCGTATAAGCGAAGTAACGATAGGCGGCCGTGATGTCGGCTTGCTCGGCCCACAGCAGAGAGAACAGGCTGGCGCGATCGTCCGCGCTCAGGAAGGGCGCTAATTCAACCGCCGTCGGCCAGAACTGACCGGCCAGGATCGTCTGGCGCTTGCCATCGTGACGCACCAGATAGTCCCATAGCGCGACCACGTCATCGCTGTCCATGCCGGGAACCGGCGTGGTCTGACGATGCATGGCCAACATCTTCAGGTGTTCGGCGATGTGCTGCTCATCCAGCTCTTCATTCGCGGGCGTACGACGGTGATATAAGAACGCGTTCGCCATGATCCGCGCGATATCCGCTTCATTCAGCAGTTGCAGCTGGACCGGGTTCGGCGTGTTCTTACCTTCGGCCTGGCGGGTGAAACGCGTGACAAACGCCGAGGACTGGCCCGTCGGGTTGAGGTGTTTCTGGTAGTCCAACGTCAATCCGCCGACGCTGGTCTCTAGCCGACCGTTTTCACCGGCGGCCAAAGAGGAAATCAGGTATGACTTACCCGCCTGCGACAGGCCGAAGAAGCCCATCGCGATCTCTTTAGTCGCGGAGTCCATCAGGTCATGCGCCTGATTGCGGCTGCTGCGCAGTTTGATGCTCAGACGATCCGCTTCCATATCCAGACGCGGGACATTGCGCCGCGTATCGTCCAGCCAGGCTATCGCTTCGTCGACGCCCTGAGAAACGGATTGCAGTTGGCGGTTAAGTCGGCTCGATAGTTGTTTGGGCGTTAATGGTTTCATTTCTTAAAGACGCTCCCGCTATCGATCCAGTAATGAGTCATGCCCGAGCCGGTGCTGGCCAGGGTATTCAGACGGAGTTTCAAGTGCTGCGGCGGTACTGGTTGACCATCGCCCAGAATCGCCTCGGCGATCTCGAAACACTCCGGCGTGTCGTGGCCTTCGCCTTTAGCGACTTCCAGACGCACATGCAGCACGCTGTCGCCTGCGACTTTTCGTGCCAGCTCCGGGTCCACAATCGAAAGGGAATAAAGCGGAGAGGCGGGCCAACGGTCATTGTCCAACTGACGGAAACCGAGACACAGCGATCCGCGCACGTCGAAACCGGGCTGCTCGCGCAGGGTAAAGTCGGCGACATCCAGATCGATATCGTTGTAGTAAACATTATCCATGGTCAACGCCTGGCTGCTGTCCAGCATCCCCAGGTAACGCACGGTGGAATAAGGTTGGAAATCGCCCGCCTTGAAGTAGAAGCCCGGCAGACGCAGATCGAGCGCCAACAGGCACAACATGGCGCCTACCGCCGCGGTCGATTTCGGGTTATCGATCCGGCCACGCTTGTTGAACGGATACCAGTCGCTGGTGTGATAGCCATCCAGCGACAGCATACGGTTGATCGGCAGCGGTTGAAGATGACGGAACAGAGCCTGAATCCCCGGGAAGCGAGAAGGGCGTCCCGTTAACAAGAGCACGTCGCAGGCGTACAGCGAGACGACTTCGGACATCAGACGCAGATGCTGGGTAATGCTCATGCGGTTAGACAGGAATTCGGCGTGCAGCTTGCTCAAGCGCAAAACCAGCGGTACCTGAAGAATATCGAAGCCCACTTCTTCTTCCGGCAGCTCACGCTGTACGCCGCTGTTGACGTAATCCAGGACTTTCTGCGTCGGCAGCTGGCTCAGCAGCTCGCCGAACGTTGCGTCGATCTCCGCATTCAGATCCAGCGGATCGAAGTTTTCGTACGCTTCCAGCACCGCCTGACCGATCGGGATAAACAGCTGCAAAGTGACCTGCTGACGCAGCGTTAACTGCCCGTCCATTCGGCCTTCGCTGCCGAACAGGCGCGTCATCAATCCTTCCGGACTGGTCATGCCGGCCTTTTTCAGCGCGGCCTGCAGCGCAGGCAGAACATACATTTGAATGACGTCGAGCAGGATATCGTCGCCCGCCACCTTAAATCCTTCGCGGAACAGCAAGCGCGGAATGATTTTCACATTGCTGCCGACGCCGTCATCCAGCCAGTACTGCGTGATGGCGAGGTCGGTGGTGCCGCCGCCGATATCGATAGAGGCGATGCGCAGCGTTTTGCCGGGCTGTTCATCGTCCGCGAGCTCTTTATCCGGGCGCGCCATGCTGGCGAAAAACGCTTCTGCGCGTCCGCCGAAGTTCACCTGCGCTTCGTTATACAGGTAAACCATCTGGCCACAGGTCGCTTCGTCCCACTCCATCTGGACTTCCGGCACGGGAACGCGACTTAGCGCTTTATCCTGCGGCGTGTGGAAGTCCTCGTCCGCCGGATGCCAGCCCATCGCTTTCCATACCAGCCCGATGGCTTCATACATGCGACGGCGGAAGATTTCCCGCTCCGGCTTCGGCATCGCCGAGGGCAGGGTCAGAATGATGTTGCGTAGCTGACGCGGCGCGTTGGCGTGGATCATCTTCTGACGTTGGGCGGCGCTGTTCATTTGCATCAGCGCCTGCGCCAGCAATTCAGACAGCATGAAGGTCATGACTGCGCTGCGGCTGTAGTGAGGCGCAAATACCGGCAGACGTTCATCCAGCGGTAGATTAAACAGCGGCTGACCTTCGTCATTGACCAGCATGGTCAGCGGCATCGCCGTTGCCAACAGCTCTTGCTGGGCGGCACCCGCAGGTTGACCAAAACGCCAGCCGGGCATGTAGGGTTCTTCATCCCACAGATAACGGCGCGGGCTGGAGATACCGCTGGAGCCTTCCGTTCCCTGACGCTGTAGCGCCATACGGCTCGCCTCGCGTCCAACACGCGTGATGGACGGCCAGACAAAAGCGTCTTCCCGGCCGCTTTCGTAGGAGAAGTTCTGTTTGCCGAATTTGGCCTGTGCGAACTCCACGCGGCTATCGAACAGCTCGTTGTACAGATAATGGGGTTCGCTCAGATCGCGGATCTGCATTTCGTAGGTCTGTTTCAGACCATTACTTTCGTCTGCATGGTCTTCAACCAGAATACCGGCGGTGTGCGAGTTGCCCACATCCAGGATCAGGTCAACGTTGACAGCCGGTTCCTGCAGCGTACTGGCGGTGATTTGCACCTCTGGAATTTCCAGCAGGTTGCCGAGCACGTCCAGCAGGTTGAGGAAGTGCGCCTGATATTCAAAGTCGCGCAGCCCCTGACGAATTTCGTGCGGCTTCCGGCGTTCACGCTTCGCGGCCTGCTGGGAGAATGTCTCACGCAGCCAGCCGTCGACCCAGGTCAGATCCAAAAACTCGTACAGTTCGTCGCTGTGGTAGGCCAGCGTATAGTTTCGGCCGGTATTGATGTCGTTCTCGCTCGGCGCTAACGACTCATACTCGTGGCTTTCCGGATATACCTTAGTGTCGAAGGCCAGACAAATGCGGTGCGTGTTGCCGTCGTCATCCGGCTGATCCAGCTCAAGGACCTGAACGCGGGCCCAGTTGTTCGGGCCGCCGAGGAACGTCCGCGGCGGGTTGAAGCGGAAAAACGGCAGCGGCAGCCAGGCCTGACTGAGCAGGTTCAGTGATTGCTTCAGCGTAAAGTTCGACTCGGGGTTCACCGCCTCCGGCAAAACGTTGGTTTCGCCCGGCAGCACGAACTTGCCGTTGTTCTCGTTGTAAATCAACCGCAGGAGAGGGCCATTGGCGCTCTTGCGGATAAACCGGTTGGCAATGTCTGCCTCAGAATCAAGTTTGAACGCGAAATCGAGAAACTGGATACCGCTATTCTGAATCAGCGTAATGCGTTGTTTATAATCAGTAATGGTTGCCAGCATTATTATTTACTCTCACGCTTAATCGTCATCGGTAATATCGTATCGGCGTCAAAGCGGCCTTTACAGTCCGCCGCTTCAGCGGTGTCCACCCGGTTACAGACGACTTCCGGCATGCTGTAACGCGAACCGTCGCTGCAACGCGCCCGATAGCGGCTGTTAATCACCAGATTACCCGACTGATGAAGCCCGGCTTCGACGTCGGCACGGCAGGTGACTTTATCGCCATAGGTGAATCTCACTCGGCCTTTACCGTTTTGGATCTGGTACTTCAATACCGGCGGCTTGCCCGTCAGCGGATTCTTCACGATAGCGGTCGCCTGCCAGTTACCGTTCAGGAACCGGACGGAGCCAACGCGGATGGATTCCGGCGGCATGACCAGTACGCCTTTAGGCGCTGGCGTCAGGTGCACAGCATCGCTGGCTGGCGCGGTTTCCGGCGCTTTTTCTTCGCTCGCTACGGCAGGGGCCACGACGGGCGGCATTAGGGTGGCCTCACCTAATGGCAGTCCAGAGAAGCTCAGCAGCGGGGATTCTACCGGCGCCGGGGTGGCGTCCAACGCACGTTTTTCGGGTTTGACGACGACCATGGAAGGCGCTTTTTCAGAAGGCGGCAACGAAACGCAACTGCGGATCTGCATGCCCAGCGTGACCAGTAACCCGGCGCAGGGGATTAGCCACCACGCCCGCATCCAGACAGAATGTGAAGCGGGTTTCGGCGCGTCCGGCACCACAAACACGGGCGCCGGTTCCGGCGTTTCAACGGGCGCGGCTTCTGGCTCGGGGGTCGGTTCCGGCTCCTGAATCTCAGGCGCAGGGGTTTCAATCGGTTCCGGCTCAGGCTCTGGCGCCACCTCAATCACAGGCGGTTCAGGCGGCGCGACGGGGCGCAGGCACTCCAGCGCATCGGCTCGGGATTTTTTGCCGAGATTGACGAAGCCCCAGAAGGTAATAACCGGTTTATCATCCACCAGATAAACGTGGTTGGGGCCGGGGAACTGGATGGCTTTAGCCAAGAGAACGCCAAACAGTTTCAGCGCGGGTTTTTCGGAGGTTTGCGCCTTCTCGCTAATCCCGGCGATGGTTTGCTGGTACTGTTCCAGCAGTTCAAGCGCGTGCTCGCGCTGTTCGTCGCTCGCGGCCATCCAGGACGTCATTTTGCCTGCGACGGGCGCATACCAATCGATGCGATCGCCTTTTTCATTAGACTGGGGTATTGCCAGACAGTCAGCGATCGGCTGCTGCTTACGAAGACGCAGTGTTTCCCTGAGTTGCAGCGCCGAAGCGTAAACGGGCTGTCCGTTCTCTCCTAACGCCAGAAAGTCGTCCAGATTGCCACTGCGTAAAAATAGTTTTGCCACGCCAAAGAGACCTTGTGTAGTAGATGTTTCACGGCAGAAAAAGCTCGGTGTATGTCTGCGCCAGCGTAAATTCTACCTTTTTGCAAGCAATTCAAACGGCAAAAGAAACGGCAAAAGGAGTAAATGCTTGCCTTATCAGCCTTATTTTCGCCCATAACAAGGGTAGCCCGTAACGCACCGTAATGAAATGGAGAAGCGCGATCCCCCGTCAGACCGACAGCTCGCTTTAGGTAAAAAAGATCACCACCGGCGACGCAAAAGCCGCGAATGAACGAAAAGAGTGCGCGGCTGCCTTGGCTTCGCACCATGGGGCGTCTTTCATGACGTTAAGCCAAAACAGAATAATGAAGGACGTGACCGCCGCATCAAGAAATCCTCCAGCCTCGTAAGGCAAATCATTTCTTATTGAGTCAACACGTTACCGGTTGGCTGACGGGTTTTCCTGCCTGGCTGGACAACAGGTGGCATAGATAGTGCTTATCACCCTCTGGGGTCAGCATGAGTCATCATCATCACAAAGAGACCGGCTTCCCGTCGCAGTTTTTTTCGACGCATCCTGACGATGCGCGATGACATTGATACGCAGGGGGAAATGAATAGTGACAACGCTCAGCATGCCGATTCAGGTATCGGCCCGCACCAAGTGGATTCAAATGCTCCTGGGATTGATTTGTATGGCCTCGATATCCAGTCCGCAGTACGTCTGGACCTTAATGACTAAACCCTTCACAGAGAAAATCGGCGTCAGTCTGCCTGAATTGCAAGTCACGTTTTCGCTGCTGATTATCCTGCAAACCTTCTTCTCGCCGTTTCAGGGCAAGCTGATTGACCGCTTCGGGCCACGTCTGCTGATCTCGCTGGGGACCGTCTTATCCGGCCTCAGCTGGGTGCTCTCCGCACAGGTTCAGAATCTGGCGATGCTTTATCTGGTCTATGGCTGTCTTGGCGGTCTGGGAACCGGGATTGTGTATGTCGGCGTTGTGGGACTGATGGTGCGCTGGTTTCCGCGTCATCGCGGATTCGCCGCAGGCATGGTGGCTGCGGGCTATGGTATGGGGGCGATTCTCACCACATTTCCAATATCTATCAGTTTGGGTCAGCAGGGACTGGAGTGGACGTTACTGGTCTTTGGCAGCGTATTCGCGCTGGTGGGGCTGCTGGCGAGTCAGGGGTTAAGAGTGCCGGTCGAAGAGGATACCGCGTCACAACCTGTCAGCCGGTTGGAGCAAAGTCGGCGGCAGTTTGCTTCCAAAGAGATGTTGCGTCAGCCATTGTTCTGGCTGATGTTTCTGATGATGGCGATGATGTCGACGTCCGGTCTGATGGTCACCTCGCAAATGGCGATCTTCGCCCATGACTTCGGCATTACCAGCGCGGTTGTCTTCGGTATGGCGGCACTGCCGCTGGCGCTGACTATCGATCGGTTCACCAACGGATTGACCCGACCGCTGTTCGGCTTCATATCCGACCGCTTCGGACGCGAAAATACCATGTTCATCGCCTTTGCCTTGGAAGGGTGCGCGATGACGCTTTGGCTGATGTCGCGGGATAACGCGTTGCTGTTTGTGCTGCTGTCCGGCGTCGTGTTCTTTGGCTGGGGAGAGATTTTCTCGCTATTTCCTTCGACGCTGACCGATACCTTCGGGACTCAAAACGCAACCGCTAACTACGGCTGGCTGTATATGTCGCAAGGTGTTGGTTCAATTCTGGGCGGACCGCTGGCGGCATTGCTGTATCAACACACGCAGGGATGGCACATCGTCTTCGGCTGCGCAATTACGCTGGACTTTGTCACGGCGGCGCTGGCGATTTGGGTACTTAAACCTTGGCGTTCACGGTTTATCCGCAGTCATAGCTAATGAGGCCTGCGGGGCCTACAGCTGCCTGCCCGTATGCTTTCTCAACATGGTGGCTTTTGTGCCGTAACCCGCGGTGCTCGTGTTGATATTCTGTTTATAGGAACTCGATCGCAGTATAGTTAGAATTAACTTTATTTTACTTTTGATTGGGTATCATGAAAAAGACCGTTGTTATGACGTTAATCCTAATAAGCTTGACGGGTTGTGTTCAGTATCAGTGGGTTAAGCCCGGCACCGACAAGCAGCAGGCAGTTATTGCTGAAACGCAATGTAAAGCGCAGGCGCTCAGGGATTTGCCACCTGACAATCAAATCTCAGGCAAGTACACATCTAGAGATGAAAAACATAAAACGGTTAGTACAAGCTACTCAACGAGTGATGAAAATGAGAGTCATCGAGACATTCTGGTGAAAGACTGCATGTATCGCAAAGGCTGGACACAGATTGAGATCCAGCATTGAGAAATAGTTGAAATTTCCTGCTGAAGATAGCCCCACATATATATGTGGGGCTTTATTAAAAATATTCATCTTTTAATCATATCGGTGATCTGACCACGGTTGATTTCATGTTTGAAACCACCCGCATCCTTATGGGTTACCCGTCCCGTAAATCAGTTGGCGCCTGAAGCATTGCAGTGGGTGGACGATATCCAGGGGCAAACAAGCATGATGTGATATTTGTTAAGTCTGAGTGATAACCGCTGTCTCACAGGCGTACGGGCAGTGACCGAAGACGTTGCCCCGGTCACTGCCATCGCTTACCCGAATAACCCCCTCAGATAATGCGGCTCACAGCGCAGATATTGTGGCGAAACCGTGATGGTATCACCCAGTTTGGCGGCGGCATGCCACGGCCAGCGGGGGTCGAACAACACGGCGCGGGCGAGGGCGATAAAATCCGCCTGTCCGGTAGCAATGATGGCTTCCGCCTGTTCTGCTTCGGTAATCAGCCCTACGGCAATCGTTGAAATACCGACCGACTCGTGGATCTGTGATGCCAGCGGCACCTGATAGTTAGGGCCAACGGGGATGTTCTGTTCAGGCGACAGGCCGCCACTGGAGACATGGATATAATCGCAACCTAATGCTTCCAGCTGTTTCGACAATACTACCGAGTCGGCTTCGCTCCAGCCGCCGTCGGCCCAATCCGTGGCGGAGATTCTGACGCCCACAGCGATAGAAACCGCCTCACGGACATCCGCGAAGATCTCTAACACCAAACGCATCCGGTTTTCCAGCGTACCGCCATAATCGTCACTGCGTTGGTTGGACAGGGGGGAGAGAAATTGATGCAGCAGATAGCCATGGGCGGCATGCAGCTCGATCAGATCAAATCCCGCCTTTTCTGCCCGTTCCGCGGCGGAAATAAAATCCGCTCTGAGCTGGTGGATCTGCTCTATGGTCAGGGCTTGTGGCTGGCGGCTATCCGCATAGGCCAATGCCGAAGGCGCCACCGTTTGCCATCCTCCATCGGCGATAGCGACATCTTTTCCGCCTTTCCAGGGTTCTGCGGTGGAAGCCTTGCGCCCCGCATGTGCAAGCTGAATACCGAGTTTGATTGGGGAATAGCGGCGAATACTCGCTACTTGTTTCGTCAGTTCGGTCGCCTGTTCATCGCTCCAGATCCCTAAATCTTTAGGGCTGATGCGGCCCTCCGGCTGGACAGCGGTCGCTTCCACAATCAACAGACCGGCCCCGGATTGCGCCAGATTGCCGAGGTGCATGGTGTGCCAATCGCTGGGAAACCCTTGTTCGGCGGAGTATTGGCACATCGGGGCGATGACAATGCGATTATCGAGTGTCAGCGCTCCCAGTTTGGATGGGGTGAAAAGTTGGCTCATACGTTTGCCTTACCGGTGAGAGAAAAATGACGGAAATAGCATCGAACGGTGAATACTGAGTGTATGCCAGAAATACCGAGGCGTCAGGCATCAATCGAAGTGGCCAATGAAATCAATAGGGCATTCATCATTAGCGAAACCAGGCAAGATCGGCATGACTTCCTATACTTACTGTTCAGTCTCATCAACAGGAGAGAAAGCATGACCATTCATAAGAAAGGGCAAGCCCACTGGGAAGGCGACATCAAGCAGGGTAAAGGTACGGTATCAACGGAAAGCGGGGCGCTGAGTCAGCAACCCTACGGCTTCAACACCCGTTTCGAAGGCAAACCTGGCACCAACCCCGAAGAGCTGATTGGCGCCGCACATGCTGCCTGTTTTTCCATGGCGCTGTCGCTGATGTTAGGCGACGAAGGCTATAAGCCGGACAGTATTGATACGACGGCCGTGGTATCGCTGGATAAAGCCAACGGCGGGTTCGCCATCACAAAAATTGAGCTGGAAAGCGCGGTGAAAGTGCCCGGTATTGAAGAAGCGGCGTTCGAAAAAATCATCAACAAAGCCAAAGCCGGCTGCCCGGTTTCACAGGTGCTGAACGCCGAGATCACACTGCAGTACAAACTCAACTAATAACTCGCCCGCCGTTGTCTCCGGGACACCTCCCGGGGACAGTGAATCACGGAAATTCTTTCTCCGGCGTTATCGCCACCGCGTCGGAGTAAACCCATCAAATGCTGATAGCCATCAAAACGACGCAATACACACCCTCTCTGCCGTTGAATAACACATCAGGGGAATCGTTATGGGCATTTATATCGTCAGAATGGACCATCCAGACGGGACAGGATGGAATACACACGTTGCAGAGCATGTTCGCTATCTTCAGGGATTAATCAAAGCCGGCCGTTTGATAGCGTCAGGACTGCTCAAAGAGACGCCATTAAGGGCAGGGTTTCTGATTTTCAGCGCGGCGACCCTTGATGAAGTGAAAGCAATGATTCACGGCGATCCGTTCACACGTGAGAATTTGATTGTACGTTTGGACATACAGCTGTGGGATCCACTCTTTGGCCAGTTAGCGGATCTGTCGAGCCAGAATATTCCAGCTGAATTGCAATAACGGTAAAAGTGATTCCATGCGATGGATTTTTACAGGGCAACGGGCACCGCGACTGAGACAGTTAAACCGAAAATCTGGCTCATTTTAAATTCTGTGACGAAGCAACGTTGCGTTGTATGGGAAACGGAACCACGTGAAAGACGTAAGATGTCGAGTGACGGCTGATGCCTGTATCGGATCAACAGCGCCAGTTATCCAGTGACAAAAATTCACCCAGCATGATCAAAAATTGGGTGCTGCGGCGTTGAAGAATGAATGGCTGTCATTATCGAGGATTGGTTTGTAGATGATGGCAGAGTTATCAATGTCGAAAATCTCATCCAACATGGTGAAGTGAAGAGTGGGGTTGCATGGCGAGTGAAGCGCTCAGGAATGGCTGCGGCGTCTCGGCATATAAATCAAATTTAACATAATATACATTATGCGAACCAAGATAAGGGAGCGTGGAAACTGGCGTTCCCGGCGCTGTCATTGGTCATTGGTCATTGGTCGTGTTGATGCACAGGGTCAAAAATAACTCTGCTATGTGAATCAGTCATACAGCCAACGGCCTGCTTTAGCGGATTCAATTAGCATTCCTATCGTGAAATCCGGCACCTGAGGAATATCACGTTTACGAAATGGATTAAGCAAATCCTTTAGTGGTGGTTCTGGCGGATAGTATGTAGTGATCGAAAACTTCCCCCTATCTACATCAAACTTTGTGAAAAAAACATCCATCAAAGCCAGTGCTTCATCATCTTCCAGCCGTAGATCTGAATCTAAATCCGTTGTAGGTGTCAGTTCTTTTTTCTTGAAAAGGTAGATTCCATCATAGCTTTTTACCAGTTCATAAATCCGGTGTTCAATCGTATCACTTACCATATTTTATCACTTCCTCTGACAATACGGTTGTAATCCCTGCCTGTACAATATGCAATCTGCGATATATCAGAGGCCAGAATAACCCATCCAACAACAGGTATAGCACGACCGGTAAATGCGCTAATTTTTGCAACCATTTTTATTTTTAATGTTGATGGCGGATATCCACCTATCACAGATGGCAACTGTATTCCCCAGGGAAATTTAGCAGTACCAAATACTTTACGAGAACTACGGGAAGCTAACGAAGTACCTTCAATGGCACCACGCGGTTTTGTCCGTGTAGGCAAAATATTCAATCCGGCCACAATGGACACTATCGCCCCAAAATCCTGCACACCAAGCTGATTAGCTGTATTTTCGCAAAAAATCATAAACATCAATTGGCTTGCAGTCAGATTTGAGCGGCCAGCTTAAAAGTAGGTGTTATTAAGTTCTTCAACCGTATCCATACCCTAACCTCATGATTAAAAATAACTTTATGCATTGAAAATGCGACCATGCAGCAAGATTGTTATAACACTTTTTTACACATCGTACATTAAATGCACACCAAGGTGAGAATGTGCAGAATTTCGCGTTTATGGGGGTCAGTTTGGATATCAAAAATTATGATCTGCTGACAGATGAAAACGCTTAGCCAATTTCTTTTGCAGAATGATAACGATAATGGGAAATACGGATGCGGATATGGCGCATATCACCAGCAACCTTTTTACATTTTGTGGTGCCATGCCATGATCGGGTAATAAAAAAGCAGACAGGAAAAATGCGACCGTTGTCATCACATACATTATTGATGTCTGTAATGAAGAAAATCCCGCTCGTTGCCTATCATCAGGAAACTGAATCGTAATCGCTGAAGATGAAACCAGACGGCTGTAAGATGCACCGAGAAATAAAGTCATGAATAACGCCGCATGCTGATAACCCAAGATGGGTATTAGCAAACTCAATATAAAGACGGCGGTGGAACCAGTCGCCAGAACCAACGCAGAAAAACGGGAAGTTAACACGCCAGTGATTTTTGTAGACAGGTAACCTATCACTCCACCGCCGAAAAACAGCCAAGGCAATAGATCTTCCGAAGCGCCCAACTGCTGCGTCATTAGTGGTACCAAAATAGGAATGACCAGCATTGGACTAAACTGTACAAGCGCATTACCGGAGGCGAACAGTAAAGTATCGACATCGAGAGCCTGCGTCTCGCGCGTGCTGAGAGAGTCCGAGTTTTGTGGGATGGCGGAGACAATCAGAGGCAAGGCCAACAAGCAAAGTGTAGTGATTAGCCACAACGCAACATGCCAACCATAGTTGGTACACAAAAATAATAGGCTGGGCATTCCTACAATGCTGACCATCGAAAATGACGCAATCACCGTCGCCAACATTTTTCCGCGCAAATTAGCTGGCGCATTGTTTATCAATAAACTTGTCCCTACCCCCATTGTCGTTCCTCCCACCAACCCTGCGCAGAATCGAAGTGTAAGCAAAAGACTAAAACTGGAGATGAATGTAGTTAAAAGTGTCAGCAGGCCTAATAGCGCCATATTGGCGATTAAAAAACGTTTTTTATTGAAACCACCAATCCAGTAAAAGGCGATAACACCCGAAAGGACGGCACCCAATGTGTACATACCTGACACATAGCCCGAGAATGATACGGGCACTGAAAAATCCTCTGCCATAAAAGCAAATACAGGGTTAAACACCATATATTCCAGCGCATTAGTGAACTGGACAAAAGCCATGACAATGGCGATTCGCATAAGGGATTTATGATTAAATATCTGTATGATCAGTGGCATAGCTAACTACCTAAGGATGAAAGATATCCCAGCTTAACTGCTATCAATGATGTTCACTATATGGTAAAAGTGGCACTTATTGTTATCATATATGGGATAGTTAATGCGTTCGGCTCTTGATTTTAATACCCTGAAAGTGTTCATGGCTGTGGTTGAAAGAGAAAGTTTTGTCGGGGCATCTAAAGTCCTCGAAATGCCGAGATCCAATGTCAGTCGTTGTATTTCTCAGTTAGAAGAAAAACTGAATCTTCAGCTGATTGAACGCAGCACCCGCCATATGAAACTCACCCAGGCAGGACACCTACTTTATACCCGCGCAAAACCACTGCTAGAGGCGCTTGAGCAAACAGAGACAGAATTAACGTTGCGGCAAATGCAGCTCAAGGGTCCATTACGTCTCTGTATTCCCAATGAAATAGGTCCTGCATTGCTGGGATCTGTTATTGCTGATTTCGCCTGTCAGTACCCGGATCTAGAGATCAGTTGCATCACCAACTTGTCAGGTTTTGAATCCCTGCGAGATGATCTGGATTTAGCCATCATTGTGACCCGTGGTCAGATGGATGACAGTGATTACATAGCCCGTCATCTGGTGACTATCCCTTGCACCATTGTTGCGGCCCCCTCCGTCATTGAGCGTTATGGCACCCCTTCTCATATCCAGCAATTTAAAGAATTACCCTGCATTACAACGGTGAGTGCACTCAAAGGTGCGCCCTGGCAGTTCGTCAATATGAAAGGGGGATTCGAGACAATTAAGGTTAAAGAGCATTATCGGGTCAACAGTGGAGAAATGGCAGGACGAGCTGCGCTAGCGGGTGTAGGTTTTGCCATTCTATCGAAACAAGCCTGCCAGCCCTTCATCAGCGATGGCCGGTTAATAGAAGTGGAGTTTGAACAATCGGCAGCCCCATTGCAATTGTTCGCCGTTTATTCCAATCGTCGTTACTTGCCCGCTAAAACCAGAGCGCTCATTGATTTCATCCATCAGGAATTGAGTCAGAGACATTCAATGGATCAAGGTTAAAAATGGGCTTGGCATAGAATGGTTCTTGATATTCAAAACCCGCTTAAATATCAAAGCCAAGCCGAGATCTGCCCGTCGACAGTTTAAATTTCAACCGGATGAAACTGTCGAATAGTTCTTGCGTTTTAGTCCCATCGCCTAGTTTTATAATCTTTCAGTCAACTCCGACTGCCGAGATTTCGATCACTGTTCTCGCCATAAATCATTCGTGTCAGCTCCTGGCAACTGACAATCTTGTCTGACGACAAACGATAGTGGGCTAATACTTCAAATAGACTGTCCCTGCCCTCGCCTTTTTCTACCTTGACCTCATGATGCGTAAAAACAGTTTCGCCCTCGGCAACAATAGACAGCACTGAAAGAGTCATACGTCTGGTTTTCGTTTTGAGTAAGCCCATATGTTTGACAAACTCATCATAGCCAAGATGTTTACCATCAACCTGTTGCTGATAATCGGGAGAAAAATAAACGGCGATCCTCTCTTCATTGTGCTCGGGATTATTGATGATTTCTTGCAAAGCATTCATCACGATCTGACTCATGTCTTCATTGAATTCTCCTGACTGTGAACAAACCCAGTCTACATAACATCCCAGATCGCTTATTATCGTTATTTGGACATGATATACGGTTAATCAGCCATTCCGATGCAAGCAAAAACATTCGAATATAAGCAGCCGCATTCAACGCCTTGGCATGAGCATGAGTCAGGCCAACTTTATTGGCTCAGCGATGGCGTTATTGTGATTGAAACATCAAGAGCGCAGTGGACCGTCACCCCCGGTTCCGTCGGATGGTTTCCTGCAGGCCTGAAACATAAAGCCTGGGTTCCAGCCACGGCCAAAGGGAGAAGTCTTTACCTCGCTGCCGCGTCGTCCATCGAATTGCCCTCTCAGCCGGGTATTTACGGCGCAGATAGCTTTGTTTTGGGGCTTTTAGAACGCGTTTTCAGAGAAACTCATGCCACGTCCTCTGACGACTACCGGAATAATCTTCTGACGTTACTGGGCCACGAAATAGCCCGAAGCGACGAACTGCCTCTGCACTTAACGTTTCCCGTCGATCGCCGTGCTCGCAACGTCGCTAATGCGTTATTGAACAATCCCGGGGGCGCCTGGGATCAGACTCAGTTAGCTCAGCAGTGGGGACTCAGCGTACGCAGCTTAAGCCGGCTATTTCGTCAACAGACCGGCCTGAGCTTTAGCCAATGGCGGCAACAGGCGAAAATCATTGTGTCTTTGCGATGGGTTCTTGCGGGATTATCAATCAGCGACGTTGCGCTGATGAGCGGTTATAGCAATGTAAGTGCTTATATCGAGGCATTTCGTCAGCGTTTTGGCCAGACACCGGGTCAGCTTCAAGCCAGCAAAATCGGTCGTTAAAAGCTAACGTGCTTGCTCTGCAAGGGTAAAAAAAAGCCAGCGATGACTTCAATCGCTGGCTTGAAATAAAGACCCATACTCAGTGAAAAATCAGTTCAACGTAAATCGCGCGACGCCCTGATTCAAACGTTCAGCCTGCTGTTCCAGCGACATGGCCGACGCAGACGCGTCCAGCACCAACGCGGCGTTTTGCTGAGTAACGTGATCCATCTCGGAAACCGCCAGGGACACCTGGTTGATACCGCTGCTTTGCTCATCGGAGGCCAGTGCAATTTCACTCATGATGCTGGTGACATTGTTGATCTCAGAGACAACCTGCTTCATCGCATTGCCCGCGCTGTTAGCCAGATCCGCCCCTTCTTTCACACCAGTTTCAGAATCTTTGATCAGGCGAGTGATGTCCGTGGCAGCATTGGCGCTGCGCTGAGCCAAACTACGCACTTCGGCAGCCACAACGGCAAAACCTTTACCCTGCTCACCCGCACGCGCGGCTTCCACCGCGGCATTGAGCGCCAGAATGTTGGTTTGGAAAGCAATACTGTTAATCAGCGCGATAATCTCGGAAATCTTGTCTGAGCTGCGAGTGATTTTCACCATCGACTCAACAACTCGATCCACAATTTCACCCCCTTCCGTCGCTTTCTTAGAGGTATTGCTGACGACCGTCCGGGCATGATGGGCATTATCGGTATTCTGTTTCACCGTTGCCGTCAACTGTTCCATGCTTGCCGCCGTTTCCGCCAGAGCCGCGGCCTGCTGCTCGGTACGTGCAGACAAGTCGGTATTCCCCGCGGCAATCTTGCTGGAGCTGCTGTAAATAGACGCGGCGCTGTCACGAACAGAAAAAACAGTGTCATAAAGCGACTGCTGCATCTGCTGAATATTACTGCCCAAGACACCGATTTCATTTTGACCCGTGGGAATGCTGGGCTGTGTTAAATCACCGTGGGCAATAGCCTGAATACGGGAGACCCAATAACGAGTTGGATTGATAATGACGCGATGAATAATGATAAAGGTCATAAAGACCAGCACGAGCGTTAATACAAACGATGCGCCCATCAAAATATAACTCAGCCGAGAATTGCTTTGAGCATTTTCGTTGATTGCCTTCTCTCTTTCAACACGATACAAATAAGAGGCTTTCAGCGGTACATCATATTTAACGTCTAAATCGTCAACAACATCAGACTCAAAATTATTGATTTCCTGAGCCGTTCCTGTTTTAGCCAGATTAAACATCGGGGTAATACCGGTGTTTATGTAATCGTTATATCGGCTTTCCAATTCACGATCGCGAGCGAGCTCGGATTCAGCACGATTGCTGCGTTTGATGTAGCCAGTGAACATTTGCTGCGACATCGCGAGACGCATTTCCGCCGCGCTCATGCTGGCGTTGTAACGATCCATCTGTCCGTTGTTTCTGCTGTTCGCGGCATGCATAAGGTTCATTCGCGCCGCACGCATATGGTTGGCACTGTCAACCAACTCCATACGCACGTTCAGTTCCCGATTGGAGTCATCGAGGGATAGCTTGCCTTGCCACAAGAAGTAAGATGCCGTGCCGATCGCCGCGGCGAACAACACTAAAACGACGGAGAAGACAAGAATAAAGAGCGGAGTCAACCGTAGGTTTTGACCACCACGCTGCGCAACGTTTTCCCTTCCGGTCGAATTTCCTTCGACTGGTACCAATGCATTAAGGTCATGACTCATATTATTTTCTCACAATTTTAAATATTTCGGCTCGGTTCAAGACGTGGAATATTTCCTGAATCAGTATCGGCATTTAGTGGAGGAAATTGATTTTTTTTCGATCAACGCGATGAAAAATCGCATTTTCTATCAGTCGTTGTTGTTCCCTCTCCTAGTCGCGCCAATCCGACATTTCTTTGTCATGGAAAAATGCTTGTCGGTTAAGATTTATGGCGAAATAGCACGCCGATATTTGTGAATACCTCGATTTTTTCCACTATAATGACGGTCCAATCCCCACGCGGAATGAGAGCTATGCCCAGATTAACGCAGAAAGACATGACGGAAAGCGAACAACGTCAACTCAAAACCCTCCTCGACCAGGAACGAAAGAAGCACGGCCGACCGCTAACCAACTCAGAAAATAATCACATCAAGGACGAGTTCATCGATAAGCTGATGCGAGAAAGGGAAACTGTTGCCAAACAAGCCCGCGCAGAGAAAAAGAAAAACAAATTCAAACCCGACACCTCCGCGACTTATCAATGGTCTGCCAATACGCATCTTCGCGGCAACCGATAAATAATTATTGAGTTATTTATCGGTAAATAATACCGAACTTAGTAAATAAAAATAATGTTCTTCCTTATCACAGGAGGAGCGTTATTTTCAGACGCCTCATACTAAGATAAATGCGATTGATTTAGGTATCTTCTCTGTTCTATAAACATAGCAGCCAAAATTAACACACAATAGAAAGGGATGATTCAAATGGAAGCGTGATCATTGAATTATTCGTCTTCTACGTTTCACCTTGTGTTTCTATTATTTTCTCAATGACTTCATATTGGACGTGAACATGAAAAATAAAACATCGTTATTACTTTCCTTATTCATATCTCTTTCGTCTGCGGCATTCAATAATGCGCAGGCATCCAGGGACATTAACGACGTCTGCCGGGGCTCGGCGACAGCGACTGGCTCCGGATATTCCGGTGGCGCATTGCTGCTGGATCCGATATCCAGCGACATGGAAATCACGGCATTAAACAGCAATCAGCTGAACTATAACGGCATCAACGCCGCGATGGCGGGTGCTTATCTGAAGGTCACCGGTCCTAAAGGCAGCACGACGGTGTATGTCACCGATATTTATCCTGAAGGCGGCGACTGTGCGCTGGATCTATCTTATAACGCCTTTAAAAAAATAGGCGACCTGCAAGACGGCATTATCAATATCGAGTGGCAACTGGTGGAAGCGCCGGTGTCAGGTAATGTCATCTATCGAATCAAAGAGGGTTCCAACCCTTATTGGGCTGCTGTCCAGGTACGCAATGCTAAATATCCTATCATCGCGATGCAGTATATGAAGGATAACAATTGGGTTACCGCGCCTAAAATGAGCTACAACCATTTTATTCTTGAGAATTTAGGAAACCAGGTCACGCAAATCAAGTTCACCGATATCAAAGGCCGTCAGTTGAAAGACGTGTTGCCGCAAATACCGGAAAGCACGTCTCAGGCCTATATGGTCGTTGGTAACGTGCAATTGCCGTGATAACCGCAGATGACCAATAAGCGCGGTTATCGCTTAATCGTACGCCAAACTTATCCCTGCAATGGCCCGGTAGACTCCCTACCCGGCCATCCTGAATCGCCTCCACTTAGCGCCTCTCCCTCGCCTGCTCTGTAACAGAACATCTGACATTCATGCCCGCGAGTTTTGCGTCAGACCTGAAGTCTGTGAAAAAATAGGCATCATCTTGTTCTCTCATCCATTTTGAAGCGCGTTATTACGTCGGAGATTCACATTGGCTGAACTCAGCAATGGTTTACTGGAAGCAATACTGGAAGACGTCCGTCCGTTAATTGGGCAAGGCCACGTTGCGGATTACATCCCCGCCCTGGCCGGCGTCGCGCCGGACCATCTGGGGATCGCGGTCTGCGGCGTTGACGGGGCGTATTATCAAGCAGGCGATGCCGACACGCGTTTTTCCATCCAGTCGATATCGAAGGTACTCTCTTTGTCTCTGGCATTAACACGCTATCAGGAAAGCGAGATCTGGCGGCGCGTCGGCAAAGATCCGTCAGGACAACCTTTCAACTCGCTGGTTCAGCTAGAACTGGAGCATGGTAAACCTCGCAACCCGTTTATCAATCCCGGCGCACTTGTCGTGTGCGACATGTTGGAAACCCGCCTTGCCGCCCCGCGATTGCGGATGCTGGAACTGGTGCGTTCGCTGACCAACCAGCCCGATATCGACTACGACCGCACGGTGGCGCAGTCTGAATTCGAGCATTCCGCCCGCAATGCGGCGATAGCCTGGCTGATGAAGTCATTCGGCAATTTTGATAACGACGTCCCCAAAGTGCTGCAAACCTATTTCCACTACTGCTCGCTGTCGATGAGCTGTGCGGAACTCGCTCGTGGCTTCCGGTTCCTCGCCAGTCATGGACGCACGCTCGGCAACGCCCCCGCCTTGCTCTCCTCGCGTCAGACGCGTCAGGTCAATGCGCTGCTCATGACCAGCGGGATGTACGACGGCGCCGGTGAGTTCGCCTGGCGAGTGGGAATGCCAGCCAAGTCCGGCGTCGGCGGCGGCATTGTCGCCATCGTGCCGGGAGAAATGAGTATTGCCGTATGGTCGCCGGAGCTGGATGCGTCCGGGAACTCGCTGGCAGGCATCGCCGCGCTGGAGCGACTGTCCGAACGCCTCGAGTGGTCCATCTTCTAGCATCACACCTACTCAGGCCAATGACGTCGTCTTCTGACGCCCTGGGCCACCATGTTTAACTTAAATTCAGGGAGTCTTAATGAAAAGCCAGTCATACGTCACCTACAGCCGCGAAGAAACCGCAAAATTGCTGAGTTTTTCCGCATTGGTTGATGCCATTGCTCATGCCGCAGAGGAGTACGCCACAAGGGGCATTCTTAGCCCTGAGCGTTTGGTGGTTCCCATGTCGGAAAGCGCGGTGATGTTAAGTATGCCCGCCGTCAGCCATGACGTGGCGATCCATAAACTGGTGAACGTCGTCCCGGAGAACAAAAGCCGCCAGATCCCCACCATTCACGGGTTAGTTACGGTATTCGACGCGCAAACCGGCGTCCCGCTTTTTGTGCTCGACGGGCCGGAAGTCACCGGACGTCGCACCGCCGCCGTCTCCATGCTGGGGATCCGTACCTTTATGCAGGAACCCCCTACGGAAATACTGCTGATCGGCACCGGCACGCAGGCGCTTTACCACCTTCAGGCCATCGCCGAGCTGTATCCCAACAGCAAAGTATGGGTCCGCGGCTCTCGTCCTGGACGCGCCGAAGCCTTCTGCGAACAGCACGCTTCTTTGCATCCCGCACTGACCCCTTGCGAACCAGACGCTGTTCCGGAGAGCGCGAACGTGGTCATCACCCTCACAACCAGCACCGCCGCGTTTTACCATGCGGATGCGCGCCCGGAGGTTTTAGTCATCGGCGTCGGCGCCTTCAAACCGAATATGGCGGAAATCGGCCCCCATACGCTCGCGGGAAGCGATATCTTTGTTGACGATCCCGAAGGGGCGAAACAAGAAGCGGGCGATTTGCTTCAGGCCGGCGTCGACTGGGCATCCGTTCATTCGCTGATTGGCGCATTACGTCAAGCACCGACGACCGGTCGCCCCATCGTGTACAAAACGGTCGGGACCGGCGCGTGGGATTTAGCCGCGGGTCGTGTCGCCCGCGCTGCGTTGGGGATCTAAATCCGCACTTCCCTCATCCTGGCTACCGACAGGAAAACTCGGCCGCGCTCATGAGTTGCACAAATGGAAATACGTGCATACGCTTAGTGAAGCATGAAATGCAGCGGCCGGGTTCATCATTCTGATTTTACGGTAATTTTCTACGATTACCGCTGCGTCCTCATACCTGCCTACGCTAACCTGTTAAGTCCCCCTAGCGATCGTCAACGGAGGTCAAATGTCAGAATGTGCAGCCGAATGGGTGATATTTACCGATCTGGATGGCTCGCTGCTGGACCATGACACCTACGACTGGCAACCGGCCAAACCGTGGCTGGCGCGGCTACAGGCCGCACAGGTGCCGGTGATTATCACCACCAGTAAAACGGCCGCCGAAGTGGCGCCTCTGCAGCGCGCCCTGGGTCTGATCAACGTCCCGTTCATCGCCGAAAACGGCGCGTTGGTCACGCTTCCCGCGACCTGGGAAAATCATCCTGATTATCCCCACAAAATCTTTGGCGCGGACTACCCTCAGCTTTGCCAACGCCTGAACCGTTTACGGGCGGAACAGGCATTTCATTTCAGGGGGTTTTCGGATATGACCGACGCCGAAGTGGCCGATATCACCGGGCTTGCTCTGGGTGACGCGACGCTCGCGCGACGTCGGGAAGGTTCAGAGCCGTTAATCTGGTTGGGCACTAACACTGAACTGGAACGCTTTGCCGCTTGTCTTAAAGAGTATCAGCTCGCATTAACGCAGGGCGGCCGTTTCTATCATGTGATGGATGAATCCGTCAGCAAAGGTCATGCGGTGGGATGGCTGGTAGATCAATATCAACAGCGGACCGGTTCTGCGATGGCCACACTAGGGCTCGGCGACGGGCCAAATGATCGTTCCCTGCTGGAAGCGACACAGCATGCCGTCATCATCAAGGGGGCCGTCAGCGACAAAGTGACGTTGTCACCACAATATCGTGGTGAAGTTTACCGTACGGAATTTACCGGGCCTCGAGGCTGGAGCGAAGGTCTTAGCCATTACCTCAGTCAAATCATAACTTATTAATTTAATGATGTATTATTAAGGGAGAGTGAAGGCATGAGCGATTTTTATCAGGATGGCATCATCACCAACTTTCATAACCTGACCCAGCGCAGCGTGGAAGAGTTGGAATACGACCTTCAGGTTTTTTCGGGCCAAAACAGCATGGGCCTGATTCTGCCCTCTCTGTTTTCCGAGCTGGAAGGCCCGGCTCTCGGCAACATTGTGGATATGTTGGCGCAGGTCCCCTATCTGGGTGAAATCGTCATTGGACTGGACAGGGCCGATCGCGATCAGTTTCAGTTTGCTCATTCGTTCTTCTCGCGTCTGCCTCAACGTCACCGAATTTTATGGAATGATGGCCCGCGTCTGACCAAACTGAGTCAGGAGCTGGCTGAAAAAGGTCTGGCGCCGATGGAGCCGGGCAAAGGCCGTAACGTGTGGTTTTGCGTAGGTTACATTCTGGCGTCTCGCCGTTCATCCTGCATCGCCCTGCATGATTGTGACATTGTCACGTATGATCGCAGTATGCTGGCACGTCTGCTCTATCCTATCGCCAACCCTCATTTCCACTACGACTTCTGTAAGGGCTACTACGCTCGTGTGGCGGAAGGAAAGCTCAATGGTCGCGTCGGCCGGCTGTTGGTCTTCCCTCTGCTCAAATCACTGCAAAACGTCTACGGCAACTCGGATTTTCTGGAGTACATGCGCAGCTTCCGTTATCCGCTGTCCGGCGAATTCGCCATGCGCAGCCACGTCTTGCGTAATCTGAGGATCCCGAGCGACTGGGGGCTGGAAATCGGCGTTCTGTCAGAGATCCATCGCGGAACGGCGACCAGCCGTATCTGTCAGGTGGATATCGCGGACAATTACGACCATAAGCATCAGCCCATGTCGGAAAACGATCCTAACGCCGGACTCCAGCGGATGGCGATGGACATCACCAAAGCGCTCTACCGTAAACTGGCGATTCAGGGTGTGAATATCACCACCGATTCCTTCCGCGTGCTACGCGCGACGTACTACCGTACCGCGCTGGACATGATCGACTCGTTCGAGCACGACGCGCGTATGAATGGTTTGCATTTTGACCGTCATACGGAAGAGTCCGCGGTTGAACTGTTTGCCGATGTCATCACGCAGTCGGGACAGGTGTTTAGCGAAAGCCCGGGAGACAAGCCGTTCGTCCCTAGCTGGAACCGCGTGCAGTCCGCGTTTCCGGATGTCTTGGAACGCCTTTACGAAGCGGTGGAAGCCGACCGACAGGAAATTGCATCTCAGGGGTGAAATAAGTCTGTTTAGGTCTGCGGCGGCAGGTCAGACAGTTTGGCCGCCGCTTGCTTCGTCGCATCCTGTCTTCGAACGATAAACGCCGCCTGATCTCGACGAACACCCGCCAATAGCTCAGGCGGCGCAGCCTCAGGAGAACCGCAGGCAAACGGCGGCATCGGATCGTATTCCAGTTGAAGCTGAATACGTTGAGCTACGGCAACCCCATAAAGCTCCGCCACGACCGTCAACGCGAAATCAATGCCCGACGTCACCCCCGCGCCACTAATACGATTGCGATCGCGGACAACGCGCTCTGGGACCGGAATTGCCCCCAACAGCGCCAGTTGATCTAGCGATCCCCAGTGTGTCGTCGCCCGATAGCCTTGCAGCAACCCCGCCGCCCCCAAAATTAATGCGCCGGTGCAGACCGACGTCACCCACGTCACTTCCTGCGCCTTCTGGCGTAAAAACGCCAGCGTTTCGCAATCGTCCATCAAATCAATCTGACCCGGTCCGCCGGGAACGCAGAGGATATCCAGTTCGGGGCATTCCGCAAAAGTGGTTGAGGGAAGCAGCTGTAGGCCGCGGTCCGCCGTCACCGGTGCGCGATCTTTCCAGATAAGGTGCACGCTGGCCCCCGGCGCGCGCGCGAACACTTCATGCGGCCCCGTCAGGTCAAGCTGGGTCAATCCGGGGAAAAGCAGGAGTCCTATAGACAGCGAAGCAGGCGTCGACACGATGAAGTCCTCCACCGGCATGAATAGCACCGGGCGTTAAGTGTGAGTTCGTCCCGCAGAAAAGCGCTTAAGCGGGACGGATAACCGACAGGACGGTAACAAGCAACTTAACACCTCACGATCAGCGTTGCCATATCGCTGGAGAAAGAGCCGTCGTCTTCAATGGCGAAATGGCGCTTCACTTCCGCCGAAGCGTCGCGTTGCAACTCGCGGATAGCGGTCACGAAATATTCCGGCGTCCGCATCCGCGTGATCCAGCTTGAAAACTCGAGATGCAGACGAGAACAGCTCACCGACACAACTTTGAACCCAGCTTCAGTGAAAAAAGTCAGCCATTCGCCCGGCGTGTAGTCGCGAACGTGCGAGGTATCCCGCAATATTTCCACCGTTTGCAAATACACATCCAGAACGGGATGTCCGGGTGAGACCACATCGATAAAAATCGCCTCGCCGCCCGGTTTCAGTACGCGCTTCACTTCACGCAACGCCTGACCGACGTCCTGCCAATGATGTGCGGAATAGCGGCTGATGACCACATCCATACTGGCGTCGTCGAACGGTAAGGATTCCGCCACGCCCTGTCGGGTCGAGATATTATCCAGTCCTTTATCTTTGGCGGCCGATGACACGGTCTCCAACATTCGCGGGGAGAGATCGTAGGCGACGACATGGGCTACATTGGGCGCGACGGTGAAACTGACGTGTCCGGCGCCACACCCCAGATCAAGCACATTTGCCGTGGATTTGCCCTGAAGTCTCTGCGCCAAGGCCTGCAGGTCTGCGCCCTGTGCATGCACAGCGCTGTTTAAGTAGGTCTGAGCCTGCTCCCCAAACTGCTTATCGACCGACTGCAAATGATTGTCGCTGTTTTTCATATATCTCCCGCTGTTACGGACCACAAAAGCATAACGTCTTGTGACTGTTACATATTTACGCGAACAGAAAATACCGTTGCTCAAGAAGACACAGGATTTAATAGTCCTTGATAGGATCGTAAAGGAGTGTAAAGCTATCGCTGACACGAAATACGCAGCCCCTGTTTTCGGAGCGTCTGACGTGATTAACACCGATAAATCCGAATTCGCCCGTCTTTGCCCTCAGTTTTTAGCCCTGAGTTGAAATATCGCCCCTATCGACCATGATTGGAATGACCATCGCGCAGTAAAGAGGAACTGACATGATTATTTTTGTTACTGGAGCCACCGCTGGATTTGGTGAAGCAATAACCCGTCGTTTCATCAAGGAAGGCCATCGGGTTATCGCCTGCGGCCGCCGTCAAGAACGTCTGGATGTGTTGAAAGAAGAGTTTGGCGATTCGCTGCATACGCTGCGTCTGGACGTACGCCACCAGAAGTCGATCGATCAGGCTATTACCTCCCTGCCCGCTGCGTGGCGCAAGATTGACGTGCTGGTGAACAACGCCGGGCTGGCGCTTGGGTTGGAACCTGCGCATCAAGCCTACGTCAACGACTGGGAAACCATGATCGATACCAATAACAAAGGCTTGGTCTTCGTAACCCGCGCCCTGTTGCCGGAAATGGTGAATAAGAACGCCGGTCACATTATCAATATCGGTTCCACCGCCGGGAATTGGCCCTATGCTGGCGGCAACGTCTACGGCGCGACGAAAGCATTCGTCCGTCAGTTCAGTCTGGGACTGCGCGCAGACCTGTACGGCAGCCGAGTGCGCGTGACCAATCTGGAGCCCGGGCTGGTGGGCGGCACGGAATTCTCCGGCATTCGCTTTAAAGGCAACGAAGACAAGGTGCAGCAGACCTACGACAAAACCAATCCGCTGCTGCCGGAAGATATCGCTGAGGCGGTCTTCTGGGTGGCGACGCTGCCGGAACACGTCAATATCAATACGATGGAAATGATGCCGGTGAGCCAGACCTACGCGGGGCTGAAGGTCTATCGCGACGAGTAACCGACGTTGTCGTGAACCTCGGGTTCGCATAAAAAGGGAAGGCGATCGTCACGATCCCTTCCCTTTTTCACATGACCGACGCGCGGCGCCCCCAAAGAACTCAAGAAAATCAGCCTGACGACAGGCTGACGCCTCCGGCCGGACATCGTTCATCTGAGGGGTTGTCAAGCGCCGACGTCACCTGAACCACCATGACCTTGGCCGGTTCTTTACCCACCGCTCCCGAAATATGCCCCACTCTTTTGCCAAACGTCCCGGCATTTTTGTCATAGCCAAAAGACATTTCCCCCGGCCCCATTTCTATCCGATTGCCATCCATCGTCTCGACAAACCAACGCCCTGATAGCGGAATAATCCACTGCGGCGACGGGTTTTTATGCCAAGGGCCCACCCAACCGACCGGCATGATGTTGAAGACGTAGCGCGACGTGGGCAGATCATGCTGAGACACCCATTCGGGATCGCCCTTCGCGCTGAATTGCTCTAGTTTGAGCGTATCCAACTCGCACTTCGCCTGATGGGAAATCCCCGCCTTATCAACCCATACACTCCAATAACGAATCGTACTGTTTTTATCCGCGCTCTGCGCCTGACACAAGCCGGAACCAAGTAACAGGGGCAACAGAACCCCACGACGATACGACCAACGTTTTAACATATTTCCCCCTTCATGACGTAGAAGCTGCCATCCATCATCGTGTAAAACGCGCGCGAGGTTTTTTTCACAAAATTATCGCAATGAACGACCGTCGACTTGTCTTCCTCCTGCCAGGCGATCAGAAAATAATCGTCCGGCAATGACTCCCATTGGAACGGGATCGTCATGATTGTTCCCGCCATATCTCCCGTCATGAATTCGGCGGTCACCTTATCGCCCTCTGTTGAATAGGTGTTTTTAATGACGAGCTGCGGATTGAACGTGATCACGAAAGACGAACCTGCGTAGGGAAATATTTCTTTAGTACTCATCAACCCTCCTGAAACCAAGAAATGGCAGCGCAAGTCGCTGTCGACAATATCAGTATAGTTTGCATGGGTATTAACGCAGTCTAACCATGTGCGATTGACGTGAATGGCGGGTCGGTTATAGTTTCGTTGTCATTTACAACGTTAATGTTTTGGCATCACGGCGAGAATCGCGTTGGCACATACCGAATTCAGGGTGAAAAATGAATACGACGTCATATCAATCAGCACTGCGTTTTGTTATTCCACTGTCACTGTTGCTGGCCGCGGCGAGTTGGCAGACGGCTCAGGCGCAGACGGATCACATCATTGTGGATAACGGCAACAGCGCATTATCCAAGGAAGCGGCTCGCCAGAGCCAGGAACAGTGGAATGAAACCCAGCGACTCCGCAAGAAAGTAAATCAGCGGGTTGAAAAAGAGTTCGATAAAACGGCAAACGCGATTGACGGCAGAGAGCGATGCACGACCAGCGCCAACGTCAACGCCTATTGGGAGCCGAATACGTCCCGCTGCCTTGACCGTCGTACCGGGCGCACTGTCATGCCGTAACTTTTCGTCTACGCTTGTAGAGAGTCCCGACCCTTGTCCCGGCATCCAGCCGGGCAGTCGTTAGGTTTCTTTGAACAAAGGTGATGAAATGAAAAAAACGATAATGTTAACTGCCGCGCTTTTCGTGATTGCCCCCCTGGCCGCACAGGCATCTTGTGAAAGCGTTCGTGATGCTATCTCACACAAAATCGTCCAAAACGGCGTACCGGAATCCGGCTTCAAGCTGGATATCGTTCCTAACGATCAGGTAGGTCAGGCGGGTGGACAAGTGGTGGGTCATTGCGAAAACGATTCGCAAAAGATCGTCTATACCCGCTTTGCCGAAGGTGAAGCCCCTGCGGAAAGCGCGCCTGCGGCGCACGCCCCGCAATAACACAGGTTGTGCTTCCACCGCGTCCCGCGAGTTTGACTCTCGCGGGACGCGCTTTTAACGCCACGCTTATTGTCCGACTGACGCCTCCCCGCCAACCCAAACCTCGACCTGATGTAATCCACCGTCATCCCGTAACGGAATCAGACCACCCGGGATACCCTGTCCATCCACCGTCACACGCTCTTCGCGCTCACCGCGTTTTACGGTAATCACGTATTGGCTACGGCCTTCCTGATAGCGAATCTCCAACTGCGGCCAGTCGGCCGGGAGATGCGGCGCCACGGACAAACTGTCGCCATGACGGGTGATCCCCAGCAGTGATTCGGTGATCAGTCGATATGACCAGCCCGCAGAACCGGTATACCAGCTCCAGCCACCGCGTCCGTTATGGGGGCTGACCGCATAGATGTCTGCGCAAATGACATAAGGCTCCACCTTGTAGCGCTGCATCGATGCGGGTTCCAGACTGTGATTAATCGGGTTAATCATCGACATGAGTTCCCAGGCCCGTTCGGTATTGCCCATTTCTGCAAAGGCCATCACCGCCCAAATCGCACCGTGCGTATACTGTCCTCCGTTTTCGCGCACGCCCGGTAGATAGCCGCGAATGTAGCCGGGGTTAGGTCCATGACCATCGAACGGAGGCATCAGCAGTTTGATGATACCGTTCGTATCATCGATTAGCTGTTCGTCCAGCGCCTTCATGGCTTTCTGTCGATACGCCTCATCGCCCGCGCCGGACAAGACCGACCAGCTTTGCGCAATCGCATCGATTTTGCACTCTTCGGCGGTATGGGAACCCAGCATTTCGCCGGTATCAAAATAGCCGCGACGATACCAATCGCCATCCCAGGCGTGGGTATTCAGATTCTCTTTCAGCGTCGCGGCGTTATCCCGATAGATATCGGCTTTATCCGCCAGGCCGCGGGTATCGGCCAGCGTTGCGTAGCGCTGCAATACGGTATATAGGAAGAAGCCAAGCCAGACGCTTTCACCCCGGCCTTGCAGGCCCACCAGATTCATACCGTCGTTCCAGTCGCCGCAGCCTATTAGCGGCAGACCATGCTGTCCCATGCGCAGACCGTTCGCGACCGCCCGTTCGCCGTGCTGCCACAGCGTTTCGACCGTAGCGCTGATCCCCGGCTGTTCATAGCTCGACTCTTCGCCGGGGTTAAGCAAGCGACCTTCAAGGTACGGCACCGGCTGATCCAGGACACCAACATCGCCGGTCACTTCCACATAATGACAAATCGCCAGCGGCAGCCAGAGGTAATCATCCGAGCAGCGCGTGCGCACGCCGTTACCCTGCGGCGGATGCCACCAGTGCTGAACATCCCCTTCAATAAACTGACGAGAGGCGCACAGGAGGATCTGCTCGCGCATCCGTTCCGGCGCGATATGGGTCAGCGCCAGCGAATCCTGTAGCTGGTCGCGGAAACCGAATGCCCCGCCGGACTGGTAATACCCGCTGCGGGCGTTGATACGGCAGGCGAGCGTCTGATAAAGCAGCCAGCCATTCGCCAGCAGGTTGGTGGCCGGGTCCGGCGTGGCAATCTGCATTTTCCCCACGATACCGCGCCAGTATTGCTGCACCCGTTCCAGCTCGCTCCGTGCACTGGTTTCGCCAAGGTATTGCCGCATCAGCGCTTCCGCCTGCCCTGTATCCTGTCCGACGCCCAATGCAAAAATCAGCGTACGCTGGTCGCCGTCGATCAACGCGAGGGCCGATTGCACCGCGCCGCACGGATCAAGACCCGCGCCGCTTCTGTCGGAGAGACGGCGTAGTTTGAGCGCCGCAGGCGCCGCGCGTGAACCGTTGCGTCCTAAAAACTCGCGTCGGTCGCCGCAGATAGAGCAATGCGCGCCGGTCACGGCGAAGAAGGCGGTTCGCTCTGAACCATTGCCGCTGTAGTAGTTCTTGGCGAGAATTGAGCACCCACGCTCAACCGGCGTTCCCTGCGTCACGATGTGCATCGCCGATTTAGACCGCAAATCGCCCAGCACCCACTCGGCATACCCGGTGGCGGACAGCTTACGGGTTCGCCCGGATTTATTGGTCAGCGTCAGAATAAACAGTTTGACCGGCGCTTCTTCTGCGACAAACACGGTCAATTCGCTGTCGATGCCCGATTCCCGATGCTCAAACACGCTGTAGCCAAACCCATGCCGTGTCCGATACGCGCCACGTCCCCTGACCGGCAGCGCCATCGGCGACCACACCTGTCCGCTCTCTTCATCGCGCAGATAGAAGGCTTCGCCGGACGCGTCGCTGACAGGATCGTTCTCCCACGGAGTCAGACGATATTCGTGGGCGTTTTCGTACCAGGTGTAGGCCTGACCGCTTTCTGAAATCACCGTGCCGAATTCCCGGTTGGCGATCACGTTGGACCACGGCGCAGGCGTATTTTCGCCCTCACTCAGCACGATGTGATACTCGCGTCCATCTGGAGAAAAGCCGCCGAGGCCGTTAAAGAACTGCAACTGGCTGACTTCCGGGGCGAACGGCGTATGACGATCCGGCAGTGCGGGGCTAAGCGGAACCAGCGGTTTTTGCAGGGACAGCGTATTTTGCATCCGCTGATTAAGCTGCTCAATCACGCTGTCGCCACGGTCGTCCAGCACGATGGCGGCCGCGCTCATCAGCAGCGTGCGATCTTCAGTGGACATGTGGATATCGCCGCGCACGAAGATGCCGCCGGGTTTATCCAGCTGGCTGGATGCATCGCCCGCCGAAATCAGGCCCAAGATCTGGTTTTGCAGATCCTGCTGATAGCCGCCGAGGTCGGCGTTGATGATAACCAGATCGACCGACAGCCCTTTCAGACGCCAGTAGCTGTGTGCCCGAACCAACGTGGCGACCATCCCGATATTGACGTTGCTACTGACGGACAGTAGGACGATGGGTAAATCGCCGGAAATGGCATTCCCCCACAGGCCCGACTGCCCGCGACGGTTCGCCATAATGGTATGCGCATCGGCCCGCAGCTCCTGCGTCGGGAACAGCACGCCGCCCGCCAGACGGTTGAACAGGCTGGCATCGTCCTCGTTGGCATTAAGCTGACGCAGAACAATTTGACTGTGGGAACGCGCCAGCTCAAAGACACGGTCCGCGATATTGCGGTCACGGTATTTTTCGAGCAGCGCGATGGTCGGGTCACGTGCTTCGGTGATGCCATAGACCAGATCGACCACGACGGGAATGCCCGGCTCCAGCTGGATGCGCTGGCGGATCGCCATCACAGGGTCCAGCACCCCGCCCGCGCTATTGGCGAGCGAGCCGCCCCGTTCCAACGCCAACGGCGTCGCACCGTTACGACCCCGGCCGATAAAGGCGGCGCGGTCGGTTTCGAAAGACGTTTCCCCGCTGTTATGACCGTGTACGACCATCGTATGGAATAACCACGGACAGGCTTCTTCCGGCTCGCGCGGACGGCGATGACAAAGAATCGCATCCTGTTCCGGCAACAGTTCCGTCTGTACGAACAGATTACTGAACGCCGGGTGCGCGAGATCGTTCGCCGCCGGCGCCAGAACGACTTCGGCGTAAGAGGTGATTTCAATGCTGCGGGGCTGACGACCGCGATGAACCAGCGTCATACGACGCAGTTCAATATCATCTTCCGGCGACACCACCACATGGGTATGTACGGTCAGCGAGCCATTGAGGCGGACGAACTCGGCGCCTGCGTCCGTAAACACAATCCGATGTTGTCCTTCCTGCCCGGCCACAGGCTGCCAGGTGTTGCTCCACACTTCGCCAGTCGCCGTATCCTTCAGATAGCAGAACGAACCCCGGTTATCGCAGGTACTGTCCTGACGCCAACGAGTCAGCGCCAAATCGCGCCAGCGGCTGTAACCGCCGCCGCCCTGCGTCAGCATCAAATGGTAATCGGCGTTCGACAGCAGTTGGACTTCCGGTATCGGACTGTCGACATCTTTGAACTCCCGAATGTCGTATTTCGCCGGTTTCAACACTCCTTCATGGGACTCGAAGTGGCGGCGCGGGCGGTACAGCTCTACCACCTCAGACATCCGCTCCTGCAACAGCAGACGCGCAGACTGGAACATCGGGGTACTGGCGAAACGCTCCACCATCGGCGCATCCAGCAGCACGTGAGACAGCGCCAGCAGCCCCATCCCCTGATGGTGCGCCATATAAG
Source organism: Lonsdalea britannica (assembly GCF_003515985.1). Lineage (GTDB taxonomy): Bacteria > Pseudomonadota > Gammaproteobacteria > Enterobacterales > Enterobacteriaceae > Lonsdalea > Lonsdalea britannica. The sequence continues at coordinate 3,001,866 of NZ_CP023009.1, read as the reverse complement.
AGCGAATGATGGCGTAAAACTGGCCTTGCGCCAGACGTGACGTGGTGTAGTCCAGCGCCTCATAAAAACCGTATTCACCGCGTGCGCCGTTATTCTCCAGCGTCACCAGGTTCTCGCAGGCTTTGGCAGGGTTAATCATCAAGGCCAGTAACGTGGCATAGGGCGCGACGACCGTATCGTCGCCCAGACCACGCCGCAGCCCCAGACCGGGTACGCCGAACGCGTGATATTGGTAATTGCGGTTGACGTCGAAGGCGTAATAACTCGACTCGGAAATACCCCACGGCACGCCGCGAATTTTTCCCCACGCGATCTGGCGATTCACGGCAGACTGACTCATCAGCTCCAGCAACGTGCCGGGATAATCCGGCATAACCAGCTGCGGCATCAGGTATTCGAACATCGAACCGCTCCACGACATCAGTGCCGGTTCGTTATCAATCACCGTAAACAGTCGACCCAACGCATACCAGCTTTTGGTCGGCAGTTGGTTGGCGGAGACAGCGACGAAGTTGGTCAGTCGCACCTCTGACGGCAGCAGATCATAACTGCTGCTGTCCATGACGTTGGCGTCGCAGTTGTAGCCCACGCTGAGCAGATGCGTTACCGGGTTGTAGAGGAAGCGGAAATCCATGTTGGCATGGTCGCTCAGACGCTGTTCCAGCTCGGCCAGAATCGACAGTCGCTGACGTGCCAATTCGATGGCGGGAGACATGGAGATAGCGTGTGCCGTCGTCACCGACGATGAGTATTGCGCCAGCCAGACCAGCGACGGCAGCGTCGAGACACCGCGATCCTCTTCCGTCATCCAACCCAATAGCTGTGACCACTCCTGACTTATCCCGCTAATCTGCGCATCCAGGCTCTCGGCCCAGCGTCGAATCACATGGCTTTCTGCCGCGGCCAGGTCTGCCAAGGTATGACTTATCCCCTGCATCGCCTGTAGCTCGGCATCGAAACGGAATGGCGGCGCGTCGTGCGCGGATGCCCATTTTTTACGGAGCTGATTCAAAGCGCCCGGCGCGCGCGTCCAAACGCGTTCCAGCAGCGACAGCGTGTCGTCCAGCCCGGCCAGAATCTGAGTCATGTCCATGACCGGCTGCGTACGCATGGCAACCAATCCTGAACGAAGCGTCAGCAGATGCCCCGCCAGATTGCCGCTGTCGACGCTGGAGATATAGCGTGGCGCCAACGGCGTCAGGGTGTCAGTGCTGTACCAGTTGAAGAGGTGGCCCCGGAAGTGCGTCATCTTGTCGAGCGTATCCAGCGTCAGCGATGTCCGGTTGAGCACGCTGGCCTGACTGATATAGCCGAAGTCCCATGCCGTTAGGTTCGCCAACAGCGACAGGCCGATATTGGTCGGCGAAGTACGACGCGCCACAATCGGTCCCGGCTCCTCCTGAAAGTTATCCGGCGGCAGCCAGTTTTCTTCAGCCGTGACGAAGGTTTCAAAGAACAGCCAAATTTCACGGCTATGCTCACGCAGCCGCCGACGCTGATCTTCCGTTAGCCCCTGTTTCTTTCGCTGCGGCTCCCGACTTAGCCAGCACAGCAGACGCGGCGCTGACAGCCACAACACGCCCAACGGGACGGAAACCACTTGCAGCAGCGGATTGAAGTAGGCCGTCAGCAGCATCAGTAGCACCGCCGCGACCGGATTAGCCCACATCACCAGATAGTATTGTTGCGGCGCGTTGACGCGGCGCAGAAGATGCTGGCCAAGACCGGCATCCAGACTCACCCAATCTTGCAGGTGGCGCTTGCTGATCACCAGACGCCACAACGTGACGCCGATTGCCCGCAGCGTATTGACGCTTTCATACGGCAATAGCGATAGGTTCATTCCCACGCGCAGTAAACGCTGTAACGCGGCGTTGAGCACAGTGCGCAAATGCTGCGAAAACGTGCGCCGCCGGTTTTTTCTGATGATCTGATAAATCAACGTCAGCGCGGTCGGCAACAGTAGAACCATCGCGACGGCGGTCAGCCAGTTCACCGGATTGGGCGCCCACGTCAGCGCACAAAACAGGACGACCAGCAGGCTCGGTGAATACAGACTCCGTCGGAGATTATCCAGCAGTTTCCAGCGGGACAAGCCGCTCAGCAGGTTAGCGACACGCCGACGGTCTTCCCGCCGCACATAAATGCCCAGCCAGTTTAACAACTGCCAGTCACCGCGCACCCAGCGAGTACGCCGCGCCATATCGGCCAGATAACAGGTGGGGTACTGTTCGTACAGCAGCACATCGCTCAGCAGTCCGGATCGGGCATAGCATCCTTCCAGCAGATCGTGACTCAGTACCAGATTTTCCGGACAAGTCCCCTCGTTAGCGCGGGTAAATGTGTCAACGTCATAAATCCCCTTACCGACGAAGGAACCTTCGCTAAACAGATCCTGATAAATATCAGACGCCATATAGGAATAGGGATCGTTGCCCGGAATGGCGCTGGACAACGCCGCGTACCGACTCTGTCCGTAACGGGGGATCTCCTCTGCCAGACGCGGCTGCAGGATGCCGTATCCATCCACTACGCGCCCTTTATCCACATCGAAAACAGGCTGGTTAAGCGGATGGGCCATCGCGCCCACCATCTTGTGTGCGGCATCGCGCGGCAGCACGGTGTCGCTATCCAGCGTGATGACATATTTGATGTCGTCCAGCGTTTGGCTCTGATTGCCGACGATGGTATCGAATTCGTTGCTCTGCTGGCGCAGCCAGCGGTTCACGGCCTGAAGCTTGCCGCGCTTGCGCTCGTAGCCCATCCAAACGCCCTGCTTTTCATTCCACTGCGGATTGCGATGCAGCAGGAAGAACAACGCGTCCACCGGATTGGAATAGCGCTGATTCAATCGCTTGATATGCTGGGTCGCGTAGGACAGCAATTCATCATGCCACGGCTGAGTTTGGGTGGCTGAATCGGGAAAATCGGTCAGGAGCGCGAAATAGAGATGGGGAGAAACGTTGCTGAGATAACACACTTCCAGGCTATTGATCAGCTTATCGACGCTTGCCCGACTACTCAGCAGACACGGCACCACGACCAGCGTCCGTGAATCCGACGGGATGCCCGTGGAAAAGTCGAGTCTCGGCAACGGACTTGGCGTACGCGTTTGCATGGTGGCGTCACCCAGCAGATCCAGCACCAGTTGGCTGAAAACAATGATGGCGGGGATCGCCATCAGCCACAGCGTCCATCCCATGCCGGCTTCGTGGGTGCGTAATAACAGGTCGGCGCTCAGCGCCGTGGTCAACAGGCTCAGGCTGCCCAGCCACGAAAGAAGCGGCTCCTGATTGAACCAATGGCGCAACCGCGTGAGCGGCGGATAATGCACCTGAAGTTGCTGTTCCAGCGCGGCGCGGCCTTTATCGACAAGATAGTAACCGACGTGGCGTTTCCGTCCGCCTTCTGGCGCCGCTTTCGCCATCGCCAGGACAGCGTCCGCCACCTCGATTTCGCTGTACGGACACTGACGGGACAGAATTTCGATGGTATGACGATAGTGATCTCGGGTATCAAAATGCATCGCGGCGTAAATGCCCGCGGGGTCCTGCAACAGTCTTTGTTCAACCAGACTCATCGCCTCCGCAAAGTCAGGCCAATTCGTTTCGCTCAGCTGCCGCAGGCTGGCGATACTGTTGCTCACCGATAGCTGATTAATCGCCTGCTGCTGATTGAAGCGATGGATCATGGCGTCTGTCGTTAATCCTTCCTCTGCCAGCCGTTGCTCAACCCAGGTCAGCGGCAGCGCCAGCATGTTGCCGTGGCCGCGCAGACGGCGCACCATTTCAGCCACAAACGAGTTCGAACGCGGCGGGTTGGATCGCGCCATATCCGCAATCACGATAATCAGATTGGAAGGATCGATTTCGGCGCCTTCCAGAAACTTGTCGACCCAGGCATCGGCGAGATTACGTTCTTGCTGGGCGGTCGCTACTTTTACGCTCACGCGTCTTAGGTTATCGATAATAGCCAGCCGCAGCATCGCGGGCAGCGCCCACAATTCACTGAGCGTCAGCGGCGTAATTTCCTGATAAGCGGCGATGTAACGCATCAGCGTTTTAGCATCGAAACCGCCATCGCCGTGGGCGATCGCTTCGGTCGCGATGTCATAGATGCGCGGGCCATTAAACGGTTCGCCCAGCTGCGGCAGCCCCTTGCCGAAGTTTTTCGGCAGATGCTGAAAAACCGCGCGGATGTGTTCTTCGATCAGGTAAAAATTATCAAGCAGCCATTCGCCTGCCGGAGTAATCGCCGATTTGTCGCTGGCGTTGAGCACGTCACAACTGTGGGTCAATACCGCCTCATGATCCGCCAGATTTTTTAGCAAATAATACGGCGCATTTTCCTGTGTCAGCTTGTGGGACCGCGCGAGCTTTCGACCATAGCGCTCCATTTGGTCGGCCGAGAACAATTCGGCTTTGATCGTGGTATAAGGGTGTTCGCCAGGCTTAGGCGTCGCCCCTTTTGCGGGAAAAGCGGGAAGTTGTTCGGACTTAAACCAAGCAAGGAAATTTTTATTCACACAGACACTCCTGAGCACGGACGCCAAAGGGCAGCCAATGACGCTGCAGGAAAGAGTTCGCACTTGATAATGGGAATCACTGAATGGCGAAAACCGTCACTTTATGAAGTCACGGCAGGCTACGTGTTAAAAATAGCAAAGTCTGATACAAACGCTTAACTTTCGACCGATAGGACAAAAAACCCGGCAACGTGCGCCGGGTCTGTGAGAGAGGGATGAGCGAACCGGCGCTGGCACGCCGGTCGAAACGTTACTGTTCGAGTGCGGACAGATCGATGTAGGAAGACAGTTCGCGTTGTTCCGGACGCGGCAGATACGGCAGCTCGCCCAGCTGCGGCGCCGGGATTTTCCTGCGCAGCGCGTTGATGACTTCGGCATAGTTCGCCAGACCGGGATTGATACGGTTGGCGACCCATCCAACCAGCGGTAGTCCGTCGTTGAGAATCGCCTGCGACGTCAGCAGCGCATGGTTGATACATCCCAGCTGAATACCAACCACCATGACGACCGGCAACTGCTCTTGTATGACCCAGTCTGAGTAAGTGCGCATATCATTCATCAGCGTGCGCCACCCGCCGCTGCCTTCGACCACCACGGCGTCCGCCATCGCGGAGATCTGCTGAAGTCCTTCCGTCATGGCGCAATAATTGATGGTCAGCTCGCTGGCGCTAATCTCGTCTTCCGGCAACGCGACCGGATTGATTTGATCATACGGAAGAGAAAGGCTCGAAGCCTCCTGCAGGATCATCGCATCTTTGTTACGCAGCCCTTCCGGCGTTTCGATACACCCTTTGCCGATAGGCTTATAGCCCACCACTGTTTTGCCAGACTTCGCCAGCGCCTGCAATAACGCTTTTGATACCACCGTTTTACCAATGGCCGTATCCGTGCCTGTAATGAAAATACGTTTTAACATGAAGATACCACTCCGGAAGGAACCACCAGGGAAATAAATAAAAATGTAAAATCTAATGTCGAAGTCAAAAGTCTAGGCGATAGCCAGCGCAGCCAGCTTGCGTTAGCTCAATATTTTGCTTTTCAGGAGGGCGAACAAACGAATAGATGCGGATTTTACGATCAGCCTTGCAACAATTTTACCAACAGAGATCCGTTGTATAGCGCATCCTTGACCAGGGCGGCGCCGGGCATGGTGCCCTGATTGTAAAACTCGGTGGCGACCACTTGTAGATTATGACTGTATGCGGGAAGCGACTGTTGGTGGATACACGCCATAATCGCCGGATAGAGAATATCCGCGGCGTGATTCAACGGCGACCCCACCAGAATTTTATCCGGATTGAACAGATTGACCATAATCGCCACGATTCGACCCACGTTATGCCCGACATCCACAATAATATCATTCGCAAGCGGATCACCCCGCAGCGCAGCGTCGCACAAGGCTTCCGCTGTGAGCGGTACGCCGTGCAGCATCGAACTCATGGATTGGGATAGCCGCTGCTGAGCCAACTCCAAAATACTCTCGATACTGGCGACCGTCTCCAGACAGCCATGATTGCCGCAGTAGCAGCGTTTACCATAAGGATCGACCTGAGTGTGGCCGATTTCTATCAGATTACGGCTTCCCGCATGTAGGATCTTTCCGCCGGTAATCACCCCCGCGCCCACGTTGTGATCGATAACAATTTGAATCACATTCTGGTAACCCCGCGATGCGCCAAACAACGCTTCCGCCATCGTCCAGGCGCAAATGTCATGCTGCAAATAGACGGGCACGCCAATGCGCTCAGACAAGGCGGGGCCGATCGCCATTTCATGGATATCAAAGAACGGCATACGGTGAATTACGCCGGTGATCGCATCGACGATCCCCGGAGAGGTAATGGCAATAGCCGTTAACCTTTCTAACTGCCGTTGATGACGAATAAAGAATGCATCCACTTCGTGCAGAATGCGGGACAGTAACGGCGTGGGATCCTGGTTGGGCAACGGCAGGATTTCCTCCGTCACCAGCGCGCTGCTGAGGTCACGCAAAGCCAGCGTCATCGTGTGACGACTGATTCGAACCGCCAGATAGTGCCACCCCTCCGTTTCCAGCATCAGACCAACGGCGGGACGCCCCCGGCTGCCGACATCGGGAAATTCGGTTTCATGAACCAGATGCGCTTCCATCAGTTCGCGGACAATTTTGGTGATACTGGCAGGGGCGAGTTGGGCTTTTTTAGAGAGTTCGATGCGGGAAATGGGGCCGAGTTTGTCGATTAGGCGATAGACGGCCCCTGCATTCATCTGCTTAATTTGGTCGATGTGTCCGGGCTGACCGCTGGCAATCACGCTGAAGCGACTCCTGATTTATCATGCGATGTTGTTATTTTTTACACTGCAAAATAAAAAACTGCGGCCATGGTGTCGCTTTTCATAAAAGCCGTCAACTATTTGATTCGTTATGTGATTTGCCGCACATATTTGAGCCGGAGTGGTTCAACATCAGCGAAATCAGCGTCTGTGCAGCCGTGGTGATCGGCCGACGCTGATGCGTCACCAGCCACATCTCGCTGATGGCGTCTTCCTCCTGTAGCGAGAGATATTTGACGCCATCGACCTTGATACGTCTGAATGAGGCGGGCAACAGAGACACCCCAAGTCCGGAGGACACCAAACCCACAATGGTCATCGCCTCTCCCACTTCCTGCGTGATATAGGGTTTTACGCCATAGTTTTTCAGCAGGGTCAGCACTTCGTCATACATCGCCGTTCCCACTTCACGGGCAAAAAATACGAAAGGCTCCTGCGCGAGCTGACGAACGCTGATGCAGCCGTCCGGCGCCATCGCCAGCGGATGTTCCTGATGAACGACGGCCACCAGGGGTTCATGCAGCAATACCTGATGACGCAGCGCGTCGGGCAACGGGTTGTTACGCATCACGCCGATATCCAGCTTGCCGCTCAGCAGCGGTTCGATTTGCTGCTTGGTATTGATCTCCACCATCTGGATGTGAACTTCCGGGAACGACTGGCGAAACTGCAACAGGCTGCGGGAAACGGACTTCACAAACGGCGCCGACGAGGTGAAGCCGATATTTAACTCGCCGATTTCTCCGCGCTGAATGCGTGCGGCGCGATCGGCAGCCTGATTCAGCTGGTTGATAATAGCCCAGGCTTCTTTAAGAAACTGCGCCCCGGCGGGCGTGAGCCGAACCGTACGATTGTTTCGGTCCAGCAGCCGAGCTCCGACCTGCTCTTCCAGTATCTGAATTTGCTGACTTAGCGGCGGTTGAGAGATACGCAGTTTTTCGGCGGCGCGTCCAAAATGCAGCTCTTCCGCAACGGCGATGAAATAACGCAGGTGACGCAGCTCTATATTCATATTTTAAAAGTATCATTCATGATGATTAATATATTATACAAAAGAATCTCGCAGTTCTATGATCCCGGCTCCGTTTACCCTATTGCCCTCTTATCCAGATAAGGATCGATTGTGAGTACCCCGCTGTCTTCACAAGGAATGTCTTCGACCATCACTGATGATGCAGACCCTCTTCCTAAAAGCACCCCTTCGATTTACAAAACACCTTATATTAAACGCGGCACCCCGGCCTTTATGCGGGTCACCTTGGCGCTCTTCTCCGCCGGTCTCGCCACCTTCGCCCTGTTGTACTGCGTTCAGCCTATCCTCCCCATACTTTCTCAAGATTTCGGCATCTCGCCCGCGACCAGTAGCCTTTCGCTGTCCGTATCAACCGTCACTTTGGCCGTCGGACTGCTCTTTACCGGTCCCATCTCCGACAGCGTCGGACGCAAGAACGTCATGGTGGTGTCTTTACTGCTAGCCGCTGTCTGTACGCTGGTTTGCAGCTTTATGTCCACTTGGCAAAGCGTGCTGATCATGCGTGCGCTGCTGGGGCTGTCGCTGAGCGGGGTCGCTGCCGTGGCCATGAGCTACCTGAGCGAGGAGATTCATCCCAGCGTCATCGCCTTTTCCATGGGGCTGTATATCAGCGGGAACTCCATCGGCGGCATGAGCGGACGTCTGATTACCGGGGTGCTGACGGATTTCTTTCCCTGGCGCGTCGCTATTTTCGTGTTGGGGATCGTGGCCTTGTTCGCCGCGCTGGCTTTCTGGCGTATGCTGCCTGAATCGCGCCATTTTCGCGCCGGTTCGCTGAAGCCGAAAACGCTATGGATTAATGCGCGCCTGCACTGGCGTGACGCGGGTTTGCCCCTGTTGTTCGTTGAAGGGTTTCTGCTGATGGGGTCCTTCGTTACCCTGTTCAACTACATCGGATACCGTCTGCTGGGCGCGCCCTATTACATGAATCAGGCTGTCGTCGCTCTGCTGTCTGTCGTCTATTTGACCGGCAGCTACAGCTCGCCGCGCGCGGGCGCCATGACGGCAAAATATGGCCGTGGCCGGGTCCTGGCTGGTTCGGTCTTACTGATGTTGTCCGGCCTGATATTAACGCTGTTCTCACCGCTAGTGCTGGTGTTTGCAGGCATGATGCTGTTCGCGGCGGGCTTCTTCGCCTCGCATTCGGTGGCGAGCAGTTGGATCGGCCAACGCGCGCATCGCGCCAAAGGTCAGGCGTCGTCGATGTACCTGTTCTTCTACTATCTCGGCTCCAGCCTGGCAGGCACCACCGGCGGTTTCTTCTGGTACCAGTTCGGTTGGCCGGGCGTCGTGGGATTCCTGGGGGCACTCCTGCTGCTGGCGTTCTATATCAGCTTCCGTTTAAAAGCCCTGCAACGATAACCCCATCACCGCCCTCCCCTGATGAGCCGACAAGTCAACACCGTTGTCTCATCAGGGGAGTTAGTTTATAACTTATTGCATGTTGTAACTAATAAGGGTTTTTATGGCGGCTTACGATTTGATCGAGCGGATGAATCAGACCTTCATCGAACTGGAGAAGGCATTGGGGAACATGGAGCAGCGATTTGCACAGCTTCCACTCATTGGCGCTCGCGTCTTTACTCTCCCCGAGATAGAGAAAGGCCGAGAGCACGATCCCATCACCCAGATCGAGGTTACGCCTTCAGAAGGCGAAGCCGCACGCCACCTGGCTTTGCAACACTTTCAGCGGCTGTTCATTCATCACTATGCGGAGAACATCAGCAGCAAAGCTGCGATTCGTCTGCCTGGCGCCCTCTGCTTTTCCGTTGATGAGGCACAATTTCTCGAGGCGGAGCAGCATATTAAACATATCAATATGCTGAAAAAAACGCTGGAATACATCGTCACCGTCGAGTCTGGACTCGAACCCGAACAGCGCTTCGACTTCGTGCATACGCATCTGCGCGGGCTGATCACGCTAAGTGCCTACCGCACGATCCCGATGATCGTCAATCCGGCCTCAGTCCGTTTCGGCTGGGCCAATAAAAACATCATTAAGAAAGTCACGCGCGACGACATGCTGAAAAAGCTGGAGAAAAGTCTACAGGCGGGCAGATCGCTGGCGCCTTACAGCAAGGAACAATGGGCATCGCTGTTGGAACAAGAAATATCAGATGTAAAACGCCTGCCGGAGCAGGCGTTGCTGAAGATTAAACGACCGGTGAAAGTTCAGCCGATTGCGCGGGTCTGGTACCAGGAGCAGCAGAAACAGGTGCAATACCCCTGCCCTTCGCCGCTGATTGTCCTCTGTCGTCAGACTGACGGCGCACCGTCACCGGTGCTGGGAGAGCTCAATGATTACGATGCCGACAGCATCAAACATAAGCACAAACCTAAAGCGCATCCACTGCGGCTGCTCATCCCCCGCCTTCACCTATATACCGACGACGGCGCTTAGCGTTTCAGGCTGCCGACCATCTCTTCCGGGCGAACCCATTCATCAAACTGCTCGGACGTTAGGTAGCCCAGTTTCAAGGCAGAGGCTTTCAACGTCAGCCCTTCTTTGTGCGCTTTCTTGGCGATTTCAGCGGATTTATCGTAGCCAATATGCGGATTCAACGCGGTCACCAGCATCAGAGAATCGTTTAGCAGCTGTTCGATACGCGGGCGATTCGGTTCAATACCGACGGCGCAGTGTTCATTGAAGCTCTTGATGCCGTCCGCCAGCAACCGTACCGACTGTAGGAAGTTATGAATAATCATCGGGCGATAGACGTTCAGCTCGAAATTGCCGGAAGCGCCGCCAATATTCACCGCGACATCATTGCCCAGGACCTGACAGCACAGCATTGTCATCGCTTCGCACTGCGTCGGATTCACCTTGCCCGGCATGATGGAGCTTCCCGGTTCATTCTCAGGAATACTCAATTCGCCGATGCCACAACGCGGTCCAGATGCCAGCCAGCGCACGTCGTTGGCGATTTTCATTAAGGATGCCGCCAACCCTTTAAGCGCGCCGTGTCCCTGCACCAGCGCATCGCAGGTGCCCAACGCTTCAAACTTGCTGGGCGCGGTGACGAAAGGCAGACCGGTCAAAGACGCCAACTCCGCCGCGACCCGTACCGCATATTCCGGATGTGTGTTCAGGCCCGTACCCACCGCAGTTCCCCCCAGCGCTAGCTCGGATAAGTGAGGAATGGTGTGTTCGATATGTCGCTGACTGTGCTCCAACATCGCTGACCAACCGGAGATCTCCTGCCCCAGCGTCAGCGGCGTCGCATCCTGCAAATGGGTACGACCAATCTTCACCACGTCGTGATACTGCACCGCTTTGGTCGACAGCGTCTGCTGCAGCGTTTTCAGTTCGGGGAGAAGGTGCTCCAGCACCGCGGTCACAGCGGCCACGTGCATCGCCGTCGGGAAAACGTCATTGGAGCTTTGACTCTTATTCACATCGTCATTGGGATGAACCAAACGTTCGTTGCCGCGGCCTCCCCCCAACAGTTCGCTGGCGCGGTTCGCCAGTACTTCGTTCATATTCATATTGCTCTGGGTACCGGAACCGGTCTGCCAGATAGCCAGCGGGAACTCATTGGGGTGTTGTCCCGCGAGTACCTCATTCGCCGCCTTGATGATCGCGTCGCCGCGATCCTTCGGCAATAATCCCAGATCGAGATTCACTTTCGCCGCTGCACGCTTAGTCTGAGCAAGCGCATGGATCAGCGCCTGGGGCATTTTCTCTTCTGAAATGCGAAAATGTTCCAGAGAGCGCTGGGTCTGCGCTCCCCACAGCCTGTTAGCGGGCACATCAACCGGTCCCATAGAGTCTTTCTCAACACGTATATCGGACATGACCTATCTCCTTAGAAGATGCGTTTATTTTCGGATAATTGAGGTACTTGACGTTATGGTATCGTCGCGGATAAAGCATTACCATGATGGGTATCGAGGTTCTGGATCATCACCCGTCCCCTCTGTCTTTAACCCTTAATTCACTACGTGAAATCATCAATAACACTAGGATCCCGTTATGCAGAAATTGCTTAACCGTGTTCAGCATTATGCCTGGGGCAGCCCGAGCGCATTGACCGAGCTGTACGGCATGGAAAATCCCGATAATCGTCCGATGGCGGAGCTGTGGATGGGGGCGCACCCCAGCAGCAGCTCTCAGTTGGTGGACAATCAGGGGCAGCAGGTCAGCCTGCGGGATATCATTACTGCCGACCCGGCGCGGTATCTGGGCCAACGCATCGCCCAGCGTTTCGGCGAGCTGCCGTTCCTGTTTAAAGTGTTATGCGCCGATCAGCCGTTGTCCATTCAGGTGCATCCCAGCAAAAGCGCCGCCGAAGAAGGGTTCGCCAAAGAAAACGCCGCGGGGATTCCCGTCAGCGCGGCGGAGCGCAACTATAAAGATGCCAATCACAAACCCGAGCTGGTCTTCGCGCTCACACCGTTCAGCGCCATTAACGGCTTCCGCAGACTGGAAGAGATCGCCGAGCTGTTACAACCGCTGGCAAGCGCGCATCCGTCTATCGCCGCGTTTTTACAGCAGCCGGATCGCAAAAGCCTGTCGAGACTGTTCGCCAACCTTCTCGAGATGAGCGGAGAGCAGAAAGACACCGCGATCGCGACCCTAAAAGCCGCGCTTAACAGCCGTGACGGCGAACCCTGGGCGACGATTCGCAACATCACCCGATTCTACCCGGACGACAATGGGCTGTTCTCTCCGCTCCTCATGAACGTCGTGACGTTACAGCCGGGAGAAGCGATGTTCCTGACGGCGGAAACCCCGCACGCCTACCTGAATGGCGTCGCGCTGGAAGTGATGGCGAATTCAGACAACGTGCTGCGCGCGGGTCTGACGCCGAAATACATCGATATTCCTGAACTGCTGGCTAACGTGCAGTTCGAGCCCAAACCGGCTGAAACGCTGTTGACTAAGCCCGTCGTCGGCGAGCAGACGCTGACCTTCTCCGTACCGGTTGACGATTTTGCCTTCTCCCTGCACGATCTCTCCGCACAGCCTCAGGTGCTGACTCAGGAGAGCGCTGCTATTCTTTTCTGCGTCAGCGGAGAAGCCACCGTGGAAAAAGCGCAACAGCGGATTACTCTGCAACCGGGAGAGTCCTGCTTTATCGGCGCTGATGAATCTCCCGTGCAAATTCACGGTACGGGTCGCATTGCCCGCGTTTATAACTAGACTTTAAACAGCATGATGCTGACGCCCCGATGAGGGGCGGTACTACACAAGATAAAAAAGGATACAAGCGTGACGAAAAAAACAGTCGTGGCCGCAGGGGTCATCGTTGCTCTAGGCGTAGTTTGGACAGGAGCTTCCTGGTTTACTGGCAAACAGGTCGAAAAGCATATTGGTGAATTCACAGATAACATCAACAGCCAGTTAAAAACCAACTATCCTAACGCCGGACTGAAGGTCAGCTATCGAGATTATCAGCGTGGTCTGTTCAGCAGTCACCTGACGTATGTGCTTCAGTCCGACGGCACCGCCAGCGACCATCAGGTGCTGGACAAGAATCAGGAAGTCGTCTTTAAAGAAACGCTGTATCACGGACCGTTCCCGCTGTCTCAGCTCAAACATCTGAATCTGATCCCGTCGATGGCGTCCGTGCACAGCGAACTGGTGAAAACCGACGCCGTCGCACCGCTGTTCGAACTGACGAAAGACGTGCCGTTTATCAATGCGGAAACACGCGTCACCTACAGTGGCGATACTCACTCCGATATTCGCCTGGCGGCGATTGATTTCCAAAACCCGGAACAGAAACTGAATTTCAGCGGCTCAGACCTGAAGCTGTTCGTCGCACGCGACCTGAGCCAGGCCCACATTTCGGGTAACATCGCCAATCTGGCGACCGAGAAGAAAAACCAGCTGGGTCAGAATGAAGTGCTGACGTTACAGGATCTGGCGCTGGACTCCACCTCTCGTAAAAGCAAGTTCGACATCAATGTCGGTGATGCCAACATCACCCTGAAAAAACTGACGCTGAACGTCGAAAATGAAAATGGGCTAACCATCAATGATGTGAACGTCTCCAGCGAGAACAACGCGGACGACGTCAATTTGTCCGGCAAATTGGGTATTGACGTTGCCTCTGTAGTCTTGCGTGACCAGAACCTGGGTGCGGTGAATCTGAAGGCCAGCTTCGCCGGTGTCGATGGCCACGGATTGAAGCAATTCTCCGACGCCTACCGCGCCAAATTCCAGGCGCTGATGTCCAGTCCGGAACCGATCACCACCGACGAGTACCAACAGCAGATGGCGATGGTCGTGCTGCATAACCTGCCTCAGCTGTTGAAAGGCAATCCGCAGATCCACATCGCGCCGATAACCTGGAAAAACGCCAAAGGACAGAGCGACTTCAATCTGGCCCTGGACTTGACCGATCCGTTGCAGAAAGATCACAACGCCATCACCGGCGTATCCGATGAAGAGGCGCTGATCCGTCAGTCCATCAAAAATGTAGACCTGAAACTCAACCTGCCGCTGAACATGTTGACGGAGCTGTTCGTCCAGACCGGTCCGAAAGTCGAAAATGACAACGACAACGACAAAAAGCAGATTGAAGCCATGGCCCGCCAGCAGGCGCAGCTGATTGCCGGTGTCGGCCAGATGAGCCAACTGACGGTCACCAAAGACAATGCGATCACCAGTTCGCTGCAGTATGCCGACGGCACGGTGACCTTCAACGGTCGCAAATTAACGCTGGCGGAATTTATCGCTCCCTACATTTCCGTTCCTGCACAGGACGCGCCACAAGCCGTCCCTGCGCCTGCGCCTCAGGCTCAGTAATCGATGCACTTTGCAGGCACCTTTCGGGTGCCTGCCCTTTAGCAACGCGCCTCCTGCTTCCTGCTGATTAACGCCCCAACACCCCTCTTTATGGTTTCCCGCGCTTCCGATTCAGTAACCGTTGGACATGAAGTTTTCTGTGAATGAATGGCAATTTGACCGGATTTATTCTTATACTAACGGCTATTTACTGACTTACTGATTTCGTTAATAAAGAGTAAAACATGATTGATCCGCACATCCCCCTAACAGATATCCACCGCCACCTGGATGGTAATATCCGCCCTCAGACCATTCTTGAGTTGGGGCGCCAGTTCAATATCGCTCTGCCGGGGCAGGATCTGGAGTCGCTGCGTCCTCATGTGCAGATCGTCGATAACGAACCAGACCTGCTCAGCTTCCTGAAGAAGCTGGATTGGGGTGTCAACGTTTTGGGTTCTTTGGACGCATGTCGGCGCGTCGCCTACGAAAACGTCGAGGATGCGATTCGCGCCGGACTGGACTACGCCGAGCTGCGTTTCTCCCCCTACTACATGGCTCAGGCTTATCAGCTTCCGCTGGAAGGCGTGGTGGAAGCGGTCATCGACGGCATTCACGCCGGTTGCCGCGACAATGATGACAAGGTCATGATCCGCCTCATGGGGATTATGAGCCGGACGTTCGGGACTCAGGCCTGCCAGCAGGAACTGAGTTCTCTCCTCGCGCACAAAGACAGTATCACCGCGTTGGATTTGGCAGGCGATGAACTGGGGTATCCCGGCGAACTGTTTACCGACCACTTCCGCCAGGCGCGTGATGCCGGCTGGCATATCAGCGTACACGCTGGTGAAGCCGCAGGTGCGGAAAGCATCTGGCAGGCGATCAATCAACTGGGCGCGGAGCGCATCGGCCACGGCGTTGCGGCCATTGTCGATCGTAAGCTGATGGAGTACATGGCTGAACACCAGATTGGCGTGGAGTCCTGCCTGACGTCCAATATTCAGACCAGCACCGTCCACTCTCTGCTCGCCCACCCGCTGGTACATTTCCTGCGCCACGGTATGCTGGCGACGATCAACACCGACGACCCGGCCGTACAGGGGATCGAAATCGAGCACGAGTACACTGTCGCCGCGCCGCAGGCGGGATTGACGCAGGAAGATATTCATCAGGCTCAGGAAAACGGCCTGACCGTCGCCTTCATCGGCGAAGAGGAAAAAGCGCTGTTACGTCAGAAAGCGAAAAATCGCGCGGCGTAATGTTATCTCCCCGCCGCTCATTACAGGCCGGATAGGTCGTGATGGGGGGCGGAGGCGATCTTTCAGCTGTGCCCTATCCTCTGTTTCCTGTCCCCACGCTCCCGTTTTCACCACGCGTTATCCCCTTCTTACAGCGCAGACTAAAACCTGCAAAAAATAGTGCTGTTGGCAGATGAACTGAAAGAATTGCTTCGCGCTGGCGACCATCGATAGAGAAAGATAATGGCTATTTTTTTCTATTTTGATGAACGTATAGCGACGAGACAAATGACATTGAACCCGATGTTTCACGCTTTCCGCGGGAGCCCTTAAATCTTTTAGGCAGTAACTGACGTCCTCCCATCACGTGATCTCAGGCTTTATTCACGGTGCTGGAGCACGATACCGCGCAGTGCGAAAACAGCCTATCGCAAACGCTCTGAATGAAATAACGCCATGAGTTCTCACTCATGGCGTCGTCTCTTCATGATGAGAGCGCGTGATTACTCTTCGGAGCTATCAGCCTCTAACGGGCGTTTGGCATAACGCTGAGCCAGAGTGGCGCACACCATCAGCTGTATCTGGTGGAAGATCATCAGAGGAAGCACCATGGCCCCCACCGCCGCCGCGGGAAACAGGACATTCGCCATCGGAATGCCGTTAGCGAGACTTTTCTTAGAACCGCAGAACACGATAGTGACCTCGTCTGCCTTCGAGAAGCCCAGCTTGCGCGCAGCCATAGTGGTGCACATCAGCACAATCCCCAACAGGACGAACGAACACACCACGATAGATAGCAGAGACCAGCCGTTGATCTGGTGCCAAATACCCTGAACGACCGCCTCGCTGAATGCGACGTAAACCACCAGCAGAATCGATGACCGGTCAGTAATATTAACCAGCTTACGGTGGCGCTGCACCCAGTTTGCGATGAGTGGTCGCGACAAATGACCCAGAACGAATGGCACCATTAGTTGGAGAACGATCGACCCAATCGCATGCAGCGTATCCGTCTGTCCGCCTTGCGTGTGCATCAGCAGTCCAACCAGAATCGGCGACAGAAAGACCCCCAAAATACTGGATGCCGATGCGCTACAAATCGCCGCGGCCACATTCCCTCGCGCCATTGACGTGAAAGCGATGGCGGACTGAACCGTTGCAGGTAAGGCGCAAAGATAGAGAAATCCAAGATAGACGGTCGGCGTGAGTATCTCTGGAACCAAAACGGACATGGCCAACCCTAGCAAAGGGAACAGCACAAACGTGCTGGCGAAGACCACCAAATGCAGACGCCAGTGGCTGATGCCAGCCGCGATAGCTTCTCGAGACAATTTTGCGCCATGCATGAAGAACAGCAGTGCGATGGCCGCGGTCGTCAGGTATTCAAAGAACACCTTCACTTCACCTTCACAGGGAAAAAACGAAGCGGTAATGACCACCAGAACCAGAACTAACAGAAATTTATCAATTTTTAACCGTTGCAACCATCCCATAACGAAACGACACCCTCTCTATAAACAATACAGGCGATCATGAGATCGCCTGTGAGATAGAGAGTTAATATGTGGAATAAATACCCACAACGCTAGCTATTTTTTAACGTCACCGCGGATTTTTTCTGATTAGAAATGAGTCCGAGTTCAATCAACTCCATCACTTTAATCGCCTGAGTGACCGGAACCGGATTCTCACCCTGACCATTCAACGCATCACGCACGGCGGCATAGTAGGCCGTGTAATTACCGGGGATCGTCGTCACCGCTTCCTCCACGGTCGCGCCTTCCCGATTCATCGTCAGCACGCCATCGCGTTCATCGTGCCCCCACAGAGTATCGTCATCCGGCAAGTGTCCCGCCTTGAGTTTCGTCTCCTGAGGGTCGATGCCATATTTCACGTAACTGCCGTGGCAGCCGTGAACGATATAACGCGCGGTCTCAGCAACGGCCAGCAACGTCCCGTGCAACACAACGCGGCGCTGCGGATAAATCAACGTGGCATGGAAGTAGTCGGCGGATTTCCCTCCCGGACGCAGCTGCGCAAGGTCCGCATGGATGGCGACCGGCGCGCCGAACAGCTGTAACGCCTGATCGATAAGGTGAGGCCCCAGGTCATACCAAATACCGCTGCCCTCACTGCCGTCTTCACGCCAACGTTCACGAATTTCGGGACGATAGCGATCCATATGGGATTCCATATACACCACGTCGCCCAGTACGCCGGTTTGCACCAAATGTTTGAGGGTCAGGAAATCGCTGTCCCAACGGCGGTTGTGAAAGACGGAAAGCACTTTGCCCATATGGACGGCAACCTGATGCAGCTCGAAAGCCTGAGACAACGTGACCGTGAACGGTTTATCCACTACGACATGCTTTCCAGCTTCCAGCGCGCGTTTAGCCAGCGGGAAATGCGTATCGTTAGGCGTGGGGATCACGATGAGATCGATTTCGGGGTCGTCAAACAACACTTCAGGTTTCTCGGCTACCCGCACAGACGGCCAATCTGCATGCACGTTTTCTGGATGTCGACTCGACACCGCCACCAGCGTCATTCCAGGCGTCGCAGCAATCAGCGGCGCGTGAAACGTCTTGCTCGCATAGCCATACCCCAACAATCCGACACGAATGGTATCTGCCATAAATCATTCCCCTAGCCTGTGCGACAGGCTTTCCCGTTGTGATGGAGCGCCCAGTATATCACCGCGAGCTTTCCAGATTTATCGGATAACGTCATCAAAATGCCGTGCTCACCCTGACGCTTCTCCGACCACAATCGGCGGAAAGCCTGTATCTAAAAATTACGTAGCTTCATCGACGACGGGCTATGCAGACCTATGACGAATCAATGTGAGTGTGATCACAAATCCATCCGCAAAAAGAAACCGGTTTCAGAAACCGGTTGCAACTAATAATTTAACCCGCCTACACTCACTTATCGTTGGTTACTGCCACCCAAGAGCGAGGTTTTATGTCTAGATTTCCGAAAGATTTCCTGTGGGGCGCTGCGACCGCAGCCTATCAGGTTGAAGGCGCGCACGACGCCGAGGGCAAAGGCCCGTCGATTTGGGATACGTTTTCTCACCTGCCGGGCACCACCTATAAAGGCACCAACGGCGACGTCGCCGTCGATCACTACCACCGTTTCCGTGAAGATGTTGCGTTGATGGCGGAGCTGGGCTTAAAAAGCTACCGTTTCTCTATCTCCTGGCCACGCCTGCTCCCCGAAGGTCGCGGCGAGATTAATGAAGCCGGCGTCCAGTTTTACAGTGCGTTGATCGACTCGCTGCTGGAGCACAACATCGAGCCTATGATCACCTTGTACCACTGGGATCTGCCGCAGGCGCTGCAAGATCAGGGCGGCTGGGAATCCCGTCAGACCATTGATGCTTTTGAAGAGTACGCCCGCCTTTGCTACCAGCGCTATGGCGACCGCGTCAAGCTATGGTCAACCTTTAACGAAACCCTCTGCTTTATCGGCTTTGGCTACATCACGGGCGCGCATCCCCCGGGTATTCGCAATCCCACCCGCGCCCTGCAAGCATGTCACCATGTTTTCATCGCGCATGCGCGCGCCGTGGCCGCTTTCCGTCAGTCCAGCATTGTCGGTAAGATCGGCTTCGTCAACGTGCTGCAAACGAATACCCCGCTCGATGACACACCGGAAAACGTAGCGGCCTGCCAGTTGGCGGACGGGATTTTTACCCACTGGTTATACGATCCAGTGTTGCGAGGAGAGTATCCGATAGAGTTGCTGCATCTGGCCCAATCGAGCCTCGGCGCGCCGGTATTTGAACCCGGCGATGAAGCGCTGCTGCACGACAATGTCTGCGACTTTATTGGCCTGAACTATTACAAACGGGAAACAGTGGCGGCGAATCACGGCGAGTCACGTCTGCAAATCAATACAACGGGCGAGAAAGGCAGCGCGCACCAGACCGGAAACGAGTTTGGTTTTAAAAATCTGTTCAAATTCGTGCGTAATCCGAACGGGGTGTATACCGACTGGGACTGGGAGATCTACCCGCAGGGCCTGACGGAAGGCATTCTGCAGATTAAAGAGCGCTACGGTGATATTCCGATTTACATCACTGAGAACGGTTTGGGCGCTAAAGACCCCATCATTAACGGTGAAGTGGTGGATGACGATCGCATCGACTACCTGCGTCAACATATTGACGCCGTCGCAGACGCTATCGTCCAAGGCGCCGATGTACGTGGTTATTACCCTTGGTCATTTATCGATTTACTGAGCTGGCTGAACGGCTTCCAAAAACAGTATGGCTTTGTGTATGTCGACCACCAGCGTCAGTTAGCACGCCAGCGTAAAAAGAGCTTCTTCTGGTATCAACAGCTGATCCGTAACAACGGAGAGTAAATAGCGCTCAAACCTAAATGCCCCGTGAAGTCGCGGGGCGTTTCACTTTCGCTCTTTGTATTGGGCTGGGTTAAGAAACAAAGTGCATCGCACGGTATGTTCGCCGTTAACCCTGCCCCGCATCCGGCAGGGGGATTCACCGAAATCGGGCGTATCAAATCAAAAGTCGTGTTCTGGCAGACCAAAAATAACCGCCGTTCGAATACAGCGCCAGTCTTTGTCATGGTGCCGCTTGCCGCACCCTTTTCATCAATCTCCCCCTCCGTTAAGCCCGTCGTGTCTGCTGTTTCACGGAAACGGCGCTTTTCACTCGCCGATAGGTGACCACAACTTAATCGTT
The DNA here is from genome assembly GCF_003515985.1 of Lonsdalea britannica. GTDB lineage: Bacteria > Pseudomonadota > Gammaproteobacteria > Enterobacterales > Enterobacteriaceae > Lonsdalea > Lonsdalea britannica. Next base: position 2,981,310 of record NZ_CP023009.1, on the reverse strand, counting down.
CAGTCTCCGGCAGGTCAGGATGGTAGGCGTTCAGGTTGTCGAAGCAAGGACAATGCCGGATAATACGTCGGTTTTATTTTGTAAGTACTGTAATGAGCGAATACCCGCGGCTACCGGTTGGCGCCTTTTTGGCGAACGTGTCGGCTCTTACGGGCTTTACCCGACTGGTGAAATGGTGATGATGAATTTTTGGATGACGATAGCCGTACTCGTCGCGCTGACGCTGACGGCCAGTCTGATGCTCGGCTACGCCTCACGCCGACGTTCTCTGCGACAGACTCCCCCTCCGTTGAACAGCTGGAAGATCTGCTCCCGCAAACACAGTGCCGCCAATGCGGTTATGCTGGCTGCCGCCCTTATGCAGAAGCCATGATCCAAAACGGCGAACAGATTAATAAATGCGTACCGGGAGGCGAGCCACTGATGCACAAACTGGCTCAGCAGATGAACGTTGAGCCACAGCCTTTACCGGATGACGCGATGCCGGGCAAACCGGAAAGACAGGTCGCGCGGATTGATGAGAGCCGCTGCATCGGCTGCACCAAATGTATTCAAGCCTGTCCGGTTGACGCCATCGTCGGCGCCGCACGCGCTATGCACACCGTCGTCAGCGATCTATGTACCGGCTGCAATTTATGTGTTTCACCCTGCCCAACCGACTGCATTACGCTGGACCCGATTCCCCCCGGCCCCGACAGCTGGAACTGGGATCTGAACGCGATCCCAGTACGCGTTTTACAGGGGGACATCATGTTTAATGTGCTGACTGCCTTCGGGAAAAATCGGATTTGGCCCATGAAGGGCGGCGTTCGCCCGCCGCAAATGAAATCGTCGTCGAATCAAATCCCCTTACGTCGTCTGCCGCTGCCTGACCGCCTGATCGTGCCGCTCACCTCCCATCTGGGATCGGACAGCGATCTGTGCGTGCAGGTTGGCGAACAGGTTTTGCGAGGCCAGCCGCTGACACGCAGTCTCGGCCCAACGGTGCCGGTCCATGCTCCCACCTCCGGGACAATACAGGCGGTTCGCTACCACGCCGCCACACATCCTTCCGGGCTTCCCGAACTGAGCCTGATCCTGAAACCGGATGGCGACGATCGCTGGGCGGAGCGTCGTCCTTTACCAGACTATCGGCAGCTCACGCCGCAAACACTGCGCGATCATCTGCATCAGGCGGGGATCGCAGGGCTCGGCAGCATCGGATTTGCCACGGCGTCACCCTGGCCGGATGCGCCGGGTAACATCGATACGCTCATCATCAACGCCGCAGAATCGGAACCTTACCTCACCGCCGATGACCGCTTGATGCAAGAGTGTGCGGCGGAGCTGGCCGTGGGTATCGACATCTTGGATCATCTCTACGCGCCTCAGCGAATTTTGGTGGGTATCGAAGACAATAAGCCACAGGCGATTGCCGCACTGAAACAGGCGCTGCACGCCTCGCCGCACATACATATCCGGGTGATCCCGACCCGTTATCCGTCCAGCGAGGTCGCCATGCTGACACGGATACTCACCGGGAAAACCATTCCCCAGGGTCAACCCATCACCCGCCTCGGCGTTGCTGTGCAGAATATCAGTACCCTCTATGCGGTGAAACGCGCGGTGATTGACGGCGAACCGTTGACAGAACGTGTGGTGACGGTCGCGGGTCAGGCCCTTCAACAGCCCGGCAACGTATGGGCTCTGCTTGGTACGCCGGTACGCTACCTTCTGCGTCAGGCAGGCTACCGCGTCACCAGCGGACAGCCGATGGTCATCGTGGGCGGTCCCATGACAGGGTTCACGCTGCCGGAGCTGGATGTCCCGATCATCCCAGCCAGCAGTGCGATATTGGCACCCTCACGGGATGAAATTCAGCCTGAGGCGGAGGAGCAGGCCTGCATCCGCTGCGGCGAATGCGCCGATGCCTGCCCGACGAGCCTTCTGCCGCAACAGCTGTTTAAATTCATTCGTGACGACAACCATGAACAGGCGAGCCAGCACGCGTTGTCCGCCTGTATCGAATGCGGCGCCTGCGCTTACGTCTGCCCCAGCCAGATTCCACTGGTGCAATACTTTCGCCAGTCAAAAGCCGAAATTCGGTCGTGGGAACAGCAAGCCCAACGTGCCGCCGACGCCAAAGCGCGTTTTGTGGCGAAAAAAGCCCGGTTGGAACGTGAGAAATTAGCGCGGGAACAACGCCATCAGCACGCGACAACGAGCGTCGTGTCTGCACCTAAAACGACCGCTGTACCTGCCGCGAATGCTACGCCTGCGATAGACACAACCTCTGTCACCTCCGGCAAACCCGGCGCTGCCGTCACGGCGGCCATTGAACGGGCTAAGGCGCTTCAGGCGGAAGCCATGATGACGCAACAACCCGCAGCAGTTGCTGCCCCTCCGTCCGCAGTACCTGACGATGCCACGCAGCCTCGTCAGTCAGAACACGATCCGCGTAAAGCCGCCGTAGCCGCCGCTATCGCTCGCGTCAAAGCGCGTAAAGCAGCGCAGCAGCAGACGTTTTTACCTGACGCCTCTCCGATCGACGTCGCGAATGCCGATACGCCAGCGACGCATAATGCCGAGTCAGAACATGACCCGCGCAAAGCCGCCGTGGCCGCCGCTATCGCCCGCGTCAAAGCGCGTAAAGCGGCGCAGGCGTTACAGGGATCTCAGACAGAACCACAGCCTCACGAGGAATAAATGGCTTTTAGAATTGCGAGCGCGCCGTTGGTGCATCAACGGCAGACGACGTCCGGCATCATGCGATGGGTGATCCTGGCCTGCGTTCCGGGTATTGCCCTACAGAGTTATTTTTTTGGCTACGGCAATCTCCTGCAGATACTCCTGGCGATGATAACTGCGCGTGTGGTTGAAACCGTGACATTGTCACTTAAAAGACATCCCATCGCGGCAACGTCCAAAGACAATTCGGGACTTTTAACCGCGGTACTGATCGGCATCATCCTACCACCGCTGGCACCCTGGTGGTGGGCCGTCCTTGCCACGGCGGTAGCCGTCAGCGTCAAACAGCTCTCCGGCGGTTTGGGGCATAATCGCTTTAACCCCGCCATGGCGGGCTATGCCCTACTGATGCTGGCATTTCCTAACTCGCTCATTCACGGTCATGCGCCGAATGAACCGCAAGATATCCTCAGCGCGCTCCAGACCCTCTATACTCATCATCACGCGTTGATCCCGTCAGTATTCACCCTGCCGCATCCTGTCGGGTACAATCCCCAGGCCGACGCACTCTCGGCGAGAGAAACCCTCGCCGCCCAGTTCGGCCCCACCGCCTTCAACTTTTTCTCCGCACCCATGCAGGGCGTATGGATTAATCTGGCCTTCATGGCTGGCGGCCTGTTATTGCTAGCACGGGGTATTATTCGCTGGCAGATTCCCGTCAGTTTTTTGCTGGCGCTATCGCTTTGCGCCCTGGTTGGCCGACAGCTTCAGCCGGACGTCTGCGCCCAGCTGTCGCTGCATCTTTTCTCTGAATTTACGCTGCTGGCCGCTTTTTTCATCGTCACCGACCCCGTGACTTCGGCGACGACCAGGAAGGGACGCATCCTGTTTGGCGCGCTGACCGGCGTGTTGGTGTGGGCTATCCGAACCTATGGGGGATATCCGGAAGGGATAGCCCTTGCTGTACTAGTGGCGAATCTGGCCGTTCCACTGATAGATCGCCTAACGCAACCACGAATATCGGCGCATTTCCGTTGAACGTGATAATGCTGGGGCTAAACGACAAGCTTGCCGTCAGGCATATCGTCGTGGAGACGGCGTTCTCTCGGCGGTTCAATAAGGTTTTCCTGGGCAATCCCCAGTACACATGCCATTTCGGTCTCTAAATAAGGCTCGACTGCATCATCATGAATAAAGAAAAACGACTGGCCATACTGACGCGATTACGGGACAACAATCCGGAACCAAGAACGGAGCTTCACTACACCTCCCCCTTTGAGCTGTTGATCGCCGTGCTGCTCTCAGCGCAGGCGACCGATGTCAGCGTCAATAAAGCGACCGCCAAGCTGTATCCGGTCGCCAATACGCCGGAAGCCATGCTGGCGCTGGGTGTGGATGGCGTGAAAAGTTATATCAAGACGATTGGATTGTTTAACAGCAAGGCGGAGAACGTGATCAAAACCTGCCGGATGCTGATTGAACATCATCAGGGACAGGTGCCTGAAGATCGGGCCGCGTTGGAAGCGCTCCCCGGCGTCGGCAGAAAGACGGCGAATGTCGTGCTGAATACGGCATTTGGCTGGCCGACTATCGCCGTCGACACGCATATTTTCCGCGTCAGCAACCGTACCGGTTTTGCGCCCGGAAAAACGGTGGAGCAAGTAGAGGAGAAACTGCTGAAAGTGGTGCCAGCGGAATTTAAAGTAGACTGCCACCACTGGCTGATCCTGCACGGACGTTATACCTGTATCGCCCGCAAGCCGCGCTGTGGTTCGTGCTTAATCGAAGATCTCTGCGAGTTTAAAGACAAGGTCGACGTCTAAGGGATTATCGTGACGGCCAAAGCTTAAAATGCTTTGGCCGTCACGAATAACGCGCGATTATTTGACGGGCAGCACCACGTCTTTAAACATCGCTTCGATCTCTTCATTCGACCGCAGCGCGATAGCGGTATCCACGACATCACGCGTCAAATGAGGGGCAAAGCGCTGAATGAAGTCGTACATGTAGCTGCGCAGGAATGTACTGCGTCGAAAGCCGATTTTCGTGGTGCTGTAGCTGAAGATGTCGTCGGCATTGAGCTTGACCAGATCAGGATCCGCCTGCGGATCGATCGCCATATTCGCGATAACCCCCACCCCTAAACCCAACCGGACATAGGTTTTGATGACGTCGGCATCGGTGGCGGTGAATACGATCCTCGGCGACAGACCTGCGCGGTTAAACGCCGTATCCAACTCGGAACGTCCCGTAAATCCGAAGGTGTACGTCACAATCGGATAGGCCGCCAGCTCTTCAATGGTGATATTGGTCTTCGACGCCAGCGGATGATCGGGCTTGACCACCACGGCGCGGTTCCAGTGATAGCAAGGCAACATGATCAGATCTTCATACAAATGCAGCGCTTCAGTGGCGATGGCGAAGTCAGCCGAACCCTTCGCCACCGCTTCCGCGATTTGCGTGGGCGAGCCTTGATGCATATGTAAAGACACGCGCGGATAGCGATCGATGAAGCCTTTGATCACCTCTGGCAACGCGTAACGGGCCTGCGTATGCGTTGTGGCGATATACAGCGATCCCTTATCCGGATAGGTATGCTCACCGGCGACCGCTTTGATGGCTTCGACCTTGGACAGCACCTCGCGGGCAATACGAATAATCTCCTGCCCGGCAGGTGTCACCTGTGTTAAATGCTTACCGCTGCGTGCAAAAATCTGAATCCCAAGCTCATCTTCCAGCATCCGGACCTGTTTACTGATACCCGGCTGGGAGGTGTAAAGGCCTTCCGCTGTAGAGGAGACGTTCAGGTTGTGATTAACAACTTCAACAATATAACGAAGCTGTTGCAATTTCATAATTTATCCCATTCTAAATTGAATAGTGCGCACGACATCTTATGTTTGGACGCTTATTGCAATGACAGACTAGTACATCAACTACAACGGCATAAATCCCTGCCATATAAATGCAATTTAATCATAAGCACATTTTTTATATAACTTATTTTTTACTTTGTTCGGAAAAAGTCGACTTAATCAACGCAATTTTACCTTATGCCATGTTTCCCGGCTTCACGTAGATTACGCACCGCCCTCTCAAATCCCAAAAAAACCGACGTTTTCTTGACCTCGCACAGTTTTTGGCGTGCTTGAAAAGAGGTCCGGACCGTGTTTTACCTCCGGTTTGGTGAGGAAAAGCCGTCTGGGAAAGAAGAAACGACGTCAAGCGAGGAGACATTACCGTGAGGCTTTTGTAAAATGTTAACGCCACGTAAACAAATTAACGAATAACCGATGAAAAAATATAAACGATTCCGTCGAATCGCCCTCATTCTATTGCTGTTGCTGATCTATTTTAATCGCGACACTCTCAATCCATTTAAACCCGACTGTTCAGCAAAAAATCCGCAGGCTTCTCAGTTAGAGGCCTGTAAAAAACCAATCAAGGAAGTCGCGCCGGGGTTTGAAATATAGCGCTCATCGTGGTCAGGGCGAGATACGCTGAATAGAGATAGGCGATCCTTAGCCGCGGCTCCTCAGGAACAAATACCTGTTTTCAGCCTAAATCGCGCGGGATATCGATGGCGCGTCAAAGAATTAGACGCTGGGCGAATGCCGAATGAAACACCCCGGCAGCGCCGGGGTGAAGAACTGCCTTGCCTGAGGAACTCTCTCGCCGCGACATGCCATTGCCCTCAATTCCCGTATCGCCGAGCATTTATCTTTGTCTCGATCACTACACAGCGACGTGATATTGGAACAACCACATGTCCGGTGCTGACGCGTACCCGAGAGCGGTTAGGCGGCCAGCTTCGCCAGTGAGAGATTCGTGATCTTCTCTCCGGCGACCGCCGCATCGATACCCAACAGAGAACCGCCCGCGCCGCGCAGGTTCAGATTGCTGTTGCCGCTATCACCTCCCAGCGCGCTTTTCACCATGCCAACGGCCTGTTTAAATTTATCCATACTTTCACTGGTCATCCCGTCGTCGTCCGGCTTGCTCAACGCCTGCGCCCAGCTTTTGTCGTCTTGTACCGGCGACGACGCGTTATCTTTCTGGTACTCCGGCTTGCCAAAAATTTCAGGATATTGATCCATCAATTGCCCGATGACCTTGGCCGTGCCGCGATCCTCTTTGTTAACAAAGTTGCGATCTACGCCATCCCGATGGGTATCGATATTATTCAGCGCCTGCAAACCTGCGCTTTTACCCACGCCGGAACCGACGGCGTTGCCGAGCTGGTTGAAATCCGAGGTACTGCTCAGCCCCTGAAGACCATTCCCCCCAGAGAGAGCGATGACGACGTATTTGCGCTGCCGCCTGAGTTATTCCCCAGCAACAACGTCAGCGCATCTTTAACGCCTTGGCTATAGGCGTCTCTGTTGCCTTCGGTTGCCTGACTGTCGCTCAGCAGCGATCCGCTATTGCTGCCGGACTGGCTCAGGGAGTTAACCGTATCGCTACCGAGCAGGTTCTCCAGCGCCTTGGAAAACAGCTTATCGATGGCATCAGAATCCTGAGTATCGACGGTTGACTGCGCGCCTTTCGTCCCTGTGCCGCTGTTCTGTGAACCGCTCTGCGTCGTGGCTGACTGCCCTTGGTTGGCAAACATCAGAGATGTCAGCAGGTCGGTCAGTTTATCAATAATGCTACTCAGCTGGTCGGCGCTGGCACTGCTACTGCCCTGCGTTCCCGTTCCGCCGGACAGAGACTGATAGCCTTCAACACCCGAGGCTTGAGATCCGAAATCCGCGCCGGGAGTGCTCTTGATTGAGATTTGAATCATGCTGTTTCCTTATCCATTTGATGAGTCGTGGCGATGTCCTGCTATGACGTACGCAACGTCGCGTCATAACGCCAGTACCTGCGGCGAACGCCTGTCCGGTACTGCTAAGTGAGTGACTTCAGCCGTGGAACAGTTCCTTGCCGTGATGATTTCATCGCGATCAATCCGCTCGTTCCATTTCTCTCCACTCCACGCCCGCCAGTTGAAACAGCGCACGCACCACCTGCGGATACTCCACCGCCGGTTGCCAAAGCTGCCATCCAATCGTCAGCACGTTGGTTTCCCGCAGGAAGATGTGCGCACCTTCGGTTTCGGCATCCCGGTCATAGCGACGCCCCAAAATCTGCCGTAACTGCCCGGGGTATTGCCTGCCCGGCTGGATCGAAAGCTCCAGCGCCCAGCCCCCACTCTCGCCATATTGAAAACGCAGTTCTATACCGGACTGCGGCTGCCAGCGAGTAGGCTGCTGGCGGTTCATCGCGGCGATAAACGCCGCACCGCTCTCAACGTCGGTTATCGTGCTGTCGGTCATGGCAGAGTGACCTGGGTAGAATCGGCCACGCCGGTTCGCAGGTCTGGCTGCCACCAAATCACCAACTGATGGTCATCGGGCTGCGGACGGCAGGACACGTCCGCACACCGCGCCGGCGGCGTTTTGGTCGCACAGGCACTCAGCAACAGCGCAAAGCACAACAAGAACAGCTTGTAATACATGCTTTTCTCCTTAAAGCATCAAGGTTGAATCAGAGAAGGACGCGTCGGCGCGGCTAGACGGGCAGGCAGCAGCGCCAGATAGACTTCCGTCGACTGTCCCGGCGCCAGCGTGGTTCTTGGCCAGGCGGCAACGGCCAGCGTGCGACGACCGCCGCAGATCGCCTCGTCAAAACGCAGTGGCTGACGTCCGCGATTTTTCACCACGCCCACCGTCAGCGCGACCACCTCATTGCTGTACCACTGGTGCCGTCCACTCTCGTAGACCAGCCCGCGCGCACTTTGGCAGACCTCATTGAGCCGACTACCGGCGCTATCGACATGGAATCCGGCGGGCGTCTGGCCGCTGGCCAGATCGCGCAGCGCGTTCTCCACCATGCCGTAGAGATCGGTTTTGCTGTTGCGTTTCGTGACGCGGCCCATCGCTTCCTGTAGCTGGCGGCGGTTATCCTGAGACACGTAGCGTGTCGGATCGTTTTGATCGCCGATGAGATGCGGCGTGAGGATAAACAGCCGCTCGCGTCGGGACACCTCATGTCGCCGGGAGGTGAACAGCTTGCCGATCCACGGGATGTCGCCCAACAGCGGGATGCGCCGGTCCCGGTCGCCGCTCTCCTCAACGTGAAAGCCGCCCAGCACCAGCGCGCGATTTTCGCCAATCAGCGCCTGTGTACTGACCGTTCCGCGCTTCACCCCCGCGGCATTGCCTTCCGCGTTGGTCTCCAACTGACCGTCCTCGATATCGATTACCAGTTGGATACTGCTCTGATCGCCTTTACCGATGACCCGCGGCGTCACCTGCAGGCTGGTGCCCGCCGTGACCGGTTGAATATCGGCCACCCGTTCGCCGGTCGCGGTAATGAATGCGGTACGGCTGAAGTCCACGACCGCGGGCTGATTTTCGAGCGTCAGCACTGATGGGTTCCCCACGATAGACGCCGTGCCTTCCCCCTCAAGCGCCTGAATGTCGGCAAAGAACCGTTTAAAATCGCTGACGAACAGCGTACTGGAGCCGGACATTAAGCTCGCGCCGCCGGTTACAGACCCCAGTTTTCCCTGCCAATTGGCTTCCAGCCGCGATAGCGCCGTGCGGTCGACGTCGAGAATCACCGCATCGATATTGACCAGATTTTGTGGCACATCGATGCTGTCGATGAGCTGCTGATACTCGGCGCGCCGTTTCTCGTCATCCCTGACCAGCAACGCGTTATTACGCACGTCGGCAGACACCTTGCCTTCCAGCGTCGATTTACCGTCACGACTGCGGGGAGGCGTGCGCGTGGCCCAGCGCGTCAGCATGTTGCGGGCCTCGCCCTCCAGCGCTTTGTTGGCATCACCGGCCTCCGATCCGCCGCCCGCGGCGGCATTGGTGCCGCTGGTGGCAGCCGTGGCGCCGACGGGCGGATAACGATGACCATCCATCAACTCGTTCAGGATGGTGGCGACGCCCGGGATCACCAGCGTCTGGTCACGATAGTGGATAGTGCGGTCAGACACAGCGGCGAAGCGTAGGGGAAAATTCATCACCTTGTGGCGCTCCTCCCGACTTTCGCGCTTACGGGCGAAGCTGCTGACCAGATTGACGTACTCCTGTGGCCCCGTGACCAGCACCACACCCTCCTCCGGCAGCTCCCCCCAGCCGAAGTGCGGATCGAGCAGGCCGATACCGGTCAGCGCCTGTTTGAGATCCGGCGCGGCCTCCGGCGAGATCTCCAGACTCACCGACGTCTGTTCATCCTGTGGGCTGACATACAGCGTGTTGCTGTACACAAACCACTGAAAATGATGTTCCAGCGCCAGCCGGTCGATAAAAGCCACCGGACTGTCCGCCCGAATTTTACCGTTGACCGCGTTATCCGGGATCTGACCGAGCCGCAGTTCAACGCCGTGACTGTCGGCAAAATCCTGTAAAACCTGCGGTAACGGCGTGTTGTCCGCCGAATAGGCGTAAGCGCCCTTGTTCCAGGCTGACGGCGTCGCGGCATGCGTTATCGGCATCATCCCAATCAACACCAGCGACCAGCAAAACAGGCGATAAAAGGTGAATAACAATGAGTAGATCAGGTTACGCATGCCAATCTCCTTGCGACCAGGCCAGCGTGTGGAGGTTAGTGACCGGGAGGGCGCTACTGCGTCGTGACGGCAGCAACAGGCCCTGCCATGCATCCCGCTGATTCACCAGCATTTCCAGCGTGCGGCAGAGCGCCTGCGCTTCATCCGGCGCGTGCCGCATCAGCAGCCAAAGCTGTTTATCCTCTTTGGCGTAGGCCAGCGCGGCCGCCTGCAAACCAAAGCGCAGCACCGAGGCGGATGAGCACACCAGCGCCTGCTGCAGTAAGGCATCATTCACCTCGATCGCCGTCGTCAACCGCGCAGAACAACCGATGCCGCGCGGGTAGCGGGTCAGCACTACCGGGCCGCCGTCAATAGCCAGCGTTAACGGGCCGCCCAAGCGGTTTAACCAGTGTTCGAGGAGGTAAATGAGCTCAGTTGAAGTCATTGATGATGGCCTTGGCCAGACCGTGCTTAACGCTCAGCAGCTGTCCGGTCGCCCAGTTGGCGTTTGCGTAGTCCATACTGGCTTCGAAAAAGGCATGGCTGTCCGCCATGTTGGCCCCTCCTTCCGCGACATCCAACGCCATCGCATCCAACTGAGACTGCGCATCTACAAATGCGTTATCCAGCCGACGCTGTAATCCCACCGATGAAGACATGATGAATACCCCTGTGAGTTGTTGAACCTGCCTTTTAGGTGGCCAGTTCACAGGCGGCGGTTCCCGGGGAAAGTGAAAGTTCGTACTCAGGAGGACTCGCGGCGAGCAATCAGGAGGGAAAGTCGAGTCAACGCCGGTCCTAAAGCATTGGCATTCCTTCAGTCCGATCAGGCGGACTGAAGGTGAAACGCGGAGCGTCGCCATCGGAGATGACGCGACGTTCGGGGCGGCTAAGGCGTAGAAGCAGGCGCTGGGATCAGCTGTTCCACCGCGCGGCGCCAGCTGAGGTTCATCACGCCTTGTGGCGTCATCAGTTGCAGTTCATCTTCACCCAGCACGTCGTCGATGGCTAACTGCCAGCCCAGGTGCGCGTGCTCTTTCAGCCAGTCCGCCACCTGCGGCTGCTGCTCAGGATGGCAATAAAGCACGCCACGGCCTTCTCCGCTCTGATTGCGTAACAGCTGACGCAGCAATGCGGAAGTGCGCTGTTCGTCCGGGATATCTTGCACCAGCTGGCGCATCGCATCGCTCAGCACCTGACCCGCCTGTTCGGCGACAAAGGCTTCCATCAACGCTCGCTCCTGTTGCCATCCGCGCAGAATATCGTCCGCCTGACGCAGAAAACGCGCTTCGGCCTGACGAACCGTTCGCCCCGCCGCCTCCTGCGCCCGGCTCTCTGCTTCCGCCAGCAGATCTTTCGCCTGCCGTTCGGCCGTCTCAATCACCTCAAGTCCCCGGTGATGTTGCTGTAACCGGACCGCTTTAATTACCGTGTCTTCCATGGTTTCCGTACCGGTAACCAGCTTCAATCGTTTTCGTGTCAGCATCCTGACTCCCTCTTTTCCATTAAACTCATGACTCTCTTCTCTGACTCACAAACACGCCGACGTCATCGTCGTCCGGCGCAGCGCAAAGGCGCGCTTTCCATATTGCAGCGTCGCACAGCACATTCACTCGACTAGCGGGCAACGCCACGGCGGGCGCCACCTCCACACCGGCGATCCACGAACGCGGAAACAGCAGTCGAACGCGCGGCCAGGCGGCTGCGGATAAACAATGGCGCAGCAGACAGAGCGCGTCGCTCTGTCTGCGTACGGTAAAATTCAGGTTATCGGGTAGCCAGAGTCCCGGACGCAGCGCTTTCGCCAGCCGACGGCACCATAGCGACGGCTCCGACGGCAGCGCTTGATCCGGCGACCGGCACACCGCCGCAATCAGTTCGAGCGCCCAAATGCGCTGAGGCGGCGTCAAGGTAACCAACTGCCATAACGCCTCCGAGGGAAACTCGGGCAGACCCTCTGGCAGGCCCCAGCGCACGCGCAACAACCGGTGTTGCAAGGGCGCCAGCCTTTCCAGCGCCGCTCGCCCGCCGGCCAGAGCGACATCGACCTGCCAGCTATGATCCGCCTCCAGAACGCAACCGTAGGCCCACCAGCGGGCCCATGTGAGCTGCGCTTCCCGACTCATCTCCGTGAGGGGCGACATCGGTCAGGATCCCTGCGTCGGCGGCTTTTTACGCATTTGCTGCTGCCGCCACCACGGTTTCGCCATCAGTCCCCCCACGCCTCCGGCTATCGCCAATGCCAGAAGCGAGCCGGCCCACTGCAGGTGATTGACCCCCTGCGGCGTCAGCGTCAACGGCCCCACCGAGACGGTAGGGACACTGTCGTGATAGGGCTTGGCCAGCGAGAAAACGATCGACAGCTCTTTGTCGCTTTTCCCGCTCAGTCCCGGAATGCTGCTGGCGACCATGCGCCGAATACGCGGCCTGATGCTGTCCGGATCCAATTCAGCCCGGTGTTTGATGAACACCGCCGCCGAAGCGGGTTGTATCGGCTCGCCGGGGGCAATGCGCTCTGGCAGCACGACATGAACGCGGGCGACCAGAACGCCGTCGATCTGGTTGAGCGTGGACTCCACCTCCTGCGACAGCGCATAGATATAGCGGGCGCGCTCTTCCAACGGCGTTGAAATCACGCCTGTTTTCTGGAAGACCTCACCCAGATTGGTTCTGCTCTGCCGCGGCAGCCCGGCGGCATTCAAAATATTCACCGCGCGCTCGATATCACTGGCGTCTATCAGCAGTGAAATGCCGGTTTTATCGATACTTTTCTCCGCATCAATGTGATAACTGCCGAGCTGGGCAATCACCTCGTTGGCGTCGCTTTCCGACAGGTTGCGATACAGCTCCACGCGGTCGCCGCATCCCGCCAGAAGCCAGACCAGCAGCAAGGGAAGCCAGCGTTTGATTACACCGTGACGCATTGCTCTACCCTCACTGTAAGTTGGTGAGTTTTTCAAGGCTTTGTACGCTTTTAGCCACCACTTTCGCGTTCAGCAAACTTTCGAGATAAAACGAAGACAGCGTGCGCGTGGCGTCCATCACATCCTTGGGATTGTTGCTATGGAGGCTTTTGCCGACCTGTCGTTCAGCTTTCTGCCGTAGCCCGTCGAGGTGACCGGAGCGACCGGCCAAGGCCTCCATCCAGACGGCGTTGCCTTGTCCCGGCTCATTCGCCGCCGCGCCCGGCGAGATCGCCGCGCTGAACCATGACACATCTTCCGCTGCGGGCGCTGTCGTCGCGTCGGGTCCACCCGACCCCGAAAACGCGTGACTCGCGCCTGAAACCTGAGAAATTTTCATGCTGTTCCTGCCTCTTAGCGATGAAATTCCAGCCATAAAAAACCGGGGGAATCCCCCGGCCATTCGACAGTCTGTCACCTGCAATCAGAACTGGATCGACTTCGCTGTTTTGGTGCTGGCATTCATCGCTTTCGATGCAGAGTCCATCTGCATGTCGGTGATGGAGTTCATCGCATCCGTTTTCATTTTCTGGCTCTGCGCCGCCGTGGTCATGGCCGTGGTTTCCGCCATGGTTTTGTCCAGCGTCTGCATTGAGGCCAGGGATGCGGCATTTGAAAGTCCAAACATGGTGTTATCTCCAGTGATATATAAGTCCGTTGAGAGTGTGATGAACCGGATGACGACGATCCCGTCATCGTGTTCATTCATTAAGTAGGAGATAGCCGTCAACGGTTCCGGATAAACACCCTTTTTTCGCCGCAAACCTGTCCACCGCCCGTCAAAAACCCCGCGACGGAACGTTTAGCAGCTTAAGACGGTGATAAAGAGTGCGTTTGGGGATCCCCAGTTCTGTCACCACGTCGTCAATGCAATGGCCGTTACGCCGCAATGCATCCTGGATCAGAAATTTTTCGATGCGCCGCAGCCGATGTTTCAGCTGGGTCGGGGCCGTTTCAGCCTGGGTGTGTGACGCCAACGGGGACAGCCCCAGAACCCAGCGTTCGGCGGCGGCTTTAAGCTCGCGCAGGTTGCCCGGCCAGCTATGGGTCAGCAGTCGCTCGTGCACCTCCGCGCACAGAGCGGGCGACGGGCGCTGTAGCCTCTCGGCGGCGGCGCGCGTAAAACGCTGGAACATGGGTAGGATGATGTCGCTGCGGGAGCGCAGCGTAGGCAGCTGAATTTTAACGGTATCCAGACGAAAATAGAGATCGCGACGAAATCGCCCTTCTTCCACCAGCCTGTTCAGCGGCGTCTGCGTGGCGACGATCACCCGCATGTCGACGGGCTTGAACTGGGTACTGCCGAGCCGCTCGATGCCGCGATTTTCGAGCACACGCAGCATCTTGGCCTGCAACGTCAACGGCATACTGTCTATCTCATCGAGAAACAGAATGCCTTTATCTGCGGTTTCCAGGTAGCCGGCGCGCGAGCGGTGGGCGCCGGTATAAGCGCCGGACACCACGCCGAACAGTTCACTTTCCGCCAGACTTTCCGGGACCGCGGCGCAGTTGACCGCCACCAGCGGCCCGGAACACCCGGAGAGCTGATGAATACGCCGCGCCAGCGTATCTTTTCCCGTCCCCGTTTCCCCTTCAAGAATGATGTCGACATTCAGCGGAGCAATATCACTGATTAAGGCGCCTAATCCGGCATGAATGTCGTCTTCCTGGCTTTCGAAAAAGGTTTCACAATCAATATAGGGAAGATGTCGACTCGATACACTACGGTTTCTGATGCTCATGACAACTCCTGTACCCTTGCGGGCTATCCTTATCTAGGCAACCACTGTCAATGGTTTAGCCCGTGGCTTCATTATTATGCTTACAGTTTCTTAACGGTTAACGTACAAAAAAAAGTAATAACTTACGGTTATTTGATGAAGACGCTAAAGCATTACCGCCATCGCTATCAGAAGCCATCAGTCAACTGCTGAAGTTGCTGTAAGAATAATGGATATAAAAGTAGGAAAATCCTTACCCGGAGGTTTTGAGTGGGTATTTTTAGGCTGGACATTCAGCACTGCGTTACGGGATCAACCGTTGTTTTAAGGCGTATTTGACGATATCGACGTTAGACGTAAACTGCATTTTTTCCATTAGCCGCGACTTATAGGTGCTGACCGTTTTGTTGCTGATCGCCAGCGCCTCCGCGATCGCATTCACGCCCATTCCCTGCGCCAACATGACCATCACCTGATGTTCCCGCGCCGTCAGCACGCTGTGGCAAGGGCAATCGTCCGTCAGATAGTCCGCAAAGACGATTTGCTCGGCAATGGTTTGGTCGATATAGCGCGCGCCCTGCGCGACTCGGCGGATGGCGGTCAGCAACGCTTCCGGATCTTTGTCTTTGGTGATATAGCCCAGAGCGCCGCTTTTCAGCGCTCGTCGCGCAATCTGCGGTTCGCTGTACATGCTCAGAATCAGAATGGGCAGGTTCGGGTACTGCGCCAAGACCCGGATAATCAGCTCCTCGCCACAAATGCCCGGCATACTCATGTCCAGCAGCAGCAGATCGATATCGACCTCTCGCAGCGTGGTGATCACCTGCGCTCCATTTCCCGCCTCCGCCACCACTTGCAACGTATCGTCCAACGCAAATATCTGTTTTAACCCCTCTCGCATGATGACGTGATCGTCGGCGATCATTAATCGGATGAGTTTCATTCGGTGTATCTCCCAAGATGATGACCGTAGTTTCGCTACTGTCCTTCTGTGCGGATTTAGCGCACGACGGCGCGCTGCGGGAACGTCATGCGGATTAACGTACCGCCGCCGGGCTGGCTTGTGATCGTCACTTCGCCGCCCAACATTCTTCCGCGTTCTTTCATGCCCATAAGGCCGAACGTGTTGGGCTTTTGCTCCCGGGCGTCGAAACCGTTGCCATCGTCCTGCACGCTCAGCACAATCAGGCCCTCCCGGTTTTCGAGCGCAATGACGACCTCGCTGGCGTCGGCATGGCGAGCGATGTTGGTCAGCGACTCCTGCACCACGCGAAAAGCGGCGGTCGCGCACTCGTCGTTCATCACAACGTCTGGCTCCGGCGCCTGCAGCTGGCACTGAACGCCGTATTGGCGGACAAAGTCATCCCGCAGCCACTCCAGTGCGGGCGTTAACCCCATATCCAGCACGTTCGGACGCAGCCGTGTCGCCACATCTCGCACAACCTGGATAGTCTTATCGGATAGCGCCATCAGATTCTGTAATGGCGTTAGCAGCGACGGGTTTTCCTTGGCGAACTGCATGCGTAACAAAGACAGGCTGATGCGCATGGAGGTGAGATGCTGTCCCAGCTCATCATGGATCTCCCGGGCGATATGCTTGCGCTCCTCCTCACGGGAAATCTCGCGCTGGCGCGTCAGGAGCCGCAGCTGACTGTGGGACTCCTCCAGCCTTTTCTCCGCATAACGAATCGCGGAAATATCGCGGCCGACGGTGAGAATCGAGGACAGCTGGCCGTTCTGGCCGAATTCCGGCACGCAGCGAATATGGTGAACCGCGCGCGGTCTATCGCCGATGTCCTGGGTGCTCTCTTCCAGTTCCCCTTCCACGCTGCTCTGCGTATCCATGACCAGCTGCACTAGCTGCTGAATGCGCTGCGCGCAGGGGGCGTCGGGCAGAAGATCGGTCAGCCGTTGGCCGAGCAGTTGATCGGCGGTAAATCCCAGATGGGCCAGCGTAGCCGGATTCGCATATTGGCAGGTCATTTGCGGACCAAATCGGATGATCAGATCCGGCGTGTTTTCGACTAACGCCCGGAACTCCTGTTCGCGCGTATAGGCGATATGTTCAATCTGTTTGCGCTCCCGAATATCGCGTACCACGCACATGCTGTATTTTTTGCCCTTGTGTTTGAAGTGGTTAACGCTGACTTCGACCGGAATAATCGCGCCGTATCGGCTTTTGTGCTGAGTTTCGAACGTGAGCCCACGCTTCCAGCCGCGCTCATCGCGCCAGCTGTGGCGAATCAACTCCGCGCTTCTGCAAGGATCAATATCCCGGATGTACAGCGTTTGGAACTCCTGCGGGGTGTAATGCAACACCCGGCAGGCTTCGGCATTGGCATAACAAAACTGGTTGTGCTCATTGACGATATAGATCGCGTCTTTAAGGCGGCTGAACGCGAACGAGACCAGTTCCATCGGCGGGACCTCCTCGGAACGAAGGGATTGAGGGGACCTTGGGGGGTATAACATAGCCATCTCCATGCTGTCGCAGACCTGCCCGGACCCTGACTGGCGCCACGGGCAGTACGAAGTTACCGTCATCTCCTGACGACATGACCTGTAACCGGGTAATCAAACTGAATGACAAGTTGTTCTCTTTTGCCGCGAGGTCAAAGATAGGCTCAGGCGTCGACAGCCTGGCGGAGGAAGCCTCTGGCACGGGAAAGGCGCGATCGCACTGTACCGATCGGCATACCTAATCGTGCGGCAATATCCTGATAGCTGGCATCGGCGTCAATCAGCATCACCAACATACGGCGGGTGTCATCCGGTAAATGCGTACTCGCCACCAGCACACGATGCAGGGCGTGGCCCCATTCGATGATTCGGCTGGGATCGCTGTCGCAGGAAAGCGTTGCCAATTCGTCCTCGCTGACTTCGCAAGCGTGGGATTTTGCATGCTTGTAGTGGTTGCGGACAAGGTTAAGCGCAATGCCGAAGACCCACGTTTCCGGGCGCGATGCGCCGGCGAATTTTTCGCGATTTCTCAACACCTCCAGATAGGTCATTTGCTGCAAGTCTTCGACATCCTCTTTGTTGGCCACGCGTTTACGAATGAAATTCTGCAGGCGTTTGCCATGCTGCCGAAAGACCAGCTCCCAGTCTACAGCCTCAGGATGTGATTCAAACGAGCAGTCCTTTTCCGATGACAATACGATTGTTTCCATTTGCTGGTTCTCCTTGGGTTTGCCGTGATTGGCGCAAAGGAGATAGCAAGGCGTATGCCAGCGAACAAATCCGACTCAATATACTGTTTTTACTCTATTTAAATTTTCATAAACGGCATTTTCGTGCCACGTTTTGCCAAAGTGAATCGACTGAAATGCAAACGATTGCAATCAAACTGTCATCGCTGGACCGCCTTTTTACGGATAAAAAAACGATAAGGCCACTGAGCGGGAACCCGATTCCTCTTAACGCCACATAACCGCATACCTTTAATAAAAAGATGGATTCAGGCAGGACAGAATATGGTTGCCATCCCCCCTCTCTCATCGATGATTGCCAATGCGACGACACCCCTGAGCGCCCCCGCAGACGAACAGGCGTCAACCGCCTCACCCGCCCAATCCCCAGCGCCGAAGGCCTCTCATGACAAAGCGCTTCACGACAGCATGGAGGAAGTGTCGGCCGCTTTCGGCGAACAGATGGAAAGCAAGAGCAAATCGCTGAATCGTCGGCAAATCACCCAGACGCAAAGCCGCATGGAAGCGAATATCGAGCGGATAGAGAAGCTGACCGAGCTGTTCCAGCTCCTGGAAAATCCCCGACAACCGACGCTGGATCAACAGGTGCGGAGAATGCAGGGGCTCATGCTGCAAACGCCCCCAGCGTCGGTCGAGGCATTGATACAGGCGGCGGGCGGAGATGCCGCGCGCGGCGATATCGTCTTGCGTCATGTACTGGCGCAGGCCCGGGAACAGCGCGATCCTGGGCTAGAACAGGCCGCACGAGACAATCTGGAACGGTTGCATCAGGAAAAAGGTCCCGAGGTGCGCGCCGGGCTGAATACGGCCGCGGCGATCTCCCTGTTTAGCACCGATCCGCAGCAGAAACAGATCCTGCGCGAGCTTTATTACGAGCGCATCGTTCATCAGCAGTCGCCAAGTTCCCTGCTGGACGCCCTGTTGGAACGCTTTGACGCCCAGCACTTCGCAGCCGGTCTGCGCACCCTGCAACGGGCGCTCGCCGACGACATCGCCTCACTGGCCTCCTCCATTTCGAAGACCGCGCTGAGCCAGATGTTGAAGCATCTCAACGATGCGCGCCAGCTAAGCCATACGCTGTCGTCCTGCCAGCAGTTGCTGGAGCAAGACGCCCATCGCTTCCCGGCCGCAACGCTCGGCCCGGTGGAACTGACGCGACGGCTGATCGGCCTCAGCGCCAATGGGGCCTATGTCCGCGATTTACACAATCTGGGGCGGGAAGTCGCCGGACAACATGCACAGCGCCAGTTGCTGTTTTTCAACGGCCTGCTGCGGCTGGTCGGCACCCTGCCGCAGACGTTATGGCGGGATAGCAAACATCGCCACACTGCGCTGCATCTCATCCGCGGTCTGATCGGCGATCTGTCCCGGCAAGAAGCGGCCGAACAGGCCGCCGCGCCGCGCAAGGAGTAAGCCAATGACTTTGCTGATCGCCTGGCTCAATCGCATTGCCATCAGCGCGATGCAACGTTCAGAAATCGTGGGCGCGGTCATTGTGATGGCCATCGTCTTCATGATGATCATTCCTCTGCCGACAGGGCTGATTGACGTGCTGATCGCCTTCAACATCTGCATCTCTTCGCTGCTGATCGTTCTGGCGATGTATCTGCCCAAGCCATTGGCCTTTTCGACCTTTCCCGCCGTGCTGCTATTGACCACCATGTTCCGGCTGGCCCTGTCTATTTCGACGACCCGGCAGATTCTGCTGCAACAGGATGCGGGTCACGTGGTAGAGGCCTTCGGCAACTTTGTAGTGGGCGGCAATCTGGCGGTCGGTCTGGTGATCTTCCTGATCCTGACGGTGGTGAACTTTCTGGTGATCACCAAAGGATCAGAACGCGTCGCCGAAGTGGCGGCTCGTTTTACGCTGGATGCGATGCCGGGCAAACAGATGTCCATCGACAGCGACCTGCGCGCCGGGTTGATTGACGCTCAACAGGCCCGCCAGCGGCGCGAAAATCTCACCAAAGAAAGCCAGCTGTTTGGGGCGATGGACGGCGCGATGAAGTTCGTCAAAGGCGACGCCATCGCCAGTCTGGTCATCGTATTCATTAACATGATCGGCGGCTTCGCCATTGGGGTCATGCAGCACCATATGGCGGCGGGCGACGCCATGCACGTTTACTCGGTGCTGACCATCGGCGACGGCCTGATCGCGCAGATCCCGGCGCTGTTGATCTCCCTGACCGCCGGGATGATCATCACGCGCGTTTCCGCCGACGGCCAAAAAGTGGATAACAATATCGGCCGCGAGATCGCCGAGCAGCTGACTAGCCAGCCAAAGGCCTGGATTATCTCCGCCATCGGCATGTTCGGCTTTGCGCTACTGCCGGGTATGCCGACGATGGTCTTCCTGCTCATCAGCCTGCTCTCCCTATCTAGCGGACTGTTTCAGCTGTGGCGGGTCAAGCAGCTCGGACTGGCTGAATGCCATGCGCTGGCGGCGGACAACCTGCCGGCAGAGCAGAACGGCTATCAGGATCTGCGCCGCTTCAACCCCACGCGCGCCTACCTGCTGCGTTTCCACGCCGAGTGCCGCAACGCTCAGCATGCCGCGCTGCTGGTGCAGGATATTCGTCGGCTGCGCAATCGGCTGGTGTATCAGTTCGGCTTTACGCTGCCCTCGTTCGACATTGAATTCACCCCGGACATCGCACAGGACGAGTTTCAATTCTGCGTGTATGAAATCCCCCTGCTGCGCGCCACCTTCGGGACAGCCCATCAGGCGGTCGCTCGTCAGGACGTGCCGCAGGAATCCTTTGATCATGCTGAGTTGTCCGCAGGCCAGCCCGCCCGCGATGAAGCGCACTGGTTGTGGCTGCCCGCCGATCATCCCCTGTTGCGACAAGAAACGTTGGCTCGCCAGACAGAAGAAGCGCTGATTCTGGCGCGGATGGAAAACGCCATCCATCGGAGCGCGGCTCAATTCATCGGCTTGCAGGAGACCAAGTCCATTCTCGGCTGGCTCGAAAGCGAACAGCCTGAACTGGCGCAGGAGCTGCAGCGCATTATGCCGCTCTCCCGTTTCGCCAGCGTGCTGCAAAAGCTGGCTGGAGAACGTATACCGTTGCGCGCGGTGCGCCCGATAGCGGAAGCGCTGATCGAGGTCGGCCAGCATGAACGCGACGTTAACGCGCTGACGGATTACGTTCGTCTGCAATTAAAAGCGCAAATCTGTCACCAATACAGCCGGGACGACTGCCTGTCCGTCTGGTTATTGACGCCAGAGACGGAGGAGCTACTGCGCGACGCCCTGCGCCAAACCCAGAACGACACGTTTTTCGCGTTGGCGCAGCACGATGCCGCCGTGCTGCTGACTCAATTGCGGGACTGCTTTCCGCCGACCGAGCCGCTGTCGTCCCTGCTGCTGGTGGCGCAGGATTTACGCAGCCCGCTTCGTGCGCTGGTACAGGACGAATTTCACCCTCTGCCGGTGCTTTCATTCACCGAGCTGGAGTCATACCTGTCTATCAACGTGGTGGGCCGTATCGACCTGCATGATATGACCGCCACCGCTCATACATAAGAAGGCAGAAGAACCATGTTTGAACTGCGCGTCCTGACCGGGCTGCATCGGGGAGCCGCCCTGCCGTTAAACGGACTCACGTGTCATATCGGCGCCGCCGACGATGCGGATATGGTGCTGTATGACCCCGGTATTCGCGACGATCACTGTCTGTTGGAAAAACAGGGGGAGACCTGGATCCTCTCCGCGCGGGAAGGCACGGTGAGCGACAGCGAGGGCCATCCGGTTGAGACGTCGCTCACTCTGTTGCCGGGAACGCCGTTCGCCGCGGGCGCCATCTGGTTGTGCGTGGTCAGCGCGGAGACACCGTGGCAGGAGGAGGCGGAGGTGAACGCATCCATCCCCCTACCGGAGCCAATGAACGCGCCGCCGCCAACGCCGCCGGTCGAGGCCCCCGCCGAAACGCCCAGTGCTGAGCCCAAAGCCCGCCTGCCGCTATGGGCGAAATGCAGCTATCTGCTGCTCATCGGACTATTGGTGATGCTCACCGGCAGTTGGCTGATGCAGGACAGCGTCGCGATGCCGTCAGCGCCGCCGTCCGATACGCGCATCCCGATAACGTCCCCGGCGCAATCCGCCGCTACGCTGCAAACGATGCTGAATGATCGTGATTTGGGCAACGTGCAGGTCGTTCAGCAGCCGGATCGCATCATCCTCAGCGGCGCGCTGGCGGCGGACCAGCTGCCGATGATTAACCGGATGCTGGTCCGGTTTCAGCAACGTTACCGTGTCACTCAGCCAATCGAAAATCATACCCGCGTTAAGGGCGATACATTGCCGTTCCGCATCATTCAGGTGACCAGTGGAGCACAGGCCAACATCGTCACAGCCGACGGTCGGCGTCTGTTCGTCGGCGACGAGGTGGAGGGACTTCGGCTGGTTGGCATCGATAACCATCAGATTGAGTTCAACGGCAAACAGCAGATTAAGGTGAACTGGTAATGGCAATGCTATCGATCGACGAATCGGGGCGCTATCCGCTGCTAGAGCGCTGGCTGACCGCGCAGCGGCGGCATCTGGCCGACTACGCGCCGGTTCGGCTGCGGGGACGCATTACGGGGATCAGCGGCATCCTGCTGGAATCTACCCTGCCGCAGGCCCGAATCGGCGATTTGTGCCGCATCGAACGTGACGATCGGACGCAGGTGCTGGCCGAAGTCGTCGGCTTCAGTCCGCAACACGTGTTTCTCTCGGCGTTGGGAGCGCTGGACGGCATCGCGCAAGGCGCGGTAGTGACGCCGCTCTATCAGCCGCATTGCGTACAGGTATCCGACGATCTGTTGGGCAGCGTATTAGACGGTTTCGGCAGACCGCTCACGCCGGAGAGTCATTCAGCGTTCGTCGAACCCGGCACGAATTGTCCCCATCCCATTCCCGTGATCGGCGATGCACCGCCGCCGACCGAGCGCCCTTGCATCAGCGAACCGCTGCCGACGGGACTGCGCGCCATCGACGGTCTGCTGACCATCGGTCGCGGCCAGCGCGTCGGGATTTTTGCCGGCGCAGGCTGCGGTAAAACCACGCTGCTCGCCGAGCTGGCCCGCAACACGCCCTGCGACGTCATCGTCTTCGGTTTGATCGGCGAACGCGGCCGCGAACTGCGCGAATTTCTTGACCACGAACTGGACGATGCGCTGCGCCGACGCACCGTGCTGGTGTGCTCGACCTCGGATCGCAGCAGCATGGAGCGCGCTCGCGCCGCCTTCACGGCCACCGCGATTGCAGAAGCCTTCCGGGCCGAAGGCAAGCAGGTGCTGCTGATCGTCGACTCGCTGACCCGCTTTGCCCGCGCACAGCGTGAAATCGGGCTGGCGCTCGGCGAACCTCAGGGCCGGGGCGGCTTGCCGCCGTCGGTTTACACCCTGCTGCCGCGGCTGGTCGAGCGCGCCGGACAAACCCGTCAGGGCGCGATCACCGCGCTGTACTCGGTGCTGATCGAACAGGACTCCATGAACGATCCGGTCGCGGATGAGGTGAGATCGCTCATCGACGGCCACATCGTGTTATCACGACGGTTGGCGGAGCGTAATCACTATCCCGCGATCGATGTCTTGATGAGTCTCAGCCGCACCATGAGCAGTGTAGCGACCACCGCGCACCTCAGCGACGCCGGAGGGCTGCGTCGGCTGATGGCCGCCTATCAGCAGGTGGATATGCTGATTCGGCTCGGGGAATACCAGCCGGGACACGATGCCCTGACGGATGCGGCGGTCACCGCCCATGCGCACATCAACGCCTTCCTGCAACAGCCGATGCGCGAACCGCAGACCTTCGCGGAAATTACCGCTCGGCTCAACGAGGTCAGCCGCTATGCCAACGTCTAATACGCTATCGCCGACGACCGGAGGCGCGCCATGCCTTCACTAAACGCCACGCTCCAGCAACTGCTGCCTATCCGTCGTCAGCGCCTGCGCCGCGCCGAATCACAGTTGCGGGAAGCCACGCAGTCGCTGGCGCAACAGGAAGCCGAACTCGGCCTGCTGCGCCAGGAAAAAGAGACGCAGCAGGTTTATTACCGGCAACAGCAACAGGATTTTCGCCAGCGCCAGCAAGAACAGGCGCTGTCGCTGGACAGTTTGCAACAGCAGCGCGAGCGAACGCAGAGACAGATTGGCCGCCTGCGACAACAGCAACAGCAGTGTGAACACGGCGAGGCGCTTTGCCAGCAGCAACGGCAGCAGGTCACCGACAAACGCGCACGGCTGCGCCAGCGCCAAAAAGCCGTCGAAAAACTGGAATTTATACTGACGCTGAATCAGGAGCCATCATGAGCGCCTCTCTCCCGCCCGCCACCGTCTCGTCCGCATCGCGCGAGGCCTCCTTACCCCCGGCGGAAAAGTCGCTGTCGCGCTCGCGGGGACTCAACGCCCCCTCCGGCGCAGAGACGTCTGACCGTCTTTCGGACTTCGAACTTTTGCTGTCTGCACCGCCTTTGGATTTCTACACGCCCGATGTGACCGCCGCAGAGGCCGACGTCCCATCCGCAGGTTCAACGGGTTATTTATCACCTTCGCACGCCGAATGCGTGACAACGTCACTCACTGCAACGCTGCATGCTGAGCTGGCCGCGCGTCACGATCTTACCGCTCACAGTCCGTTCTCTTTCAGCCTGCAACTGCCGCAGTTGGGCGATGTCGATGTCCGGATAAGCACGTTGCCGCCCCTTGGCTGGGAGGTCATGTTGCGATTTCAACGTTCGGCTTACCCGCAAGTTAGCCGCCAGCGAGAAAACTGCCGACGCGCGCTGTCTACGGCGCTCGACTGCCCGATTCGGCTTGAATTTGAAGTTCAGGAGGAGCCATGAAGACCTCGATGTCGCCAGTCCCCGTCAAATTGCGCTCGCTGACGCCGTTGCAGGCGCGATTGTCTCAGCAGTTGGCGGAAAGTTGCCGCTTCGCGTTCCACTTCAACGACGGTCGCCAAGGAGAGCTGCGTTTGACGCTGGCGCCACCGCAGGCACCCGCAGCGCCCCACCATGGCTGGCAAAGTGCAGCAGGTGGCTTCTCGCTCAGCGACCCCGAGCCCGTGCTGTCGCTGATGTCCGACTGCCCGGCGCTATTGCCGACGCAGGAGGAAGACCCGACGGCGACCGCGTGGTTCTGGGCGCTGTTTAATGATGGCCTCAGCCCCCCGCTTTATACGTTGCTGGGGCCGCTGACGCCGTTCAATGACGACATTGCCACAGACGCCGTTTCGCTGTGGCTGGACGTTCAGGTTGACGCGCGACGCGCCCGGAGTCTGCTGCGTATCGGCGCTGACGAGCTGCTGTTATGGCTTCGTCAGCCGGGGTGGTTTTCCTCCACACCACCCTTGCCGTCGACGCTGCCAATAGCCATGCCGTTAACGCTGGCCAAAGTGACATTGTCACCGAAAGAAATCGACACATTGGAACCGGGTGACCTGATCTATCCACCTATTTGTAGTTTTTCCCCGCACGGCGAGGGGTTCATTTCGCTCGGCGGGCGACGGTTTCAGGGCCAGTTCCAATGGGATGGCCTGACGCCGACCCACTTTCTTATCGCTGAACAAAAGGAGTGTCCGGTGAATGACGCTTTCGATGCCTCACCCACGCATGAAATGGCCTTTGTCGACGAAATAACGCCGACCGCAACGTCTTATGACGCGCCGCTGCCCGAGCTGCCTCTGACGCTGACGGTCCGCTGCGGGCATCTTTCCCTGACGCTTAAGGCACTCCAGCAGTTGTCCTGCGGCAGCGTGATTCCCGTTCAGCAGGCGCTGCCGGGCGAAGCGATGCTGTATCACGGCGAGGTGCCGCTGGCCCGGGGAGAGCTGGTGGAGGTCGCGGGACGTCTGGCCCTGCAGATCACCCAACGACTCGGCGCGTTGCAGCCGGTTCGAGAGCCGCAGTCATGACGGCGGGCGCATTCGATCCCGTCATGTTCGCCCTGCTGTTGGGGGCGCTATCGCTCATTCCGTTAATGATGGTGGTCTGTACCTGCTTTTTGAAAATCGCCACCGTGTTGCTGATTACCCGCAACGCCATCGGAGTACAGCAGGTGCCGCCGAACATGGCGCTGTATGGCATCGCCCTCGCCGCTACCCTGTTCGTCATGGCGCCGGTTTTCGCTGATATCAAACAACGCGTTCAGGATACGCCGCTGGATATGAGCGACCTCGGCACGCTGGAAACCACAGCGACGCACGGTATCGAACCCCTGCAAAAGTTTATGTCCCGCAATACCGATCCCGATATTCTCACCCACCTGCATGAGAATAGCCTGCGCATGTGGCCCGCCGCCCTGTCCGACAAAGTGACGCCGGACAATATTTTGCTGGTGATCCCGGCGTTTGTACTCTCGGAGTTGCAGGCGGGATTCAAAATCGGTTTCCTGATTTATATCCCGTTCATTGTGATTGACCTGATTGTCTCTAACGTGTTGCTGGCATTGGGGATGCAGATGGTTGCGCCGACCACGTTGTCGCTGCCGCTCAAACTGCTGCTGTTCGTGCTGGTCAGCGGCTGGACCCGGCTGCTCGACGGCCTGTTTTATAGCTACCTGTGAGGCCAATGTGGAAATTTTGAATTTGTTTCGACAGGCCATGGTGCTGGTCGTGATGCTGTCCGCGCCGCCGCTGGTCGTCGCCGTGATCGTGGGCGTCCTGATTTCGCTACTCCAGGCCGTCATGCAGCTACAGGACCAGACGCTGCCTTTCGCCATCAAGCTGGTGGCGGTCGGGCTGGTGCTGGCCATGACCGGTCGCTGGATCGGCGTCGAGCTGATCCAGCTGACCCTGTTGGCTTTCAACATGATCGAACAGATTCGCGCATGAGGCCATAATGCTGACCCTTGATACTCTCGAACGCCTGTACGACTTCATTTTTGCCCTGACGCTCGGCATGGCCAGACTTTATCCCTGCCTGTTTCTGGTGCCGCTGTTTTCGTTCACGCTGGTCAAAGGCCTGCTTAGAAATGCCATTGTGTTGGCCCTGGCGCTGGTGCCGGCCTCCGCCATCCAACAGCAGATGCAAAACACGACGCTCAGTTGGCCGCTGCTACCAGCCCTGTTACTCAAGGAGCTGGCGGTCGGTCTGCTAGTAGGCTGCGTGTTGGCGATGCCTTTCTGGCTGTTCGAATCCGTAGGGGCATTATTCGATAACCAGCGCGGCGCCTTGATCGGCGGACAACTCAACCCCGCGCTGGGCAGCGACGCCACGCCCCTCGGCCATATGATGAAGCAGCTATTAACGCTGATGCTGCTGCTGACGCTGGGACTTTCCGGGCTGACGCAACTGATCTGGGACAGTTATCGCCTGTGGCCCGCGCTGGTCTGGCTGCCGCCGCTCAGCGAAAGCGGCTTCCACGCCTATCTTGGGCTACTGGCCGACACCTTCACGCATATGGTGATTTTCGCCGGGCCGCTGGTGGCGCTGTTATTGCTGCTGGAATTCAGCATCGCGATGCTGAGCCTGTATAGCCCGCAGTTGCAGGTCTACGTGCTGTCCGTACCCGCAAAATGCCTCGCCGGAATGGCGTTCTTTATCGTGTATCTGCCGGTGCTGCAATATCTTGCGGAGGGCCGGATTCAGGCGCTGCCGGACCTGAAGCACGTTTTGCCGCAGTTTTTCCCCGCACTTTCCTGACGGACTCTCCGAGGCTGACGCATGAGCGAAAAAACCGAAAAACCGACGCCGAAAAAACTGCGTGATGCGCGGCGCAAAGGCGAAGTCGGCCAAAGTCAGGACATTCCCAAACTGCTGATCAGCGCGGCGCTGCTGGAAATGATCCTGGCGCTGGTGAACAACGGCATGGAAAAGCTCGAAATGCTGATGCAGCTGCCGTTAAAGCGCCTCACCGATCCGTTTGGGCATGCGGTCAACGAGATCGTCGGCGAGGCGCTGAGCCTGCTGGCGACGCTCTGTCTGTTGACCATCGCGGTCGCCATACTGATGCGAATCGTCGGCGCCTGGCTTCAATACGGCCCGTTATTCGCGCCTGAAGCGCTCAAATTGGATTTTAATCGGCTAAATCCCGTCAATCAGATCAAGCAGATGTTTTCTACGCGTAAGCTGACGGAGATGCTGACCAACGTTTTGAAGACCGTCACCATCGGCATTATTTTCTACCGCGTGGTGGTTCCGCAGTTAGAGTGGTTGGTCGAACTGGCTTACGGCAACCTGGACGGTTTCTGGCACGGCGTCGCGGCGGTGCTCCAGCGCGTGGCGCGCACGACGCTGGCGGCGCTGCTGGCGCTGGCCGTGCTCGACTTCGGTCTACAGAAATACTTCTTCATGAAACAGCAAAGGATGAGTCATGAAGATCTTCGCAACGAGCACAAGGATGCCGAGGGCGATCCGCATATGAAAGGACAGCGTAAATCGATGGCGCGCGACATACTCAATGCCCCCGCCAAACCGCGTCCGGCTGGCAAGGTCGAAGACGCCGATTTACTGCTGGTCAACCCCACCCACTACGCGGTGGCCTTGTTTTACCGCCCCGGACAGACCCCGCTGCCGCGTATCCTGTGCAAAGGCGAAGAGGCGGAGGCGCGTCAGCTTATCGCCCGCGCGCATCAGGCCAAGATTCCGGTGATTCGCTTCGTCTGGCTCGCCCGTACGCTGTATCGCCAGCCGGAAGGCCATTACATTCCAAGAGATACCCTGCAGGCCGTTGCCCAGGTTTATCGGATGCTGCGGCAGCTGGAGCAAGACACGGCCAATCCAGAAGAGGTGACCGATTGGGATAACGCGCCCATAAGGTAGCCTTCGCCCGCCAACAGGACGAACATCATCGTCCGCCCAGCGCGAGGTCATGCCGCTTAATTCGGTAAAAATTTAGAAATAGTTTCAATATAATCCTGCACATCCGTTCACTATCTGGTATTACTCAAAGCATGGTAATTCATTGAACTCAGCGCAGAATCGCCTCCCCGGCAACGGCCACGACGGTCTGATCGACAGGCAAAAGACTCTGCGCTTCGGCGTGTAATAGGTAAGACAACCTCTATGTTCAAATCGTTTTTTCCTCATCCCAAACTGTTCTTCTCTTCCGCCGCGATCTGGACGTTGATCTGCATCGTCATTTGGTACGCGTTTGCGCGTCCGCTGGGCGCCGACCTGCTGAATCTGGCCGCGCATCCGCTGCCGCACAGCGCGGCCCGTTTCGTGAGTCGGGAGTTTCTGTGGTTTTACGGCTACTACGCGCTCTCCGTCGGGCTGTTTGCCGCCTGCTGGTTTATTTTTAGCCCGCACCGCTGGCAGCGCTGGTCGATTTTGGGTTCAGCCCTGATCGTCTTCGTGACATACTTTTCGGTCGAGGTCGGCGTCGCGGTCAATGCCTGGTATGTGCCGTTTTACGATCTGATCCAAAAAGCGCTGGGCACCCCGCATGCCGTGGCGATCGAGTCGTTTTATCAAGAGCTGACGGTCTTTCTCGGCATCGCGCTGTGTGCGGTGATCGTCGGCGTCCTGAATATGTTTTTCGTCAGCCATTACGTCTTTCGCTGGCGCACGGCGATGAACGACTACTACATGATGCACTGGCCGCGACTGCGCCATATCGAAGGGGCCTCCCAGCGTATTCAGGAAGACAGTATGCGTTTTGCCTCTACCATCGAAAGTCTGGGGGTGAATCTGATTCAGTCGGTCATGACGCTGATCGCCTTCCTGCCGGTGTTAGTTACTCTTTCCTCCCACGTCACCGAGCTGCCGCTTATCGGCCATCTGCCGTATGCGCTGTTGATCGCCGCCCTCGTGTGGTCGTTGGCCGGAACCGGCCTGCTGGCGGTGATTGGGATTAAGCTGCCGGGGCTTGAGTTTAATAATCAGCGTGTCGAGGCGGCCTATCGTAAAGAACTCGTCTATGGCGAAGACAATGCCGACCGTGCAACGCCGCCGACCGTACGCGAGCTGTTTACCAACGTGCGAAAAAACTACTTCCGGCTCTATTTCCACTACACCTACTTCAACATTGTCCGTGTGCTATATCTCCAGGTGGACAACATCTTCGGGCTGGTCCTTTTGCTGCCGTCCATCGTCGCAGGGACCCTGACGTTAGGTCTGATGTCGCAGATCAGCAACGTGTTCGATCAGGTGCGCGGCTCGTTCCAGTATCTAATCAACTCCTGGACCACCATCGTGGAGCTGATGTCGATTTACAAACGTCTGCGCAGCTTTGAGTCCATCATTCACAACGACGACGCCCCGAATTCGGACTACGTCACCACCCCGGATGCCTGACGGCAATAGAGCGGCAGACGCTGAGCCTGCCGCTCTATCAAACGCGAAACCTATTGGCCTATGCTCAATAGTTGCTGGTGCGAACATCAACTGCCAGCAGATAGCCAAAATACATTAGCCAAACACATCACTCCCATCATCCGACTTAACTTACTCTTGAAAATAAAAATTCAACTGCATGTTTTTTTAGCACTTTTATGTATAAGCATTCGCTTCTTTTTTCACAAACCCAATGATAGTGTTAATAAAATTAAACATTAAGGATGATAACGATGTTTCAATACAAAATGGTTCAGATCCCTCCAAACATCTCGGTAAAAGCCAAAGACAACAAGCAAGGCATCGCCGCTCAGTATCTCGAAGATGTGGTTAACGACTATGCACAGGACGGATGGGAGTTTCAGAGAGTCGATACCATTGGCATCGAAGAACGGCCTGGTTGCTTCGGGCCGAGTAAGATCGGTGTCGTAAACCATTATGTCATCACGTTCAGAAAAGAGCGCTGATGAAGCTACGTGGCTTGAGTCTAAGGCTGATCCTGTTGTATCGGAGGTTTGCACCCGCCAAGGTCAGAGATCGATGCCGTTTCCACCCATCTTGCTCTGCCTACGCACTTATCTCTATCAGACGGTTCGGCACCATCGCTGGTTGGAAGCTTGCCATCGCACGACTGCTGCGCTGTCAGCCCCCTAACGGCGGCATTGACTACCCGCCCCAAGTTCCACCGACCGAATAGACCGTGCTCAAAAAATAAAGCCCCGGGCATTACGCTCGGGTTTTATTTTTTATGTCGCCTGCATACCGCGACCTGAGCTAACTCCATTCCGTTGTGGATGCGCGGTCAGGCATGATCAATGCTGTGCGCCACGGAGTTTTTCCCCACGGCGTCTTAGCACTTCCATCACAATGAGTAACAGCAGCGCGGCTCCCACCATCATCGACGCGGCCGCGGCGATAGTCGGGTCCAGGTTTTCACGGATCCCGGCGAACATCTGGAGCGGCAACGTGCGCTGGCGCGGGCTCGCCAAAAACAGTGTGACGATCACTTCATCGAATGACGTCGCGAAGGCAAACAACGCGCCGGAAAACACCCCGGGCGCAATCAGCGGCAGCGTCACCTTGCGGAACGCCAACAGCGGCGGCGCTCCTAAACTCGCTGCGGCGCGGGTGAGGTTTTGATCGTAGTTTTTCAATACGGCCGTGACGGTAATGACCACGAACGGCACACCCAGCATCGCATGCGCCAGCACCAATCCTAAGTAGCTGTTAAGCAACGAGAGTTTGGCGAAGAAGAAAAACATCCCGACGGCGACGATCACCACCGGCGCAATCATCGGCGAGATCAATACCGCCATGACCAGCGATTTGCCGCGAAATTCACCGCGCACCAGCCCGACCGCCGCGAGGACGCCCAGCACGGTCGCCAACAACGTCGCCAGCGGCGCGATCAGCAGGCTGTTGCCGAGAGAGCTGAGCCACTCGCTGGAGTGGAAAAACTCGCGATACCAGCGCAGCGAAAAACCAGCCAGCGGATAGCTCAGAAACGATCCCGCATTGAACGACAGCGGCACAATCACCAGCACCGGTACAATCAGGAACAGCAGCATCGCAGCGCCGTAAAAATTAAAGAACGCATTCCATAAACGGATAACCAGCGCGCCTTGTTGTCTCATTTCCCTGTCCTCCAGTTATTGCGCGGCAATTTCAGCGTTGGTGCGAGTCACACGGATATAGACCACATACAACAAGGTCACGATCACTAGCAGTTGCGTTCCCAGCGCCGCCGCCATCCCCCAGTTCATGGTGGTATTGGTGAAGAACGCCACGAAGTAGCTCAACATCTGATCCCCTGGCCCGCCCAACAGCGCGGGCGTGATGTAGTAGCCTATCGCCATCATAAAGACCAGCAGCGCGCCGGCGGTCACGCCCGCATAGGTCTGCGGTACATAAACGCGCCAGAAAGCGATAAACGGATGCGCGCCTAGCGAAATGGCGGCGCGAACGTAGTTGGGCGAAATCCCCTTCATCACCGCATAGAGCGGCAAGACGAAAAACGGCATCAGGATATGCGTCATCGAGATGTAAACCCCGACGCGGTTGAACACCAACACCAGCGGATGGTCGATGATATTCAACGCCAGCAGCGAGCGGTTGATAAGCCCGCCGGACTGCAACAGCACAATCCAGCTCGCCGTGCGGACGATCAATGAAGTCCAGAATGGCAAAAGCACGAGGATCATCAGCAAATTAGCGCGATTAGACGGCTGCTTAGCCAGCCAGTACGACAGCGGATAGCCCAGCCCCACGCATAACAGTGTCACCACGCCAGCCATTTTCAGCGTGCGCAACAGCACATCGACATACAGGGACTGTTCCGGCGGCTGTGCCGTAATTTCGCCCGTCTGCGAATCGACCCGATGGTCAAACACCGCCAGCAGGTAATAGCTGGTAAACGGACGAGAAGCGCGCTGGAGGGTTTTCCAGGTGTTCAGATCACCCCACAGCGGCTGATCGGCGATCAGTTGTTCACGTACCGAGTCAGAGTCCGCAGGCGGCATTTTGCGCAGCGTGCGGTTGATTAAGGTGCGGTACTGACCATCTTCATACCCCAAACGTTTGGTGATCGCCGCCACCTGCCCGCCGCTGCGAGCCTGGCGGAGATCGGTGACCAACGCTTTGAACACTTCCTCATCGGGCACTTCATTGCCCGACCACTGCTGCATCGCGGCCACTGTGGTGGGCATATTGGTACGCAGTTCAGGATTGGATACGCTTTTGCCCAGAATCGAAAAAATGGGAAACAGAAAGCTGGCCAAAATAAACAGGAACAGCGGCGCGATCAGCAGCAGTGAACGTTTTTTATAACGCGACTGGGCATGACGCAGCTGCTGTTTCAGGCTGGCGTTTTCCAGGTGATCGGCCGGTGGCGCGGCGGCCACCCTTTCGCTCTGGGTCATCGATTTTCTCCTTACTCTTTCAGACCGTCACGGGATTACTGCTGGGCAGCCCAAGAATTAAAGCGCTGTTCCAACTCTTCCCCGTGATCGATCCAAAATTCGGTATCCACTGCCAAAGACTGTTCCAGGTTTTCCGGCGCTGTCGGCAAGTTGGTACGGATGGCGGCAGGCAGCAGTTCGTTGGTTTTGATATTGGTAGGACCATAGGCGATGTTTTCCGCAAAGACCTTCTGGTTTTCCGGCTGGTTGGCAAAGGCGATAAACTGTTCCGCCAGCGCCTTGTGCTTGGAGCCTTTAACGATGGCCCAGCTGTCCAGATCGTAAATGCTGTCTTTCCAGACGATATTGATGCCCGGCTTTTCTTTCTGTGCGACCGCCACTCGGCCATTGTAGGCGGACGTCATCACGACATCGCCGGAAACCAGCCACTGCAACGGCTGGGCGCCGGACTCCCACCACTGGATGTTAGATTTGATTTGACCGAGTTTCTTGAACGCGCGATCCACGCCGGCGGGCGTTGCCAGCACTTTGTACAGATCTTCACGCTTCACGCCGTCGGCCAGCAGGGCGATTTCCAGCGTAAACTTGGCACTTTTGCGTAAGGCGCGTTTGCCGGGGAATTTCTGTACATCCCAGAAATCGGCCCAACTGGTCGGCGCCTGTTTCAATTTGTTGGCATTGTAGGTCAGCACCGTCGACCACACGAAGATCCCGGCGCCACATTCGGAAACAGATCCTTTGACGAACTGAGATGGATCGCCCAGTTTTTTCCAGTCCAGCGGCTCCAGAAGCCCTTCGTTACAGCCGCGCAGCAGCTCCGGGCCTTCGACTTCGACAATGTCCCAGCTGATCTGGCCGGTTTCCACCATGGCACGCAGGCGCGCCATTTCGCCGTTATATTCGCCGGATTCGATCGTCCCCTTGCCCGCGGCCATAAACGGTTTGTAGAACGCTTTATCCTGCGCGTCCTTATTGGTGCCACCAAAGGAAATCACGGTCAGGTTTTCGGCCCAGGCCT
Source organism: Lonsdalea britannica (assembly GCF_003515985.1). GTDB lineage: Bacteria > Pseudomonadota > Gammaproteobacteria > Enterobacterales > Enterobacteriaceae > Lonsdalea > Lonsdalea britannica. The sequence continues at coordinate 2,946,999 of NZ_CP023009.1, read as the reverse complement.
GAGAGCTCATTGCGACAATCAGCGCGGATAAAGCAAATTTTTTCAACATAATCTGGCTCCTGGTAAAAGTGTGAACGCATTGCCAAACGGCGGCACTTTAGAGTTGTGAGAACAGTCATTGCTGTGATGAATAATCCCCTCTTTGTAAAAGCATATTTCGTGCCACTTTAGGCGTGAAAACAGGGAAATGAGACGGCACACGGTGGAATAAGGACATAACGCGAATATGTGCAGCACGCACGTTTTTACAGGGGAAAATGAGGGGGATAATTTGCTTTAGCATGGTGCACTCGAACAGTTCGAATGCACCACGATGTTACGAGGAGATGACACGGGATCGCCGTGTCAGTGCGTCATCAGGCTGAAGGCGTAAGATCCACGCAGAGGTATTTCATCTCGAGATACTCTTCGATGCCAAAGCGCGACCCTTCGCGACCCAGTCCGGACTGCTTGACGCCGCCGAACGGTGCGACTTCGTTGGAGATAAGCCCGGTGTTAATGCCGACCATGCCGTACTCAATCGCTTCAGGCACACGCCACTGACGAACCGCGTCACGCGTGAAGACATACGCCGCCAGCCCAAACTCAGTATCGTTCGCCATCGCGATGGCTTCCGCTTCGTCCGTGAACGGGAACAGCGGAGCGACAGGACCGAACGTCTCTTCGCGTGCAAACCGCATATCGCGCGTAACATCGCCAATCACCGTCGGGGTGAAGAATGTGCCGCCCAGCTCGTGCGACTTGCCGCCCAGCAGCAGCGTAGCGCCTTTCGTCAACGCGTCATCGATGTGCTGACGCACTTTGTCGATGGCCTGTTCATCAATCAGCGGCCCCTGCGTGACGCCCGGCTCAGTACCGTCGCCGACCTTGAGTTTTTTCACTTCCTCGACCAACCGCGCCGCCAACGCAGGATAAATCCCGCGCTGTACATAGATTCGGTTAGCGCAAACGCAGGTCTGGCCGCTGTTGCGGAATTTGGAGGCCATAATGCCTTTCACCGCGACGTCGATATCGGCGTCGTCAAACACGATGACCGGCGCGTTGCCGCCCAGTTCCAGAGACAGCTTTTTCACCGTCGGCGCGCTTTGCGCCATCAGAATGCGGCCGACTTCTGTCGAACCGGTGAAACTCAGCTTGCGCACCACCGGGCTGTCGCACAGCACTTTGCCTACCGCTGGCGCTTCGCCGGTGATCACCTGCAAGACGCCCGCGGGAATACCAGCCTGAAGGGCCAGCTCACCCAGCGCCAAGGCGGTAAACGGCGTCTGTTCGGCCGGTTTGACGATCATGGTGCAACCTGCCGCCAGCGCGGGCGCGGCTTTACGGGTAATCATGGCGGCCGGGAAGTTCCACGGCGTGATAGCCGCCGTGACGCCGATGGGCTGTTTCAGCACCAGCAGGCGCTGATTGGCCTGCGGAGACTGGAGAACACTGCCCTCAACGCGTTTAGCCTCTTCCGCGAACCACTCGATAAACGTATTGGCATAACCGATTTCACCGGACGCCTCCGCCAGGGATTTCCCCTGCTCGGCCGTTAACAATGCCGCCAGATCGGCCTGATTCTCACGAATCAGACGCGCCCATTCGAGCAGTACGGCAGCACGCTCTTTGCCCGTGCGTTGACGCCATGACGACAGCGCAGTGTCCGCCGCGTCAATCGCCTGCTGAGTCTGTTCCGCCGTCACAAGCGGGATGGTGCCCAACGTCTCACCGGTTGCCGGATTGTTGACGCTGAGTGTTTCACCGCTCAGGCTGTCCTGCCATTGGCCATTTATAAGGCATGACTGACGAAACAACGCTTTATTTTTTAATTGCATGAAGCCACCTTTACTGAGTCAGAACGCGGGACAGGAGCGTCAGCGCCTGGTTGAACTGGGCATCGGGAATGGTCAGCGGATACAAGAACCGGATGACGTTGCCGTGCACGCCGCAGGTCAACAGCAGCAGCCCCTGATCCAGCGCCGCTTTCTGATATTTTTTGGTGATTTCCGCGCTCGGTTTGCCCGTCTGTGGGTCATTAAATTCCACTGCAACCATTGAACCGCGAGCACGAATATCCACGATTGCCGGGCAGTGCGATTTCGCCTGTTCCAGCGTCTCTACCAGTGTAGCGCCCAGCTTCTGCGCACGCTGGCACAGTTGCTCTTCTTCGATAACGTCCAACACCGCCAGCGCGGAAGCGACAGCGAGCGGATTCCCCGCGTAAGTCCCGCCCAGACCGCCCGGGCCAGGGGCATCCATCACCTCAGCACGCCCCACGACGCCGGAGATCGGGAAGCCGCCGCCCAGACTTTTCGCCATCGTAATCAGGTCCGCTTTGTCCTGGTAATATTCCATCGCAAACACTTTGCCGGTTCGCGCGAAGCCGCTTTGCACTTCATCGGCGATCAGTAACATGCCATGCTGGTCGCACAGCTGGCGCAGCGCACTGATGAATTCTGGCGGCGCTACGTTGAAGCCGCCTTCACCCTGAATCGGTTCAAGAATGATGGCTGCGACCTGATCGGCGGCAATGTCCGTGTGCAGCAAGCGGTCGATGCTTTCCATCGCCTGTTCGACGCTAATGCCCTGATGTTCATTGGGATACAACGCATGGAAAATGGATCCGGGGAACGGCCCGAAACCCGTTGAGTAAGGGGCCACTTTGCCGGTCAGCGTCATCGTCAGCAGCGTACGGCCATGAAAAGCGGCGCCAAAAGCGATAACACCCGGGCGCTTGGTGTGCGCACGCGCAATTTTCACCGCATTTTCAACGGCTTCCGCACCGGTAGTGAAAAAAGTGGTTTTAGCCGGGCCGTCGATAGGCGCCAGTTCGTTGATGCGCTCTGCGAGAGTGACGTAGCTGCCGTAAGGCACAATTTGATAAGCGGTATGCGTGAAACATTCCAGCTGCTCGCGTACCGCCGCCAGCAGTTTGGGGTGACGATGCCCCGTATTGAGAACGGCAATCCCCGCAGAAAAATCAGTGTATTCATTACCTTCTACATCCCACAACGTCGCATTTTCCGCCTTGGCCGCAAAAAAATCACACATGACGCCGACACCACGCGGTGTAGCCGCCAAACGACGTTGATTGAGTTCGCTATTTTTCATTTTGTTTGCTCCGATTCGATGAACTTACGCATTGCTTGCGGCTGACGATTGACGTCTGTTGTTGCTATTTACCTCCTGCATGGTTCTATAATCCAGTGCCAGTTTATAAAATTTGAGGGATCCAATTTGCGCTCGCTACTGACAGACCTGCTCTTGCAGGGGCTGGAAAACCAGCAGGAAGGGACACTGAACAAACGGCTGAACGATGCCATTCGGCTGGCGATTCTCGAAGGCGCCATTGCGCCCGGCTGTCGTCTGCCATCATCGCGGGATTTGGCGCAGCAGCTGTCGTTGTCACGCAATACGGTGATCGCCGCGTACGAACAGCTGTTGGCGGAAGGCTATATCGAGACGCGTACCGGCAGCGGCACCTACGTCACCGAACAATTGCCGTCCGTCGCCGTTCCCCCACTGCGAGATAATAGCGAAAGCGCCGTGCGGCCTGCCTTGCAAGAGCTGTCGCGACGCGGTATGAATTTGCTCGGTTATACCGGCGCCTCGGCCCGTCAGTGGGGGGCATTCATGCCGGGGATCCCGGATATCACCTGTTTTCCCCATGATTTATGGCGGCGGCTGCAAACGCGTATCACCCGTCGAATGAAGCCGGAACAGCTCTCCTATTCCCCCAAAGGCGGCAGCCCTGAACTTCAACAGGCGCTGGTCGACTACCTGCGCGTCGCGCGTTCGGTTGAGTGCCGTCCTGAGCAAATTCTGATTACGGAAGGCACGCATCAGGCGATGGATTTGCTGGCGAAAATGCTCTGCAATCCGGGGGATTTAGCCTGGCTGGAGGAACCTTGCTACTGGGGAATGCGCAATGTGCTGACCATCAACGGGCTGCGCATTGCGCCTGTCGAGGTGGATGAGCAAGGCATGGTGCCGCCAGAAACCATCTCGCCCCAGTCTATTCCGCGCCTTATCTGTGTCACGCCATCGCATCAGTATCCCCTGGGCGCAGTGATGAGCCTGGCGCGCCGTCAGCGCTTGCTCGCGCTGGCGCAAGAGCATGGCAGCTGGGTTATCGAAGATGATTACGACAGCGAATTTCGCTTTTCCGGCAGCCCAATCCCGGCGCTACAGGGATTAAAGAATCAGCCACCTGTGATTTATATCGGCACGTTTAGCAAGACGCTCTATCCGGGTTTGCGAGTGAGCTACATGGTCCTACCGATGCATCTGGCGCGAGAGCTGAAAACCGGTCACGACGAGCTATATCGCGGCGGCCACATGCTGACGCAGCTTACCCTGAGCCAGTTTCTGCGCGAGGGCCACTATGCCGCCCATATTCGCCGGATGCGTCTGCTGTATGGCCGACGGCGTACGTTGCTCAGCGAGCTGATCGTCGAGCATCTGGGCGAGGACTATCTGGGCTATAACAGCAACGCGGGCCTGCACCTGATTTTACGGCTGCCCGACGCGACCGACGACGTGCTGCTCAGTAGTCGCATAATCCAACGCGGCGTGATGGTGAAACCCCTCTCCAGCTACTATCTCCGCCCTCGCCCACAGCGCGGGCTGCTGCTGGGATACGCCTGCGTCAAAGAGGAGGACATGGCGCAAGCGTTCTCCGTTATCGTGAACTGTATGAAGGAGATGCGCACGCCCTCAACGCCGACTTAACGGCCATCGTCGGGGCACTATTTTGGTGCCTTCGCCCACGATCGCCCTCACCATTATGAGGCATCACTTTTTTCAATAGGCCGCTGAGTCAGTCGAAAAACTGTTCAACCTGCCCAGTCATTCATCGGTGAATGGAGATACTTCGCTCACTTATTTTGCGCGTGGTAACCCTAAGATAACCGTCCCGCGCAGCGCCTATCGGTAACATGTTCACCGCGACGATCTCGCCATATCACCCCATATTTTTCATGCAGGCATGATTTATGCATGGACAGTGGAATACAGACACAGTGAGAGAGTGGCTTAATGAAAAACTTTGTCAGCTTCAAAAATATTCAAAAGACCTATGATGGCGATCGGCTGGTAGTCAAAAACCTGAACCTGGATATTCAGGAAGGCGAATTCTTGACGATGCTCGGCCCGTCAGGTTCAGGTAAAACCACCAGTTTGATGATGCTGGCTGGATTTGAAACCCCGACGCAGGGCGAAATATTGCTGCGCGATATTCCGCTGCATAATCAGCCTGCACATCAACGTGGGATCGGTATGGTATTCCAAAACTACGCGCTGTTTCCGCATATGACCGTGGCGGAAAATCTGGCGTTTCCGCTCTCCATTCGTCGTCTGAATCGCAGCGATATCAAAGAAAAAGTCGACCGCGTGCTGGACCGTGTAAAACTGACCAGCCTCGCCGATCGTTATCCGGCGCAGATGTCCGGCGGACAACAGCAGCGTGTGGCGCTGGCGCGCGCGCTGGTGTTTGAGCCGCGCTTGGTGCTGATGGACGAACCACTGGGGGCGCTCGATAAACAGCTGCGTGAACATATGCAGTTGGAGATCAAAGAGCTGCATCGCGCGTTGGACCTGACGGTCGTTTACGTGACCCACGATCAGAGCGAAGCCATGACGATGTCAGACCGGGTGGCGGTATTCAATGACGGCATCATCCAGCAAATGGACAGCCCAAGCGATATCTACGAACGGCCGCAAAATGCTTTCGTGGCGCAATTTATCGGTGAGAACAATACCCTGATCGGAACGCAGTCAGGCAGTGACGGCGACTATTACAACGTGACGGTGGGTGATGGCACCGTACTGAAAGCGCTGAAGGTACGCCCCAGTTCCCCAGGTAAAACCATTTCGGTCTGCATCCGTCCGGAACGGGTCAAAATCAACGCCGACCCCCTGCAGCCCGGTGCTCAACAGGTGAATGCTCGGATCAGTCAGTTTATCTATCTCGGCGACCACGTGCGGATGATGACGGACGTCGCAGGACAATCCCAGTTTATGGTCAAACTGCCGGCGAGCGATGTGGACCCTTCCTGGAAAGTCGGGACCGGTGTGAAACTGTCCTGGATGCCGGAAAATCTGCGTGCATTGGATGTGATCACGACACATTAATGTCCGCCATTCCCGTCCCAACAACCGCCTTGATGTAAGGCGGTCAGACTGGTGCGAAAATGGCCGCTGTCCTGTTTCGCGCCAGCGCTCCGTGTCCATCGCGACAAACGTGCCGTCAGGTTGCCATTGAAAACCGCTTTCAGGCGATGTCGTGAGCCGGGCTCTCGGCCCGCAATCGTTTCGCCCACGTTTCTTCACCATAAAAAAAGGCGGCTTTCGCCGCCCTTTCGGTTACTTGAAACCTGAATTACATCGCGGCCGCAAAGACGGAAACGATTTCAGCGTGCGTTCCTTGTCTCGGGTTGGTCAGGCTGCAGGCATCTTTCAGCGCATTGTCCGCCAGCGTGTTGAAGTCTTCTTCTTTTACGCCCAGCTCTTTCAGACCGGTTGGGATGCCAATGTCGCGAGACAGTGCGACGATAGCGGCAATCGCCGCTTCGGCCGCATCGGCGTCGCTCAGGTTAGCGACGTCAACACCCAGGGCTTTCGCCACGTCTTTCAGGCGAGCGGCGGCAACAGCGGCGTTATAGCGTACAACATGCGGCAGCAGCACGGCGTTGCAAACACCGTGCGGCAGGTTATAGAAGCCACCCAACTGGTGAGCCATTGCATGTACATAGCCCAGAGATGCGTTGTTGAACGCCATCCCCGCCATGAACTGCGCGTACGCCATTTGCTCACGCGCTTCCATATTTTTACCGTCGTGGACCGCATTGCTCAAATGCTCACGAATCAGCTCAATCGCTTTGATGGCGACCGCGTCGGTGATCGGGTCCGCCGCCGTAGAAACGTAAGCTTCGATCGCATGCGTCAAGGCATCCATACCTGTCGCCGCCGTCAGAGAAGCCGGCATACCCACCATCAGAGCAGGATCGTTAATGGACATCAGCGGGGTGACGTTCTGATCGACAATTGCCATTTTCACGTGGCGAACTTCATCGGTGATGATGCAGAAACGTGTCATTTCAGAAGCCGTACCCGCCGTGGTGTTGATGCCAAACAGCGCCAGCTGCGGACGATGTGATTTATCAACGCCTTCGTAATCGGCAATCTGGCCGCCGTTGGTCGCCAGCAACGCAATGCCTTTCGCACAGTCATGTGAAGAGCCGCCGCCCAGAGAAACGATACAGTCGCAGTCATTGGACTTCAGCAATTGCAGCCCTTCGTCCACGTTTTTGACCGTCGGGTTAGGCTGCACGCCGTCATAAACAGCGCTGAAAACCTGATGCTCATCCAGCAGAGTCTGAACAGAGGCCACGACGCCAATTTTGTTCAATACGCTGTCGGTCACAATCAGCGCTCGTTTGAAGCCCTGCGCCTGAATCTGTTTAGCGGCTTGCTGTAAAGAGCCTTCTCCCATCAGGTTTACTGCCGGAATATAAAATGCGCTACTCATGAGGTTTCACCATATCCATTGATTTTAAATGTTAACTGACGGCAATCCTATCACCGAGATACGCGAGTTAAATTGATTTAAAACAACTTAAACCTACCGATCCTAGAGCGATTGAAGGGGTTATTATGATGGGAGTCAATTATCGGCACGAGATTGTTAAAGAAATGATAATTTCTTTCGAATCCCGAAGGGCATCAAAACAGACTGGAAGACCACGAGGATCCCCGTGATAGCGTTGAGTGACGGGGAGTTTACCGCTGCGCGGATTATTCTAGTAAAAAAAAATAATAAATTTAAGTAACAAAAGTAAATGAGGGTAATGAAAAAAGGCGTGGTGGGAAATAAGAGAGGGAGAAAGAGAATATATTCATGTCCGCACCGATGAGATGCGGACAACCCGTGCAATGGGCTAACTGCGAATCTTACGATAAATCCACAGCACCACCAGGGAACCGATGACGGCGACGATGAAACTACCGAAGTTGAAACCATCTACACGGCCATAGCCGAAGAAGGTACTGATATATCCGCCGACGACGGCGCCAATGATGCCCAGCAGTATCGTCATGAAGAAACCGCCGCCATCATTCCCCGGCATGATCCACTTGGCGAGGATACCCGCGATCAACCCGAAGATAATCCATGAAAGAATGCCCATACCTACCTCATCTCGTTAGTGACTGACCTGTTTGCCCATTAAAATGGATCGCAGTTTGATTGTTGATGACCCATCTCGAATCAAAACCGAGGTTAAGTATAGCCAAAATTCCACGTTGCAACGTCTAACGCATCTGACTGCTGGTTTGTTGACCATACTCGGTTTTCAGCCGGCTTCACGCCGCCCCAGACGGCGGCAAAGTAACATCAAATCACAAAAAAACGGCTAGACCAGAATACCTTTTTATTGGTTAATAGCGTTCTCGCATTTTGGTTCTATGTCCTGCGTCCATCCCTTTGGCGGTAACGCTTTAACCGGTGATAAAAAGTGACTTAGCGTTGTATCCAAAGCATTTATCACCCTATTCCTAGATATATTTCCGCATTCTTTTCCTAAACTGAGTAATTGTACTGTTAAGGCCTCAGCAGCCAGGCACACGGAGGATAGAGATGAAAGTCAGTAAAGAGCGGTTTATCGGACTTGAGTGGCTCCGTTTTCTGCTGGGATGTTACGTTATGGTTTACCACACGCTGCACGTCTATCCCCAGCGATTCAACATCCCGTTTCTGGATGAGTTAACCAGTATGGGATTCTTTGCGACGAGCACCTTCTTTGTGTTGTCCGGTTTCTTGCTCGCTCACGTGTATATTCGAAATGGCCAGCTGCGCGAACCGGCCCGGCGCTTCATGGCCAAGCGGCTGTTCAATCTCTACCCCATTCACATCATCGGTCTGGTGAGCTCGATCCTGGTCGTCATGTTGATGCAGTGGCTGGCTATTCCCCCGGAAGGACAAGTCGCCAGCGCGCGTTTCGTGATCTATGACAGCAACCAGCCCGGCGTCGACCCGGCGTCGCTGCGCCACTACATGGATAACGCCCAGTTGACGTTCAACAGCGTGCTGCAACTGTTATTGTTACAGGCGTGGAATCCTTATTTTCTAACCTTCAATGCGCCGTTGTGGTCGCTGTCTACCCTGTTCTTCTTCTACCTTTTGTTCCCGCTGCTGGCGCCACGCTTGATGAACAGCCGTTATCCGCGCCGATGGTTAACGTTCATCTTTGTGCTCTATTTACTGCCTGCGGTATGGGTGGTCTGGCACAAGCTGTACGGCATGCCGTATACCGGTCTTCTCCAACGCGGTCCTATTTTCCGATTACCGGAGTTTCTGGCCGGTATCCTCGGCTATGCGATTTTCCGGCAGTATAAAGACGGTGTGGTGCCTGCGCTGACCGCCCGTCAGCGCAATGGGCTGGTGGCCTTTATCGTGGTCTGCTTCATTATCGCCACCGTCCTGTTTACCCGCGGCCGCGCTCACTGGTACTTCCTGCTGCATAACGGGCTTTTGCTGCCTTCACAGGTTCTGTTAGTCTGCCTGTCGGCGCAAGCCCGCGATCCCCGCAGCGAGTGGATCAGAACATGGTCTCCACGTCTGGGTGCCGCCTCGTTGTCCATTTTTGCGCTGCATGTGCCATTATTTAACCTTTACCGAACGCTGGAGCAGCTGGTGCGGGCCAATCCCATGACCTGTTTCACTCACTGGTCTCAGTGCGTCGTGACGGCCGGCCAGGTACAGCTCTCCATGACCGGTTACGGCATTTTCCTATTAACGACGGTGGCGCTGTGCGTCATATTTCAGGAACAGGTTGTGGTGCGCATTCGCAACGCGCTGACGGACCGCTTTCTGAGCCGCCGACTCACGGAGTCGAGCAGCGCAGCTTAATCGTTTCGCCGTGGGAAGCTCAGGCTTCCCACACTGTTATACCGGTAAATCATTAATGACCTCGGTTATAACGATTTACATTCTAATTGATACTCACTTATGCCTAGAGACACGACTCGTTTCCTGTTAATGTTTGCGGCGCCGGTTCCAACCGGTGTTCTAACGGCCGAACGTCTCAAGGACGTCTTTCAACATCAGTCACCATTTGTTTATCTCACAACATGACACATTCCAAATTTGCACTATCCACTCTCGGCCTGTACGTCGGCCTGAGTGTCGCGGGTGTTTCCACGAGTTACGCCGCCGATACCCTCTGGCTCACCAATGGTGACAAAGTCACTGGACAGATTACTCTGCTGGACAGCGGCAAACTGTTCATCAAAACGGACTATGCCGATACGCTGTCCGTTTCCTGGGACAAGGTCAAAACCTTCCAGACCGACCATGCGATGGTCATTCAGGGTCACCGTTATGAAGAGGGTGTGCTCTACCCGGCCATTAAACCGGCGGAAACCCGCGGGATTGTGGTTCAGAAGCCGTTGAGCGATGGCGGCGATCAGGCGGGAACGGCGAACGAAGGCACGCTGGCGCTGAGCGACATCAACTCCATGATCGTTCCTAAACCGCTGGTGCAGGATCTCTCCTGGAAAGGCAACATCGACGCCAGCCTGTCGCACAAGAAAAGTTCGACGACGACCAACAACCACGATGTGGTGTTGAGCACCAAACTTCTGCACGGCACCTGGCGTCATAATCTGGACGCGGGCTACCACATGGCCGAAGAAGACGACGTAGACAGCACCAAAAACGTCGGCGGTGAATATGCGCTGGACAAATTCATCGATGAAAACTGGTTCTGGCAGGGCCGTTACCAATACAAACGCGACTGGGTGGAAGAGATCAAGATCAGCCGCTCAATCGGTACCGGTCCGGGTTATCAGTTCTGGGATAACGATCTGGGCGCCTTCTCCGTCACTGCGCTGGTGAGTAGCCAGCAGTTCGTCTATCAGGAAGAGGGTCAGGACGACTTCTTCGCCGGCGGTCTGAAATGGGACTACAGCCGTTACTTCTCCGGTAAGAAAACACAGCTCTTCACCACGGGCGAAGTCGGACGTTCCTTCGACAACACCACCAAGCTGTACTTCAAAGCCGGTGCAGGTCTGCGCTATAAGCTCACCAACTGGTCCTCCGTCAGCATGCAGGTGGCGCGTAACCGGACGCAAAGCGTTCAGGGCAACGTCAACGATACCCTGTACTCACTGGGTCTGGGCGTCGGCTGGTAAGGCCACGCGTTCCACACTATCGTGAGAGAACCTTCTGCTCGCGACATAAAAAAACCATCGGCCTTGCAGTCGATGGTTTTTTCTTTTGCGGCTTGCTCGCCGAGTTAACGACATCTGTCCCGGCGAAAAGATACGCCGGGAAGGCTTGTCGCCCTACTTGCCAATGTCATCGTAATACAACATGGAGTTAGCCAGACTCTGTTTCACGTCTTTCAGATTGTCGCGCACCGCCACCAGACGCATACCTTGCAGCATTACCACAAACGGCGAATGCTCACGGATCTCCTTCTGTAGCGTTTGATACAGCGCCTGGCGCTTCGCGCGATCGCGCTCGGCCGCCGCAGCCTGCGTTTGCTGACTGAGTTCCGGAATATCCCAACCTACGCGCCAGGCCAGTGTTTTGGGACCGTTCGGCACGTTATAGGCGAAGGTGCTGGCGTTGGTATTCGGGTCGATGTAGTCCGGTCCCCAGTAAACAAAAATCGACTGGAAATTACGCGAGCGCATTTTCGTCCACAGCTCGCTTTCCACCACTGGCTGTACGTCAATATGGATGTCGGCTTGGGCAAAACTGGCCTGCAACGCCTGAGCGATATCGGTGTACGGCGGCTGATTAATGACGGTCAGCGCGAAACGCGTGCCCGGCTTGATTCCGGCGTCACTCAAGATCTTCTTCGCTTTATCAACGTCGAGTTTGAAGGGTTGCTCTTTCGCCGCGCCATCAAACCCTTCCGGCAGGAAATTCTGATGCACGATGAACTGGCCATTGAGCAGGTTCTTCGAGATCCCTTCATAATCCACCAGCCAGCGTGCTGCCTGCCAGAATGCGGGGTTGCCCAGCGTCGGCGCTTTATTATCCTGCGTGTTGAATCCGAGATAGTAAATCTTGCCGCCCGGCGACGTACTGATCTTGACGCCCGGCTGATTCGCCAGTGCGCTGAACTGATCCGCCCCCAGATCGTACGCCACGTCCGCATCGCCCTGAATCAATAGCAGACGACGCGCGCCCGGATCGGCCACATCTTTCAAAATCACCTGCTTCAATTTTGGCTGCTTCACGCCATGCGTGTTGGCTTCCAGCACCAGCGCCTGCTGCGGAATGTAGTTGCGAAGCTGATAAGCACCGCTGCCCGCAGAGTGATTTTTCAACCAGCCGCTGCCGAAATCATCGTTCACGCCATGGCTGGAAACCACTTTGCTATCGACGACAGAGGCGACGCCAGAGGAAAGCAACCGGAGCGCCAGATCGCTGCCGATATCCGCCGTCCAGCGGACTTCCAGCTGATGATCGTCGAGCTTTTTAAACTGCGCGTCGATGTTTTCCGCTTTCCAGCCCAGCTCGTTTAAAATAAACGCCGGCGTTTTATTCAGCTTCACCGCCCGGGTAAATGAATAAATCACGTCATCCGCCAATACCGGATTGCCGGAGGCGAAAGTCGCTTTAGGGTCCAGCGTGAAAACCAGACTGTGTCCGTCAGCACCGACCTGCCAGGATGTCGCCAGATCGGGATTAAGCTGCGTCGGGTTAACGCGATCGCTCTTCACCAGCGCCTGATACAGCGCATCCAGCGAACTGGTGCTGACCGTTTCGAAACTTTCCGCCGGATCCAGGCTAATGATGCCGTTAAGGGAGATCGCCACCACCAACGTATTCGGCGGTGTCGCCGCTCGCAGCGACGGGCTGGCCAGCAAAACCGTCGCCAGCATGACGGGAAGCCACTTTTTCATATTGTCTCCATGACACAAATTGAATGATGGGTAGAGTCTAGAGAAAAGACCGGTGATTGCGCTAATGGCATAAACTGCTTTGATATAACCGTTTACGCTAATCAGGTCAGAACGGCTGCAAACGCCCCTGCGACATCGCCGCCGCGCGGTCGCATAAATGGTCAATCACGTTACCGTCATGGCTGACCAGCACCAAGGTCAGATCGCCTGCCGATTTCAGCTCATTCAGCAAATTGAGAATTTCAGCCTGCACCGACATATCCAGCGCGGACGTCGGTTCATCCAGCAGCAACAGCTCCGGCTGGAGCAGCAGCGCCCGAATGATCGCTACACGCTGACGTTGACCGCCCGAAAGCTGATGCGGATAACGATCCAGCAGCGTTAGCGGCAAGTCGACTCGCTGAAACGCGCGTTCAATCCGTCCGTCGATATCCGTTTCTCCGAGCAGTCTAAGCGGCTCGGACAACGTGCGCCTCAGGCGATGACGGGGATGCAATGAAGCGAATGGGTCCTGAAAGACCATCTGTACCCGGCGACGCAGTGCTCCCGTAAAGGCCTGATGCGGTTTCACCGGCTGATCCAGCAAGGTCATCTCCCCCTGCCAGTGCAGATTCAGGCCCGCCAGCGCCCACAGCAACGACGATTTGCCGCAGCCGGACGGACCAACCAGCCCAAAACATTCGCCGCGCGGAATGGTCAGATCGACGTCATGAACGACCCTATTAGCGTGGCCTCCCTGCGGGTGTGACACGCTTAAATGACGTAGTACAACAGCATGACGACTCATGACAATGACTCCAGCAACACACGATCTAATACCGGCAGCACCTGCCCCCGGGTGTGTCGACTCGGCTGACAGTTCCACAACGTGCGGGTATACGGATGAGTGGCCTGCGGCAACGCTTCCGCCGCCAGGGCATCCAGCAAGCGCCCTTTGTACATCACCAGCACGCGTTCACAGTGACGCGCCACCTGCGGGAGATCATGGCTGATCAACAACAGCCCCATATTGCGTTCTTCCACCAACCGATCGATCAGCGATAGCACCTGATCGCGTCGTTCATGATCCAAAGCGGACGTCGGCTCATCGGCGATCAGCAACTCCGGCTCAGTAATTAGCGCGATGGCCAGCATGACACGCTGTCCCATCCCGCCGGAAAGCTGATGCGGATACTGCTTATACAATCGTTTGGGATCCGCCAACCCGACGGCGTTAAGCATATCCAACACCTTTTCGCGCCGTTCGCGCGCGGATAGCGAGGTATGCAGCTTCAGCGGCTCTTCCACCTGCCAACCCACCTGGCGCATCGGATTCAGCGCATGTTTCGGGTCCTGCAAGACCATCGACACCCGGTCGCCGCGCCACTGCCGCCACTGGCTTTCGCTTAACGAAGCCAGCGACTGGCCGTTCATAACGACATCGCCGCTATGAATTCGGCACGCGGACGGCAGCAATCCCATCAAGGCTTTGGCGGTCAGGGACTTACCGGAACCCGATTCGCCGACCAGCGCGACACGCTCCCGCCCCAGACGGAACGACAAGGGATGCACCAGCAGCGCTGACGGGTCATCCGCCAATCCAATGGACAGCTGGTTGACGTCCAGCAACGTGGTTTCACTATTTTTCATGTCGCGGGTCCAGTTTGTCGCGCAGGCCATCGCCCAGCAGGTTAAACGTCAGACTGGCGAACAAGATTGCGCCGCCCGGCGCGGCCGCCACCCACCATTGATCGAAAATGACTTTGCTCCCTTCCGACACCATTGAACCCCATTCAGCGGTCGGCGGTTGTACGCCCATTCCCAGAAAGCCCAGTCCGGCGGCGGCAAGGATAATCCCCCCCAGACTCAGCGCAGCGCGCACCACCGCGCCCGGCAAACACAGCGGCAAGATATGTCCGCTCATCAGCCGCAGGCCGGTAATGCCCTGCATACGGGCGGCGGCCAAATAGTCGCTGCGGCGCAGCGCCAGCGTCTCTGCGCGGGCCTGACGGGCAAACTGGGGCCAGCTGGTCAGCGCCAGCGCCAAAGCGCCGTTAATCAGCCCCGGCCCCAGCACCGCCACCATCGCCAGCGCGATCACCAGCCCCGGCAGAGACAGGACGATATCGGTCAGCCGCATAAGCGTCTTTTCAAACCAACCGCCGAGATAACCCGCGCTTATGCCGACCAGCAGACCGACCGGCACGGTGAGGATCAGGATCAGCGAAACCAGTAATAGCGTGGGCCGCGCGCCATAGAGCACCCGGGACAACAGATCCCGGCCGAACCCATCCGTTCCCAGCCAATGCTCGGCGGAGGGCGGCAGCAAACGCTGGGTGATGAACTGCGCATTCGGGTCATACGGCGCAAGCCACGGGGCAAGCAACGCAATCCCGATTAACAGAGACAGGAGAACGCAGCCAATATTCAAGCTGTTCACGGCAGGCCAAAAAGTGCGTCGGGCGCGCGGCTGCGAACGCAGGCCCTTAAAGAGAGTCAATCGCATCATCGTGTCCGAGGGTCAGTGAGGTAAATCAGCGCATCGGCCAACGCATTCATCAGAATAAAGCACAGGCCGATGAGGAGAGTGGAGCCGAGAATGGCGGGAATATCCGCGCCAAACAGCGCGGTCGTCAGATAACGCCCCACGCCGGGCCATGAGAAGACCGTTTCGGTCAGCACCGCGCCTTCGAGGAGGCTGGCATACGACAGCATCAGTACCGTGACCATGACGCCGCGAATATTGGGCAATACATGGCAAAGCAAGATGCGCAGTTGACCGGCGCCCTTCGCGCGAGCCAGTAACACGTACTCTTTATGGCATTCGTCCAGCATCGCCGCTCGCAACAGTCGGGTTATCCCCGCCATCGACAGCAGACCCAGCACGCAGGCGGGAAGCCACAGATGACGAATGGCGTTGCGAAACATCTCCGGATCGCCGCTGAGCCAGGTATCGATCAGGACAAACCCTGTGCGCGGCTCCAGCGTGTATTGATAGATATCATCAAGTCGTCCCGGACCGCCAGCCCAGTGCAAAACCGCATAAAACAGCAGCAAACTCAGCAGCCCTAACCAGAAAATGGGAACGGAATACCCCACCAGCGAGATCATCCGCACCGCATTATCCAGCAGGCTGCCGGGCTTCAGGACCGACAGCAACGCCAGCGTCACGCCAAAGACAAAGCCGATGATAATGGCGCAGGTCGCCAGCTCGAGCGTCGCGGGAAACGCGCGCATCAAATCATCGAAGACAGGCTGAGAGGTGCTGCGGGAAATGCCCAGATCGCCGTGAGCGAGCGCCGTCAGGTAATGCCAGAACTGAACCCATAGCGGTTGGTCCAGACCTAACTGCTGCCGGACCTGCAGATAGGTCGACTCGCTGGCGCGATCGCCCGCAATTTGCAGCGCCGGATCGATGGGCGCCAGATGAGTCAGTAAGAAAGTGAAAAGCAGGAGCCCCAGCAGCGTGATGGCCAGCGCCAGCAGACTGCTCAGCACAGTTCCGGTTCGTTGCCACCCGGCACGGAGGTGTCCATGAATTGTACGCACTACGCTATCCCTCATTTGCCGAGTAAAAATAAGGCCCGGAGTGTAGGCGAGATGACAAAAGCGTTTGAAATTATATTCAGTGATATGGATATAACTATATATTATATATGGAAAAATGAGGTGAATTATTCGCCGGAAGGTGACGCGTCCAAAAGCTCTCTGACTCTTTGCGCCAGCGCAATCAGATTGTCGTCCGGCATCCCATAATGTTGTAGTTCGCGCTCCAGGGAAAAAAGGTATTGCGCGTTCGTGCCAAGCGGCCCCCGTGCACGCGCGATCAGCGGCGCCACGCTTTGAATGCAGGTATCCTGTTCCAGCAGCGGATGGTCGGGATTGATGACAAAAACCAGCGCCGTCAGGTAACCGCCTTCGGCGCACTCCAATTCACACCACAGGGGACGATAGCAGCTGGTCAGCATTTCCCGTTTCCACAGCAGCGCCAGCTCTTCGCGCAGGCTGTCTTCCGGAAGACGATAGGCAAGTCCCGTCGTTTCTCCTCCCGGTTTGAGTCCCAACATTCGCCCCGGCTGAGCCGTGGTGCCGCGCCCGGCGGTCAAACGTAAGCAAAACGCGCGCTGCCAGCCTTTCAGCGTGGCCAGGCAACTCTCGGTCGCATCAAAGGCAGGATTCCACATCAGAGAACCGTAGCCAAAGATCCAAACGCCCTCATGCTGGGGACGGCAGGATAAAGTGGTTTCCAGAGAGTCTGCTCGCTGCTGCGGGGTAAGCAATAAATGCTCTTCGATATGGCCGAACGACGTCCGGCAATCGGCTTTCTGTAAAAAATCACGCGTTAACACAAGTTCTCTTTCCTCACCCCTTACACGCTTTCCTGCTGAATGGCGTCACCCGGCTATTCTGAACGATCATGAACCGTACAATCAACGCGCACGTTGATTATTTTCCCGGCGCGACGGAAACGTTCACCTTGCTTACCAATGTGTTTAACATGATGACGCAAAATGGTCATTTTCCGTTTTCTTTTTAGGAAACAACCCTCAACGCCGAAGCCACTTCGACTTCGCGCCGCTGACCACTTTACGCGGTCTCTTTGTTGTACTGCCTACAATTATTAACGAAAATGCAATTAAATCCGCTTTTTACACGTTTTTATGCCGGTTGGTTTTGAAATACCACCCTAAAATGCACATTAATCGCTCGCAGCGAGTGATTAAATAGTGACTAATTGTAGCAATTTCGTTTATTATTAGAGAGATAAAAGTAAAAATATAAAAATAATTAATTCGGATATATTTATGCAGAAAGTGCATGGATTTAATCGCAGTTAAGGGCTTTTAGTGGCGCTTGGTGTTTGGCATGGCGAATATTCCATAACGACGTTATACGTTATTTCTATCAGCAAGCTCGCGACACAAATAAGGAACCTTCAAGAATGACTTCTTCCGCCGAGACGGTGAAAACCCGTCACCATGAATACACGCTTGTTCTTCCTCTCCTCACGCTGCTGGTGTTGGTCATGTGGGGCGACACCACCAGTTTGGGCGGCATCATCGCTATCAACGCGCTGGCGCTGGTCGGGATCCTTTCCAGCGCCTTCAGCGTGGTGCGTCATGCCGACGTGCTGGCCCACCGTCTGGGGGAACCCTTTGGCTCACTAATCCTCAGCTTGTCCGTTGTCATTCTGGAAGTCAGCCTGATCTCCGCCCTGATGGCGACGGGCGATGCGGGTCCCCATCTGATGCGCGATACGCTTTATTCCATCATCATGATCGTGACCGGCGGTCTGGTGGGATTCGCTCTGCTGCTGGGTGGACGGAAATTCGCCACGCAGTACGTCAATCTGGGCGGTATCAAGCAGTATCTGATGGCGATTTTTCCCCTTGCCGTTCTGGTGTTGGTCTTTCCCGCCGCGTTACCGGCAGGTAACTTTTCCGTGCCGCAGTCGCTGATCATCGCGCTGATCTCGGCAGCAATGTACGGCGTATTCCTGAAAATTCAGACCCGCACGCACCAGAGCCTGTTCGTTTATGATCACGAAGATGAGAGTGACGGCGAAGGGGATAGTCAACACGGCAAACCGTCGGCGCACAGTTCCCTGTGGCATGCGGTATGGCTGGTGATCCACCTGATTGCTGTAATTAGCGTGACCAAAATGGACTCCAAGCTCTTGGAGACCTTGCTTGAACGCATGAACGCGCCGTCCCAGTTCACCGGTTTCCTCGTAGCGCTGCTGATTCTGTCGCCGGAAGGTCTGGGTGCGATCAGAGCCGTTCTGAAAAATCAGGTGCAACGCGCGATGAACCTGTTCTTTGGTTCCGTGCTGGCGACAATCTCCCTGACCGTCCCCGCCGTCACGCTGATCGCCATGATCACGGGCAATACGCTGGATTTCGCGCTGGATATGCCGCACATCGTGGTGATGTTAACTGTGTTGGTTCTGTGCCACATTTCGTTTTCCACCGGGCGCACCAATGTCCTTAACGGAAGCGCGCATCTGGCGCTGTTCGCCGCTTACATCATGACCATCATGCTGTAATCCCTTCTTTAAGGGCATCGTCGCGATAGGTCGATGCCCTTTTCCTTCTGACTTTTTTGGCTTCGGCCCTCCCGGTTTCCTTTGTTTTCCTCGGATAAGCGCAGCAGCGGCGGCCAACTTGCTGTTTTTCGGCCTATTCACGACCTTCCAGCCACGCGTCGGTCAGAAATTATGACAGTTGTTCAACATGTTAGCGTTCGCACCGATTCAAGGTTACATCGGAAACTGAAAGGTAATACATAATGCTTTTCTATTGATTTACATCTGGATCTTCGTTGAACAATGGGCGTATCGTAATACTTTAACCCGCGACGGGCCTCCTGCCGACCCGCCATCTGTTTTCATTTTGTTGGTCCTAGTCTTAGATGAAATCATACCTATTTAACGGCATTAAACCGTTCAGCGCGTTTCTTGACGCCTGCTGGCGGGAAAAATATACCTTCAAACGTTTTTCCCAAGACTTTGTCGCCGGTATTACCGTCGGCATTATTGCGATCCCTCTGGCGATGGCATTGGCGATTGCCAGCGGCGTTCCTCCTCAATTTGGTCTGTATACGGCTGCGGTCGCTGGCCTGATCACCGCATTATGCGGCGGTTCGCGTTACAGCGTATCCGGCCCCACGGCGGCCTTCGTCGTCATTCTTTATCCGGTCTCCCAACAGTTCGGTCTTTCCGGCCTGTTGATCGCGACGCTGCTCTCCGGGGTATTCCTGCTCATCCTCGGACTCTGTCGTATGGGGAGGTTGATTGAATATATCCCGGTTTCCGTCACGTTGGGCTTCACCTCGGGTATCGCGATCACCATCGCCACCATGCAGGTGAAAGACTTCTTCGGTCTGACCATTCCGGTGATGCCGGAGCATTACATCGGAAAAGTGCTGGCGCTTGGCAGCGCACTGCCGACCATGCATTTGGGCGACACGCTGATCGGTATCGTCACGCTGGCCGTGCTGGTCATTTGGCCCAAACTTGGCATTCGCCTGCCCGGCCATCTGCCCGCGCTGCTGGCGGGGACGATGGTGATGGGGGTGCTGTCGCTGCTGGACATTCACGTCGCCACCATCGGTTCACGTTTTAGCTACCTACTGGCTGACGGCACCGCGGGACACGGTATTCCGCCAATCCTGCCTCAGTTCGTCCTGCCGTGGAATATGCCAGGGAGCGACGGCAGCGTCATGCCGCTGAGCTGGAGTACTATCTCCGCCCTGCTGCCCGCCGCCTTCTCCATGGCGATCCTCGGCGCGATTGAGTCCCTGCTGTGCGCGGTGGTGCTCGACGGCATGACCGGACGTAAACATAACTCCAATACCGAGCTGATCGGTCAGGGCATCGGCAATATCGTGACGCCATTCTTCGGCGGCATCACCGCGACGGCCGCTATCGCCCGTTCTGCCGCCAACGTCCGCGCCGGCGCCACGTCGCCGATTTCCGCCGTGGTGCATGCGCTGCTGGTGATCCTGGCGCTGCTGGTGCTCGCGCCGTGGTTGTCTTATCTGCCGCTGGCGGCGATGGCTTCGCTGTTGCTGCTGGTCGCCTGGAACATGAGCGAAGCGCGCAAGGTCATCGACCTCATGCGCCACGCGCCGAAAGACGACATCATTGTGATGGTGCTGTGTCTGGCCCTGACGGTGCTGTTCGATATGGTGATTGCGATTACCGTCGGCATCGTTCTCGCCTCTATCCTGTTCATGCGCCGGATAGCGAAAATGACACGTCTCAGCGAACTGCCCGCCACGGTGCAAGGGCAGCGTCTGGTGATTCGCATCAACGGCCCGCTATTCTTTGCCGCCGCCGAGCGTATCTTTGGCGAGCTGTTGGTTCGCAGCAACGAGTATCAGACCATCGTCCTGCAATGGGACGCAGTGCCGGTGCTGGATGCGGGCGGACTGAACGCGCTCTTACGCTTCACCGAACTGCTGCCGCCAGAAAAGCGGCTGGTGATTACCGACATCCCGTTCCAGCCGTTGAAAACGCTGGCCCGCGCCAACGTCGTGCCGATAGAAAACCGCCTGGCGTTCTATCCGACGCTGGAGCAAGCGCTTGAAGCAACGCCGCTTCCGATGACCGCCTAATCGCCGTCTTCTGATTACCGAGCCAGCCGCAAGGCTGGCCGGTATCTTTCTCAAGCCACTCCGCTGTCACGTCCCCTCTCTGTTTTGCTCCCGATAACCCGTTCGTTGCGCTCGTTCCTTCCCTATCACCCGGCGGCTTTTAACACCCTCTTACGCTTGACTCATGGAGACAAAAGGTGACGCGCGCTATGCTGTATCCGAATAATAAAAAGAGCTCGCGGGTATGTATAAGATTGTTTTTGTTGAAGACGATCCCGAAGTGGGAAAACTGATTGCCGCCTATCTGGGCAAACACGATATTGATGTGCACATTGAGCCGCGCGGCGACACCGCCTTGGCGGTGATTGAGCACCAGAAACCGGATTTGGTCTTGTTGGACATCATGCTCCCGGGCAAGGACGGCATGACGCTATGTCGGGAGCTACGCCCCTGTTTCTCCGGGCCTATCGTGCTGCTGACCTCGCTCGATAGCGACATGAACCATATTCTCGCCCTGGAGATGGGCGCCGACGACTACATCCTGAAAACGACTCCGCCCGCCGTGCTGCTGGCGCGTCTTCGCCTGCATTTTCGGCAATACGCCACGCCGCAGCAGCCGACGCTCGACGCCAGCGCGGCCGTACAGGTACACAAGTCGCTGAACTTCGGTCTGCTGTGCATCGATCCGGTCAACCGGCAGGTTCTGCTGGCCGGCGAGGACATCACCCTGTCGACGGCCGATTTCGACCTGCTGTGGCAGTTGGCGACCCATGCCGGGCAAATCATGGATCGCGACGCGCTGCTTAAAAACCTGCGCGGCGTCAGCTACGACGGTATGGACCGCAGCATCGATGTGGCGATCTCCCGCCTGCGGAAAAAGCTGTACGACACGGCGCCGGAAGCAGTGCGCATCAAAACCATTCGCAACAAGGGTTATCTGTTCGCGCCCAACGCCTGGGAGACCCACGCGCCATGAAAAAACTGTTCATTCAGTTCTTTCTCCTGCTGTTCGCCAGCTTTCTGGTAATGACGCTGCTGGTCGGGTTGGTCTACAAGGCCACGGCGGAGCGTGCGGGACGTCAGTCGATGGACGACCTGATGAAAAGCTCGCTCTATCTGATCCGCAACGAACTGCGCACCCTGCCGCCGCGTGAGTGGCACAAGACCATCAGCCAGTTGGACCTCAATCTGTCGTTCAAAATGCACATTGAGCCGATGAACAAATACAAGCTCAGCACAAAGGCGCAGCAGCGTCTGACGCAGGGCGAAATCATCGCGCTGGACGACGAATACACCTTCATTCAGCGCATTCCCCGCAGCCACTATGTGCTGGCGGTAGGTCCGATCCCCTACCTGTTTTTCCTGCATGAGATGCGGATGCTAAACCTGCTGATGTTGGTCATTATCGGACTGTCTCTGGCGCTGCCGGTCTTCCTGTGGATGCGGCCGCACTGGAAAGCGATGTTGCAGTTGGAAACCGCGGCGCAACGGCTCGGTGACGGTCACCTCGAGGAGCGCACCCACTTCGACAATACCTCCAGTCTGTTTCGGTTGGGCGTGGCGTTTAACCTGATGGCCGACAACCTCAATCAGCTCATCGCCAGTAAAAAGCAGCTCATCGACAACATCGCGCACGAGCTGCGCACGCCGCTGGTGCGCCTGCGTTACCGCCTGGCGATGAGCGAAAACCTGCCGGAAGAGGAGCAAGAGGCGATAAATCGCGATATCGGCCAGTTGGAATCGTTGATCGACGAACTGCTGACCTACGCCCGGCTCGACCGCCCGCAGGTCACGTTGCATCTTGAAGAGATCGATCTGTCCGAGTGGCTGGAGCAGCGCATCGCCGATTTTCGACTGGTACATGCCGACAAAACGCTGGAACTGAACGTGCCCCGCCATCAGCACTTCGGCTATCTGGACCTTCGGCTGATGGAACGAGTGCTGAATAATCTGGTCAATAACGCGCTGCGCTTTTGCCAACAGCGCATTCGTGTGGGGCTGACGCTCGATCACGGCGTGGCCTGTCTGCAGATAGAGGATGACGGCCCCGGCATTGCGCCGCAGGACCGTGAGAGCATCTTCGAGCCGTTCGTGCGTCTGGAAGCCGGCATGCAGAACAGCAGCGGCGGTTGCGGTCTCGGACTTGCAATCGTCCACGCGATTGTCCGCGCATACGGTGGCACCATCCGCGCGGAGTCCAGCGCATTGGGGGGCGCCAAAATGACCTTCCTCTGGCCCATCGTCACCAGCGCAGCATCGGCAGACAGCTTAACATCCAACGTTGTACAAACGGTTACACGCGGAAACCAAACACTCACAGACCGCTAGCGCATCATTCCCTATGCTCCTTACATCGGCCCACCACTGTGGCTCGAAACGTAAACGGACAATGAGGAATTGATGATGAATAAAGTATTAGTGATGATCGCTGGCGCAACACTGGGTCTGTCCTCTGTAGCTTTTGCTGCTGACACCACCACCGCGCCTGCGGCAAACGCACCGACCACAACGACCACGACCACCACTCAGACCAAAGCCGATCACGCTAAAAAACACGTGAAAAAACAGGCGAAGAAAGAAACTGAGCAGAAAGCACAGTCCACAAAAAAAGCGGCTAAGAAAAAAGCGGTAGCGCCGGCTCAGAAAGCGCAGGCTGCCAAGAAAAAACACGTGAAAAAACCGGCTGCGCAGAAAGCTCAGGCCGCTAAAAAACACGTGAAGAAAGCCAAGAAAGCCGTAGCGACTCCGGCTGCATAAGTCATACGTCTCACGACATTACCTGACTCAATCCCCGCGCGAGCGGGGATCTATTTTACGATAACCGTCTGATACAAAATTAGATTCCTGAAAGAGCGGCTTTATCATGTTGAGTCAACTGCGCGTTTATCAACTGTCCGACCCCCCCTCTCACGGGCGTCGATTTCATGGAGCCAGGATGATGTTACGTCGTTACTCCTTTGAAATTGTATTATCGCTTCTGCTTCTCGGCGCGTTGATCATCATGCTGTTTTTTCTCTAACGTTCGATCGCTCGATAGCGTTTTCGACACCACGATAGCGCGTTCCACCCCGCCCGTCCGCCAACGCCGAAAACACCGTCATCCCGCTCAGCACAGAATTTTTGTACGTCGTTTCCAAAATCAGGGAACTTAACCATACTGTTAACAGAAAATTTTTTGTTAAAGGCGAATTATTTCATGCGCATATCGGCCTGGCTGCTCTGTTCTTTCACCCTGTTATCGACGGGCGTCAACGCCACCCCGCCGAAAGACGTCCTTCAGCAGCAACGCATTCTGTTTTTTAACCATGATGACCGCGATGCCGTACCGGATACCGCGCAGTGGCCGTGGCAGGCCATTGGTCAGGTCGAAACCGCCAGCGGTAATCTCTGCACCGCGACGCTAATATCTCCGCACCTTGCGCTGACCGCCGGACACTGCGTACTAGCGCCGCCTGGCGTCGCCGACAAGCCGGTGGCGCTGCGGTTTCACGCCACGCCGTCGGGATGGAAATATGAAACGCACAAGCTGGAAGCGATGGTGAATAAGCAGTTGGCGAAACAGCTCAAAGCGGATGGCGACGGTTGGATCGTTCCTCCTTCAGCCGCGCCGCTGGACTATGCACTGATTCGGCTAGAAAAAACACCGCCGGGCATCTCGCCTCTCCCGCTATGGCAAGGGAATGCGCAGGATCTAAAATCGGCGTTGAAACTGGAAGGCCGCAAGGTGACACAGGCGGGCTATCCTGAAGATCATCCCGACACGCTATATCGGCATCAGGATTGCCTCGTCACCGGTTGGAAAAATCAGGCGGTGTTGACGCACCGCTGCGACACGCTGCCCGGCGACAGCGGTTCGCCGCTGTTGCTGAAAACCGGAGATAGCTGGGCGCTGGTGGCGATTCAAAGCTCCGCGCCAGACGCCAGCGAGCGGGATCGGGCGGATAATCAGGCGGTCGCCGTCCCAGCCATCCGCCAGTCGCTCGATGTATTATCCCAACGGCCGGCTCCGTGATCAGATTGACGGCAACAGCGGTTGGATGGCCACCACCTCATGGTGAAGCACCAGAGGATCGGAGATCAACCCGAACTGTTCGTCGTCAGGGTAGGTGACGGCCTCCGGGTAATCTTCGCCCGCGAACATTTTGATCGCGGACAGGTCATTCCAGTAGGTCGCCAGAAAGAAATGCTCATACGCGCCCTGACTTCGCTGCTGCACTTCCGCCCCGCAGTTACCGCGAACACTTCGCGCATGATCGACGCCGGTGCGCTGCAAGTGGCGGGCGAATCCCTCCGCATGTTCGATGGGAACGCAGCCGTGCCAGGTTCTGACTATCATAGAATGACTCCTGTGGTGAGTGAATATTCATGCATTTTAATTGCATTTAAAAACATCCAGCCTATCTTGAGTCGTGACAGATAACAACCGTCTTCACGTTGCATATTTCAGCATCATTTATTACACCTATATCACTCTCCGCTATTATGCGAGCTGCTCATGACCCTCATAGAACACCCCGACGATCTGCGTGCGCTCCAGCGGGCCGTCACCCTACTCGAAGCCCCGGCGCTAACGCTGCAAATTGCCGATGTGATTGGAAAGCCGCTGACCTGGAGTCTTGGGAGACTGCCGCAGAGCCTGCAACGCAAAATCCAGCAGAGCGTCAGAGCCGCGCTGCACAAAGCGGTGGATGCCGCGCTCTATACGCTGGAAGATGACCCGCACCACGCTCCGTCACAGGGGCTGCACCGGATCGCCGCCGCCACGTCCGGCGCGGTATCTGGATTCTTTGGCATTGCCGGACTGCTGGTGGAACTGCCCATCAGTACGGCCATCATGATGCGCGCCGTCGCCGATATCGCCCGCAGCGAAGGATTTTCACTGGCGGATGAAGACGTCAAAAGCGCTTGTGTCGAGGTCTTCGCGCTGGGGGGGCGAGAGAAAACGCTGGACCCGACAGACTCGGGCTATTACGCCTCTCGCGCTATTCTGTCCGACATCACTCGCCATGCGTCGCGCGAGTTAATGGCGTTGGTCAGTAAGAAAGGGTCGACGCGTACGGTGAGTTCTCGCCATGCCGCGTCGATTTTAGCTAAGGTGATTGATGCGGTCGCCGCGCGGTTTGGCGTCACGCTGACGGAAAAAATGGCGGCGCAGATTGTACCGGTGATCGGCGCGGCCAGCGGCGCGACGATCAATACCCTCTTCACCCGGCATTATCAAAATATGGCCAAGGGGCATTTCACGGTCAAACGTCTGGAGCTGAAATACGGGGAAGAGGAGGTCAAAACGGCCTATCAGGGCATCAAAAACCTGACGCTAAGCCTGCCTGGCGCTTAGCGTCCGGTGAGTCGTCGCGTTATTCCGCCACCTGCTCCATCGCCTGTAGCACGCGCTTATCGGAAATCGGATAAGGCGTGCCCAGCTGCTGAGCAAAGTAGCTAACCCGCAGCTCCTCGATCATCCAGCGGATGGCTTTGACTTCATCATCTTCCTGCCGCTCCGGCGGCAGCTTGTTGAGCCACTGTTGCCATGCCTGACGCACCTGCTCTACCTTCAACATTTGCGCCCGGTCGCGGTGGACATCCTGAGCCAGCTTATCCAACCGCCGTTCGATCGCGTTCAAATAGCGCAGAACGTCCGGCAGACGCTGCCAGCCGCTTTCCGTGACGAAGCCACGGAACACCAGACCGCTCATTTGGCTTTTGATATCGCTCAGTCCCAGCGCCATCGCCATGTCCACTCGCCCTTTCAGACGTTTGTTGATGGAGAATACCGCGGTGAGGATCTTCTCAACCTGACTGGCGATATCGACCACCGCGTCGTTCAGCTCCGCGCGAACTTTGTCGTGCAGTCGCTCGTAGCCCTCTTCCGTCCACACCGGGCCGCCCGCTTCGGCGATCAGTTTGTCCACGCCGCAGGCGATACAGTCGTCAATCAGGTCCAGCACTTTGCCGTAAGGGTTGAAGTACAGCCCCAGCTTCGCCTTGTTCGGCAGTTTTTCGTGCAGGTATTTGATCGGCGACGGGATATTCAGCAACAGCAACCGGCGCAGTCCTTTCCACATGGTTTGCTGCTGCTGATGCGGCGTGTCGAACAGCCGGATCGCCACGCTGTTCTTTTCGTCCACCAAGGCCGGATAGGCTTTGACCGAGTAGCCGCCGCGTTTCTGTTCATAGCGTGCAGGCAAATCGCCGAAGCTCCAGATATGCAAATCGCTCTGCTCGATGCCGTCGTCCGCCACGGCGGACAACGTTTCCTGTACCTTCTCTTTAAGCTGATCCTTCAGCGCGGTCAGGCTTTTCCCCTCGCGCAGCGGGCGATTCTTTTCATCCACCACGCGGAACGTCATTTGCAGATGCTCAGGCACCTGTTCCCAGTGCCACTCTTCGCGGGGGATGGTGACGCCGGTCATCAGACGCAGTTCACGCTCCAACGCTTCCAATAGCCCGCGCTCCAGCGGTTTAGCCCGAGCCAGGAAGGCTTCGGCGTAGTTAGGCGCAGGCACGAAGCTGCGGCGAATCGGCTTCGGCAGCGATTTAATGAGCGCGATCACCAGATCGCGACGCACGCCTGGGATCTGCCATTCGAAGCCTTCATCCTGAACCTGATTGAGGATCGGCAGCGGAATATGCACGGTCACGCCGTCGGCGTCGGCCCCCGGCTCGAACTGATAGCTCAGCTTCAGTTTGAGGTTGCCCTGCTGCCAGAAGTTCGGATAGTCCAGTGCGCTGATGCTGCCTGCGCCCTCCTTGATGAGCATGGCTTTTTCGAAGTTAAGCAGATCGGGGTTTTCCTTCTCCGCTTTTTTCCACCACACGTCGAAATGCCGGGAAGACACCACATCGTGCGGCAGCCGCTGGTCGTAGAAAGCGAACAGCGTTTCATCGTCCACCAGAATGTCGCGGCGGCGGGATTTGTTTTCCAGATCCTCAACCTCGGCCATCAGTTTCAGATTGGCGCGGAAAAACGCATGGCGGGTGCGCCAGTCGCCCTCGACCAGCGCGTGGCGGATGAATAACTCCCGCGAGACCACGGGATCGATCGACCCGTAGTTGACCTTACGCGCGGCAACGATAGGCAGGCCATACAACGTCACTTTTTCCTGCGCGATCACCGCACCCTGGGCTTTTTCCCAATGCGGATCGCTGTAGCTGCGTTTGATCAGATGCTGCGCCAGCGGCTCGACCCACTCCGGCTCGATGCGGGCGGCGATGCGTCCCCACAGGCGGCTGGTTTCCACCAACTCGGCGACCATCGTCCACTTGGGCGGCTTTTTAAACAGGCCGGACGCCGGGAAAATGGAGAAACGCATATTGCGCGCGCCGCTGAACTCTGTCTTCTCCACGTCTTTTTGACCGATATGAGACAGCAGTCCGGTCAACAGCGCGCAGTGCAGGCTGAGGTAGTCCGCAGGCTCGCTATTGACCGGCAGCCCCAGCGTTTTCACCGCCTGACGCAGTTGGGTGTAGATGTCCTGCCATTCGCGCACGCGCAAATAGTTGAGGAAGTCGGTGCGGCACTGACGACGGAACTGGCTCGACGACAGCGCTTTCTGCTGCTCCTGCAGGTAGTTCCACAGGTTGACGAAAGCCATGAAATCGGAGTCTTTGTCCGCGAAACGACGATGTTTTTCGTCGGATGCCTGCTTTTTGTCTAACGGCCGTTCGCGCGGATCCTGAATCGACAGTGCGGCGGTCACGATCATCACTTCACGTACGCAGCGCGTCTTCTGCGCTTCCAGCACCATGCGCGCCAATCGGGGATCGATAGGCAGCTGGGCCAGCTGTCGACCCAGCGGAGAAAGGCGATAGTGGCCGTTGTCCGCCGTCTGTATCGCGCCCAGCTCTTCCAGCAGCCGCACGCCGTCCTGAATATGGCGGCTGTCCGGGGCTTCCACGAATGGAAATGCGGCAATGTCGCCCAGACCGAGCGAGGTCATCTGCAAAATCACGGAAGCCAGGTTGGTGCGCAGAATTTCCGGATCGGTAAACTCCGGGCGCGACAGGAAGTCCTGCTCCGAATAAAGGCGGATACACACCCCTGCCGCAACGCGTCCGCAGCGCCCTTTACGCTGGTTGGCGGATGCTTGAGAAATCGCCTCAATCGGCAGGCGCTGCACCTTGGTGCGGTAGCTATAACGGCTGATACGCGCCGTGCCGGGATCGATCACATAACGAATACCCGGCACTGTCAGCGAGGTTTCGGCCACGTTGGTGGACAGCACGATACGTCTGCTGTGATGCGACTGAAAGACGCGGTTTTGCTCTTGATGGGACAGCCGCGCATACAGCGGCAATATTTCGGTATTCGGCAAATCGCGTCGCGTCAGCGCATCCGCCGTATCGCGAATTTCGCGCTCGCCGCTGAGGAAGATCAGGATATCGCCCGGACCTTCGTGACTCAGTTCGTCCACCGCGTCAAAAATGGCCTGTAGCTGATCGCGGTCGCTGTCTTCCGCCTCTTCCACCACCGGCCGATAACGCACATCCACCGGAAAGGTGCGGCCGGAGACTTCAATGATTGGCGCATGATTAAAGTGACGAGAAAAGCGCTGCGGGTCGATCGTCGCCGAGGTGATGATGACTTTCAGATCGGGCCGTTTAGGCAGCAGCTGGCGCAGATAGCCGAGGATAAAGTCGATATTGAGGCTGCGTTCATGCGCCTCATCGATAATGATGGTGTCGTACTGCATCAGCAGCCGATCTTGCTGAATTTCCGCCAGCAGGATCCCATCCGTCATCAACTTGACCAGCGTGTTGTCGCCGACCTGATCGTTAAAACGAACCTTGTAACCCACCGTGCCGCCAACCGGGATTTCCAGTTCGGCGGCGATACGATCCGCGACCGTACGCGCCGCCAGGCGACGCGGCTGGGTATGCCCGATCAAGCCCGTCACGCCACGACCCAGCTCCAGACACATTTTCGGCAGCTGCGTCGTTTTACCCGAACCGGTCTCCCCGGCCACAATCACCACCTGATGGTCGCGAATCGCCTTCATGATGGCGTCTTTTTTCTGGCTGACCGGCAGGGCTTCGGGATAGCGAATGGCGGGCAGCGAAGCGCGACGGTTCTCCACCCGCTGGCGGGCCGTCGCCACGTCGGCTTCGATTTCGCTGACGATGGCCGCCTGCGCTTCAGGATTTTTCACCTTCAGGGCGCCCTGAACCCGGCGACGCAGCCGCTGCTGGTCGCGCAGCATTAACGCATTGATGTGGGGATAAAATGCGGTGAGCTGTGATTTCACGGTTGGTTCCTTAAATACGTCTGGCAGACGTGGCGAAGAGACTGGCCGCCACGCTTGGATTTGGCGGCGGGCATGGTATCACATTGACGCCGCAGGCTATAACCTGCCTCCCCGTCACGTTGTTCAATTAAATCGAACAAGGTTCTCGAAATATTACGCTATCGCGTCTCTATTAGGCTGCTTATGATGAAATTCATCGGCGATTGACGCCGCGGTGACTCCACAAACTGACTCTCCGAGACAAGGAACAGGCAATGAGCAAAGTATTAGTGCTGAAATCAAGCATTCTGGCGAACTACTCCCAGTCTAACCAAATGGCTGACCATTTTGTTGCGGAGTGGCAGGCGGCGCACCCCGGCGACGCCATCACCGTTCGTGACTTGGCCGCACAGCCGATCCCCGTTCTGGACGGTGAACTGGTCGGGGCTTTTCGTCCTTCAGAAACGCCGCTGACGCCGCGCCAACAGGAAGCGCTGACGTTATCCGATACGCTGGTCGACGAACTGCAGTCTCACGACATCGTTGTGATTAACGCCCCGATGTACAACTTCAACATTTCGACGCAGCTGAAAAACTATTTCGATTTCATCGCCCGCGCAGGCGTGACGTTCCGTTATACCGAGCAAGGTCCGGAAGGTCTGGTGAAAGGAAAACGCGCGCTGGTGCTGACCAGCCGTGGCGGCATCCATAAAGATACCCCGAGCGATCTGGTCGCGCCTTATCTGACGCTGATGTTGGGCTTTATCGGCATCACCGACGTCGAATTCGTGTTTGCCGAAGGCATTGGCTACGGCCCGGAAGTCGCTCAAAAAGCCTTGCAGGACGCGAAAGCCCAGCTCACTCAGCTCGCCAACGCGTAAGCGCACTCTACCCTCGTACGTGTTAGTTCTTTGGCTGTACTTACTCTTGCTGCGCGCCGTTAGGCGCGCTTTTTTTTATCTGTTCCGCGACGTCGGTATCCGACTTTTCCAGCAGTTGCGTGGCTTCTTTGTCGGCTTTGATGTGAATATCGTGATCGATCGTCACATTCATGTTGATGGTGATCGGCGTTTCCGGAGCGGTCACTTCAATGCGCGGCGTACAGCCTGTCAGCACCATGGCGGTCAGCCATAAAACGGCTCGTCTGTCATACATCGTGTGGTTCCTTATTGGGTTGACCGCTGCTCCAGCGCGTTCTGTATCGTGTCGCCCCAGCGCAGGCTGCGCCATAGCTGGAACAGATTCTCCTGATGACGATAGTTCAGATCGACCTGCTGTCGGGCATCTCGCGGCGAATTATGACCGCTGATAAAGGACTCCATCAACAGGTCCCCCTGATTGTTCAGTTGTAGTGTCGCCGTAGAGTGGTCGACTTCCAGATAGCGCAGCCAGCGTACCAGCGCCGCGCTGACCATATTGCTCTGCGCCACTTCATCCGCCAGATCCTTATCCAGTCTCAACGTTAACGCGCCGTCGTTGGTCACGCGGCCGTTCTGCACCAGCATCGTGGGATGATTGAAATTGATCGGCAATACGCCGCTGACGCGACCGGATAACGCCACCTTGTTCACTTTGATCGCGGTCATGAGTTCACTGGTCTCAATCCCTTCCATCCTCAACAACGCCGCGTCGCGCTGTGGGAAACGCAGCGGCGTCAGAGACACTTTACCGCGCAGCAGCTCCATCTCTACCCCAGCCAGCGTCATCGGGTGTCGATCGCTGTAAGGATATGCGCCGAACACATCCGCCCGGATATTTTGTATCCGAAATCCGCTGTTCAGTTCGGCGATGCGCAACGAGACCGGTCGCGAAATACCCAGCTGCCAACGCGGCTCGGCGTAACGATACGGTAGAACAAAGTCCACGCCGCTAACCTCGCCGTCGTTGAGCCAGGCGCTGCCGTTTTTCACGACCCAGTGTCCGCCCACCTGAAAGCCCTGTCCGCGTGCCGCTGAAAACGCGCCCTGTCCATAAAATTGCCCGCGGCGCAGCTTGATTTTCCAATCCGGCGGCAATAGCGACTGGAATACGCGCAGCGTTTGCGGCGGCCACCAGCCGCTGCCGCGCAGGCGTTCGCCGTCCCAGCGACCGACCAGTTTCACCGGGCCGATCTCTTTGGCCTGCAAAGCGCCGCGCCATACGAAATGGTTGGGATGTTCGCCCTGCACCTGAACATTCAGCTCAGCGGGCGGTAACGCGCCGGCACCGGTGAATGCCACCCGGTCGGCGACTAGCCGAAACGCGCCGTCAAACGCATCCTGCGTCTGATCCCGCTGCCAGCGTAGCGGTTTCACTAACGTCAGACGGGGTTTAGCGACCGTCATCGCGCCGTAGCGCAGCTGATTCAGCCCGCTGGATAACGTGCTGACTTCCAGCAGCGCGTCTTCCCAACGCCCGCGACCAGCAATATCCCACCGACCCTGCAATGGCGGCAGCTGACCTTTACCCCAGTAGCGCCAGTGCCAGAGGCCGTTATCCGGCCAGAAGCGTTCCGCCTTGCCGTCCATATGCAAACTGAAACGTCCCCAGTAGGCGTCGTTGGCTTTGACAATCGCCTGCAAACGTCCGCTCACGCCCTGCGCATTCACGACAATCCCTGCCAGCGGCCAACGGGCATCCTCCAGCGTCAGGCCGGACTGGGGCTGTCCCCAGGCGCGCAGCAGCGAGCCGGGCAGCAAGACCAGATCGGGGTTCAACAATGCGCCGCGCAACATGCCCGGCAGCGTGGCGGAAAACGACAGATTAGCCAGATTGGCCTGTCCGGCCAGTTGAATACGCAGATTGCTGTCGCTAAGCCCGAGCGAACCAGGCCCTAACGTCAACACCGCATTGGCACGGCCGTTATGGCCCTGCGTTAACATATTTACCCGCGCTTCGAGCTGGGGCTGCCCGTGAATCTGACGCCAGTCGTGCAGCGTCAACGATAATCCGCCCGAAACCGGCTGCGCGCCGTATGGCCATGACCAGCGACCTTCGCTGACGGTGATGGCGTCCGCGCTGACGCGCCACGGCAGGTTCAGCAGCGGTTGGGCGTCCGCGTCTTTCGCCAGCCTCATCACGCCCTGCGAATCCTGCCAGTTTAGCGTCGCTATCACCGGCTCCGGTAAATCAAACGGCAGTCGGCCGATCTGCAAACGTCCCGTTTCCGGAAGGCTCGTCAGCGAATCTGACAGCTGCACCTCGCCTTGTATCCACAGTGGCGGCCGATCGGGCAGCGCGGTCAGTTCCGCGCGGCGCAGCGTTAACGCCCGACCGTCGAGATCGGCCTGCAGTTGCAGGCGGCTATTGTTGATGTTCAGTGATTGTTTCCCGTCTCGGGAAGTGAGATGCAGCGCGCTGACGTCATCCAGCCACGGCGTCAGCGTGATGCGATCGATGATCACCTCACCTGCGGGCAGACGCCGCTGCCATTCGGACAGGCTGGTTGACGTCTCTGAGGCCGAATCCGCGCTTTGCGGCCACTGCGCGAGGCAGCTTCCGTCCAGCGCCACGTTCGCAATATGAACGCGCCAGCCGCCGTCTTGTCTCGTCAGGCGGCCATGATCGACGTTCAGCAGTTGGCATTGGGGTAAGTGTATGGAAACGCCCGGCACGGTGAGTCCGCCTTGCTGCCAGGCAGGAGGTTCATCCAACGTCACCGTGACGCCCGGCGGCGCCAGGAAGGTCAGCAGACGAGGCAGCCACAGCGGCAACGTTAACCCGCCTAGCAGTATTACCAGCGCGATAGCGCCCAGCCCAATGCCGACACGAGGTAAAAAGTGTTTAATCATTCGCCATCATTATGCATATCAGTCTTGGTGAGCACGGCGATACCTTCCTCGCCATGCAGGGGTGAGCGCACCTGTAACAGTAGCAGCATTCCGCTATTCAACGACTCACGCTGAGAAAAACAGCGAACATTCATCGGCCTGCATAATAGTCCCCTCACGTGACAGATACCACCCTTCACGCCGACCGTAGGATAAAGGTATGCTGTCTCTCCACTCCTCGAAAACACCCCTGATGCCGATGGGCGCTATCACCACGCAAAACAGACGTCAGGCGGTGGCTTTCCGGCACGCTCACTATTTTATGCTAGCCTAACCTAGAAATAGCGGGGTAAACGATAATGAAACTGGCTGTCTACAGTACCAAACAGTACGACCGTAAATATTTGGATCGGGTCAATCAGGACTACGGCTACCAGATGGAGTACTACGACTTCATGCTGAGTCCGCAAACGGTGAAAACCGCTGAAGGATTCGATGCCGTATGTATTTTCGTCAACGACGACGGTGGGCGCGAAGTGCTGACCGAATTGGCCGGGTTTGGCATCAAGATCGTGGCTCTGCGCTGCGCCGGTTTCAATAACGTCGATCTTGACGCCGCCAAAGCGCTGGGGATCTCGGTAGTTTATGTACCCGCCTACTCGCCCGAAGCCGTGGCGGAACATACCGTCGGCATGATGATGAGTCTGAATCGACGAATTCACCGCGCTTATCAGCGCACCCGCGATGCCAATTTCTCACTGGAAGGGCTGATCGGCTTCAATATGCATCGGCGAACGGCGGGGATTATCGGCACAGGGAAAATCGGGGTGGCGACGCTACGCATTCTGAAAGGATTTGGTATGCGCCTGCTGGCGTTCGATCCTTATCCCAACCCGCAGGCAAGAGAACTAGGAGCGGAGTACGTCGATCTGAAAACGCTGTACGCGGAATCGGACGTGATTTCCCTGCACTGCCCCATTACGCCGGAAAATCATCACTTGCTCAACGAGGCCGCTTTTGCGCAGATGAAGGATGGCGTGATGGTCATCAATACCAGCCGGGGCGGGCTGATTGATTCACAGGCCGCGATTGAAGCCCTCAAACAGCAAAAAGTGGGGGCGCTGGGGCTGGATGTGTACGAGAACGAACGCGCGCTGTTCTTTAGCGACAACTCGAACGACGTCATTCAGGACGATATTTTCCGTCGGCTGTCCGCCTGCCACAACGTGCTGTTCACCGGCCATCAGGCGTTCCTGACGGAGGAAGCGCTGACCAGCATTGCGGGCACGACGCTGCAAAGCCTGCGTCAAATTAGCCTGGGCGAAGACTGCCCGTTCGCGCTGACATAACGTCGCTGCCGATCCGCTAGCGGAATCCACCGGCCAGGCAGGAGCCATCTTCGAGCGACTGGGCGTCGCAGCGACGTCCGTTGGTCAGCAGACAGGTGCCCACGCTGGCGCCGTTCAGTTGGCGGGCCAGCCCTATTTTACCCCCAGCCAGCGTACAGGAAGCGGCGGCCGAATCCTTACCCTGCCAGGCCGTCATTTCCTGAGCGGACAACCTGACGGCTTCCGCTGGCACAACCGTATTCTCTTCCGCCGCTTTTTCACTGCTGCTGCCGCATCCGACCAGCACCAGTACCCATCCCGCCAACATCCCCTGCCGCAGTTTCATGTCCCGCCCTCATCACCCAATTAGTCCCAATCCTATTTACCACAGTTTATTGCGTGATAGCAGACCAGCAAGCCGTTAGCCGTGAAAGTTTTTTTCGAAATGAGAAAAACGGCGAGAAAAACACATAGAACCGGCCGTTCTCCGCGTTAACATGCTGGGAAAATCGCCGACCGGCGTGAAGGCCATCAGGGTGACAGCAATGAGATAGCGATTGTGGCGACGCTTGATGATAAACTTGCCCGCCATAAGCTTTATGCCCTAACCCTGCCCAAACTTGAACGTGAGCCACAGTGAAATGTCAGAAATTCAATCGGTGACGCCCAAACAGCAGTACAACCTGAATAAACTCCAGAAGCGCTTGCGCCGTAACGTCGGCGAGGCCATCGCCGCGTTCAACATGATCGAAGACGGCGACCGCATCATGGTGTGCCTCTCCGGCGGCAAAGACAGCTACACCATGCTGGAAATATTGCGCAACCTGCAGCAGAGCGCGCCGATTCAGTTTTCGCTGGTCGCCGTCAATCTGGACCAGAAACAGCCGGGATTCCCGGAGCATGTGCTGCCGGAGTATCTCGACACCCTGGGCGTCGAGTACAAAATTGTGGAAGAGAATACCTACGGTATCGTCAAAGAGAAGATCCCTGAGGGTAAAACAACCTGTTCGCTGTGCTCACGCCTGCGCCGCGGCATTTTGTATCGCACCGCCACCGAACTCGGCGCGACCAAAATTGCGCTCGGACACCATCGCGACGATATTTTGCAGACCCTGTTCCTGAACATGTTCTACGGCGGCAAGCTCAAAGGTATGCCGCCCAAGCTGATGAGCGACGACGGCAAACACGTGGTGATCCGTCCGTTGGCCTACTGTCGGGAAAAGGATATCGAGCGTTTCGCCGAGGCGAAAAACTTCCCCATCATCCCCTGCAACCTGTGCGGTTCACAGCCTAACTTGCAGCGTCAGGTGATTAAA
This sequence comes from Lonsdalea britannica, assembly GCF_003515985.1. GTDB lineage: Bacteria > Pseudomonadota > Gammaproteobacteria > Enterobacterales > Enterobacteriaceae > Lonsdalea > Lonsdalea britannica. The sequence continues at coordinate 2,910,406 of NZ_CP023009.1, read as the reverse complement.
GATCTGCTGCGCGACTGGGATAAACGCTATCCGGGACGCATCGAAACCATGTTTACCGCCATTCAGAACGTCGTACCGTCCCATCTAGCCGACGAAAAGCTGTTCGATTTCAAATCCATCACCCACAACAGTGAAGTGGTGGACGGCGGCGATTTGGCGTTTGATCGAGAAACGATCCCGCTACAGCCGCTGGGCTGGCAGCCTGAGGACGACGAGATAGCGCCTCCCGCCGATCAGCGATTGGACGTCGTCGAAGTCAAATAAAGGCGAGAAGATATCTGAAACGGCCGGTCTAAGTACCGGTCGTTTTTTATTTGTCGCTCGGAAGGCGGTGGTACGGACGAAAAAAAAGCCGGCATAACTTTGCCGGCTTGGTGTGAATTAAGTGTGCTATGCAGTAATTCAAAATAGGAAGTAAGACAATATGGAGCGCAACGCCCATCGCTTGACGTTGCATTCACCTGCGAACGGAATTTTGCTGTATACACCGTTTGGGAATGTTGATGTTGCTCAAAGTTGGGCGGTTTTTTTTATCAACGGACGGCAAAATCGCGCTTCCCTACTTGAAAAATCGGCGGTCCTCACATCCATTTACTTCGCTTTAACCACCAGGCAACCATCAGCACCATAAAGACCAGCATCATGCAGAAAGAGATAAATCCAATCGAACTGCCTGAACCGGGGATCCCCCCAAGGTTGACGCCAAACAGGCCGGTGAGGAAGGTTGTCGGCAGAAACAACATCGCCAGCACCGACATGTTGTACGTCCGCCGATTCATCGACTCCGCCATCAGGGTGTTGATCTCATCCGCGATGACCGCGGTACGGGCTATGCTGCCGTCCAGGTCTTCCAACCCTCTCCCCAACCGTTCGGCGATTTCCAGCATCCGGCGACGGTCATCATCCTGTAGCCAGAACAGCTTTTCTCCCGACAGACGAGAGAAAATGTCGCGCTGCGGCGTCATATAGCGGCGCAGAACGATCAGCTGTTTGCGGATCAGCGAAAGCTCGCCGCGCGCCGGCATCTCCTGCTCCAGCAACGCATCTTCCAGATCGATGATCCGTTCGTGGAGCTGGTCGATGAACTCGCTGGTATCGTCGGTCAGCGCCTCAGCGATGGAAACCAGCCAGCTGCTGCTGTCCGTGGGGCCATTGCCCTCTTTCAGGTCGCTCATGACGGCATCAATGGCCGCCACTTTGCGGCGGCGTGTTGAGACAATCAGTTTATCGGTGATGTAAATGCGCAGCGCCACCAGCTCATCCGGCCGCGCGTCTCCGTTGTAATTAATGCTGCGCAGCGTAATCAGAGTACCTTCGCCCAGCCGGCTCACGCGGGGCCGCGCGCTTTCTCCTGACAGCGCGTCGCGCACCGTATCCGGCAACAGCCGGGTTTCTTGCAGCCAGCGGCTGCTTTCAGGATGAGTCGAATCCAGATGCAGCCAGCAAGGCTGAGTATTGTTGACGATTTCATCATCATTGATGGGAACGACGCCGCCTTTCCCATCCAACTGATAGGAAAATACGGCGCCTGTACGCTGTAATGCGTTTCCATTAATCACGTCTGTTTCCACGGGTTTCTCCCATTGACTCCCCTTTGAGCACTATCTTAGCGTTTCTGACCATAACGGCAACGCCAGCGTGGCGGTCAGCCACGGCGCACAGGTGCCGCGGCTGGTGCATGAGATCAGTGTTTGGTGATATAGAGCATGCGGCTGTAAGCCATGTCTTCCGGATTATTGATGGGATAGCCCTTCACCCAGGGTTTAATCAAGCGGGCGTTGGTGTACTGATAAATCGGTGCGATGGGCGCTTCATTGGTGAGTATTCGTTCGGCCTGGTTGTATTCCTGATTCAACCGCTGACTGTCCGTCTGACCGCCGGTGTCCTTCATCAGCCGATCGTACTCCGCATTGTGGAAGCGCGAGATATTACCGCTGTGCGACGAGGTCAGCAGCGATAAAAACGTCGACGCTTCGTTGTAGTCACCCACCCAGGAGGCGCGGACAACGTCAAAATGACCGCTGTTGCGATTGTCGATGTAGGTTTTCCACTCCTGATTGACCAGCTTGACCTCAACTCCCAGCGTTTTTTTCCACATGGAGGCGACGGCGATAGCCACCTGTTTGTTAGTTTCCTGCGTGTTATACAGCAGAGACAGTTTCAGCGGTTTACCCGGCCCATAACCTGCCGCGCCCATCAGCGCTTTGGCCTGCGCATCCAGTTCAGCCTGCGAATACTGCTCCAGCTCGCTTTGCTCCGGCGTGAATCCGCTGGTCACGTCCGGCGTCAAACGGTAGGCCGGTTTCTCTCCCGTCCCCAAGACCTTCTGAGCAATCACCTGCCGGTCAATCGCATACGACAACGCCTTGCGTACTCGTTGATCGCTGGTCGGCGCGCTTTGCGTGTTGAATGCATAGTAATAGGTGCCCAGCTGAGCGGGCGTATACACCTCGCCCGGCAGCGTCTTCAACAGTTTTTGATACTGATTTTTAGGAAACGATTCGGTGATATCGATATCGCCGGCCAGATAGCGTTTGGTCGCGTTCGACTCCTGGCTAATCGGCAGATAGGTGACTTTACGCAGGACCGTGTGAGCATGATCCCAATAGTGCGCATTTGGCGTCAGCACCAGCTTTTCATTGACCACGCGCTCATCCAGCTTGAACGCGCCGTTGCCCACCAGATTGCCGGGGCGTGTCCAGTCAGCACCGTACTTTTCGACCGTAGCCTGATGAACCGGAAACAGGCTGAAGTTCGCCATCAGGTTGACGAAGTACGGCACAGGTCGACTCAGCATCACCTTCAGCGTGTGGTCGTCCATTGCGACGACGCCCAGTTGGTCCGGCGGCAATTTACCTGCCAGAATGTCGTCTGCGTTGACGATCCCGGCGAGACTGGCGAACCAGCTGAAGGATGAGGTGTTGGCAGGCGTTACCAGACGACGCCAGCTGTAAACGAAATCTTTTGCGGTCACCGGGTCGCCGTTCGACCAGCGTGCGTCCTCGCGCAGGATAAACGTGAACGTGCGGTTGTCGCTGGTCTGCCAGCGTTCTGCCACACCGGGGACCGGATTACCGTGTTCATCCTGATTCACCAGACCTTCAAACAGATCGCGAATGACCGGGATTTCCGGCAGGCCGACGGCTTTGATGGGGTCCAGAGAGGCGGGTTCATCTTTGATATGGCGGACAACGTCCTGTTTGGCGTCCAGCACGGTTCCGGCGGGAACCTGGGCTGCATTGACGGCGCCTGTCAGCGCAGCCAGCAGTCCGACGCAAAGGGCGGAATAGCGAAATGGCATCATGTGTTCGTTCCTTAAAATAGCTGCTGCGCGAGCCGCAAAAAAATACCGGCCCAACGATCCTGAAAACCTCCGTCATTAAGCACTGAGGTTAATCTTTCTTCTATGACGGTATTTTCTGTACGGATGCCTCTGAAAAAGCAACATAAAACCCCCTTCCGGGCGATGCATTATCATAGCCTGAAATCAAATTTTGCCTATCGGAATGACGCCAAAAACAGACATTCTTCGATGCGGCGCCAGCCCGCATCGTGCGTGGACTGCGTGCGAAGGCGTATGCCGTAATGTCAGTCGGTGATTCCACCGGGAAGGAGGCTAAAGCGTGACTTAACCGAGACTTATGTCGAATTAAGTCGCCTTATTTTTTTATACCAATGTTGATAATGTTGCCCTACACTGAACGCCTTGTTAACCACCTGTAATAAAGGACGCAATGATGTCAAAGAATGTACACTTCCAAGGTCAGCCGCTACCGGTTTCCGGCGAATTCCCCGCTGTAGGCAGCAAGGCCAAGGCTTTCTCACTGGTGGCAAAAGACCTTTCTGATATTCCGCTGAGCCACTACGCGGGCAAACGTAAAATCCTGAACATTTTCCCGAGCATTGATACCGGCGTTTGCGCGACCTCCGTGCGTAAATTCAACCAGCTGGCTTCTGAGCTGAACAACACCGTCGTACTGTGCGTCTCCGCCGATCTGCCTTTCGCTCAGGCGCGCTTCTGCGGCGCTGAAGGGCTGAACAACGTGGAAGTGCTGTCTACACTGCGCGGCGCGGAGTTCAAAGAAAACTACGGTGTGGCTATCGCCGAGGGCGGTCTGAAAGGACTGACGGCGCGCGCCGTCGTCGTGCTGGATGAAAATGACGTTGTGCTGCACAGCGAACTGGTCGACGAAATCACGACCGAACCGGACTACGATAAGGCGCTGGCTTCCCTGAAATAAGTGGAATTCCCTGCCACAACATCCCGGCCATCGGCGCCGGGATGTTGTTCTTCCTCACTCACTCACGATCTGAACCGCCCCCTTCCCCTGATAGGCTTTAGACCGCACGTGGCGACGATGCATCCAGCATGCGCCCACCACCAATAGCAACATCAGGCTCCACTCCACGCCCAACGAGGCGATCAGCGCAATGTCGTAACGCCCCTCCGTGGAATGCAGAAGATGAACTAGCACGGAACCTAATACGATGGGGCCCATGCCCATCGCCGTTTGCTGCAAAGTAGACAGCAACGCGCCGCCCGATCCGGCATGAGAAACCGGCACATCCGATAAAAAGATGCGATAAAAGCTGCTGACGATGAACGCCTGACCGAACCCGACCAGACAGGTCGCAGGCAACAGCGTCCACAGCGTCGGCGCAGGCCAGACCCATGCCAGCGTCGCCATCAGCAGCAGCAGACCACTCATCTGGATCGCACAGCCGATAATCAGGGTAGGAATGTTGCCCACGCGCTCCGTGACCCGACCGCTCAGCAACGATGAGATAAAATAAGCCCCCCCCAATCCGATAAAGCTGTTGCCTGACGCTAGCGGCGAAAATCCCGCGCCGGATTGCAGGGCATAGGCGACGATGAACATAAAGCCGCTCCAGCTGGAGAAGAACAGCAGCGCAATGGCGCAACCGAAACGAACGCTCGGCAGTCGGAACAGCGCCGGCGGCAGCAAAGGCGCCTGCTGCCGTTTTTCCTGTCGTCGTTCGACCCGCCACAGCAGCGCAAACAGCCCAAAACTGGCCAACAATGCGACGACGCAGCTTAGCGGCCAGTGCCACAGCGGCCCCAACGCCAGAGGAAACAGCAGGCATGATAAGGCCAGCGCCAGCAATGCCGTGCCCGGTAAATCAATCGCCTTACGCTTCTCGCTGCGGGTATCCGGTACCCAAAACGGCGCGCAGATCAAAATAAGCAGGCAGAACGGTAAATTCACCAGGAAGGCGCTACGCCAGCCGTATCCGCCGATATCCAGACTCAGCAGCGTCCCGCCCAGAACCTGCCCGATAATGAAAGCCAGTCCGCCGATGGCGCTGTAAATGCCGAGCGTCCGGGCATGCCGTCGTCCGCTCAGGCTGACATGGATCGTCGCCAGAATTTGCGGGATAGCCAGCGCCGCGCCAATCCCCTGCCATGCCCGCGCAAACAGCAGTAGCCATACCGACTGAGCGATACCGCACAGCAGCGAGGCCACGCCGAATACGGCGACGCCCACCATAAAAATCCGCCGCCGCCCCAGGTTATCGCCCAGACGTCCCCCATCGCCAGCGCGACGGCGAAGGCCACACCGTAAACCGAGACAATCAATTCGAGTTCAGCGGGACTCGCGGAGAGCGAGTGGGTAATGGATTCCAGCGCGACGTTAACGATGGAGAAATCAATCATAGGCAGGAGTTGTCCGGCCAGTAATACCACCAGACCAATACGACTTAACCCGTGTGTTAGTGAACCTTGTTTCATTATGTACACCCATTGTAATCATCATCCACGAGCGCTAGCATCGGGGTTAATTCAAACGGGTACCAGTTCTTGATTATCCTGGTATAAATTCCACCTGCCTGGCTCGGAGTCCTTGATATGTCGGAACTTACGACGGCCCTTCCTCTCGACAATACCGAACAAAATCGCAGGCTCACGCTGGGGAAATTTCTGCGCACACGCAGGGAGAGTCTGGACCCGGAGCGACTGGGACTGTCTACCCCGCGCAAACGGCGTACGCCGGGACTGCGTCGCGAAGACGTCGCCCTGCTGGCCGATGTCGGTATTACCTGGTACACCTGGCTGGAACAGGGACGCCCGATCAAAACGTCGGCCAAAACGCTGCTGGCGATCGCCAAGGCGCTCCAGTTCAACGAAGTGGAGACCCGGCATCTGTTCATGCTGGCGGAACTGCCTTTTTCGCCGACAGTGCGCGCCAGTTGCGAGAAGATCAACGAAGATAGCCAGACGATCCTGGACCAGCTCAATCCCTATCCCGCCGTTATCGTTAACGCCCGCTTCAGCATTCTGGGTTTCAATAAGTCCTGGTGTCGGCTGCTCAATATCGATTTGAATCATATCCCTCGCGAAGATCGCAACTGCATCTATCTCGCCTTTACGCACCCGAACTGGCAGAAAGGACTGGCGGACTTGCAGGAATTTCTGCCCAACATGGTGGCCATGTTCCGAGCGCGGCTGGCAGAACATAGCGGCGAACCGCTGTGGGACACGCTGTTGCAGCGCTGTCTGAATGAATCCGAGCAGTTCCGGCAATTGTGGCATCAACGCTACGAGATCCAAGGCGTGATCAATAAGGTGAAGCGTTTTCAGCACCCGCGGCTGGGCGTCATTTCTCTGCGGCAGATTAACTGGTGGACAGCCAGCCATAATGGCGATCGGATGCTGGTCTATATGCCTGCGGAAGAGCAGGATAAACAGACGCTGGAAAAACTGGCTCAGTTGGATTTCCCCGTCTGAGCCGTACTGGTTGCCCCTTTTGAAAAGCAGGAGAACGCCCGATGTTTCCGTTAATCACGCCACGATTTTTTATTCGCCCATTCACCGCGGGCGATATTCCGCAGATCGCAGAGGCGGTTCAAGAGTCCAGAGAGACCATCGGACGCTGGCTGTCGTGGTGTACGGATGAATACAACGTTCCCGAGATTTCGCACTGGGTGGCTCAGAGCGCGCTGCGAATTCATGAAGGCATGGCGTACGATCTCGGCATCTTCGAACAAACATCGGGGCGGCTGATGGGCTCCGTCGGCATCAACAGCATTCAGTCCGGCTATCAGATGGGAAATATCGGCTATTGGGTACGTCAGTCAGAGCAGGGGCAGCAAATCGCGCTGGAGGCCGTGCAGGCCATCACCGCCTTCGGTTTCGAACAGCTGGGCCTGACCCGACTGGAGATCATCGCAGCTGAACACAACCTGCCGAGCCGCCGCATAGCGGAAAAAACGGGCGCGCGTTTTGAAGGTATCGCTTACAACCGTCTGGTCATCCACGGCCAACCGACCGACGCCGCCGTTTACTCGCTGATCCCCGCGCGTTAAACCGCCAGAAAACGACGTGACTACCTCGTCGCGTCGTTTTCCGCAATCAACATGTATGAAAATCAAGGCGACCGCGCGGCTAAAACCGGGCGAGGTGCTGACGTCTGCGTCGGAGGTTGCGTGATGCACGCATAGAACAGCGGCGAGCCGTCAGAGGATGACGACAACGGCCCGACGCTAAAACTGAAGGTTTAAGACGAGGACTCTTCGTCACTCGGCGCTTTACGCGTACTCAACCCATACTCGCGCAGCTTGTTGGCGATGGCGGTGTGGGAGACGCCCAGCCGCTTAGCCAGCTTACGCGTGCTGGGATAGCTCTGATAGAGTCGAGTCAGAACGGAGCGTTCGAACCGTTTGGTGATGTCATCCAGTGAGCCTTCCAACAGCGTTTCGCTGTGCGCCAGCGCGGAAGAAAAGGCGGGCAAGTCGATGTCCTGCAAGGTCAGCTCGTCGCCTTCCAACTGGGTCAATGCCCGGTAGATAATATTTTTCAGTTGCCGCACGTTGCCCGGCCAGCCGTACTGAGGCAGGAGTTGCCGAACTTCGGGCGCGATGCGCGGATGACGCATTCCCTGTTCGTCCGCAATGCGCGCGACGAACAGCTCGACCAGCGGCATGACATCTTCCGGACATGCGCGCAGCGGCGGCAGTTCCAGCGTCAACACGTTCAAACGATAATAAAGATCTTCCCGGAACTGGCCGCGCTGAACCAGCTCCATCAGGTTCTTCTGCGTAGCGCAAATGACCCGCACGTCGACGTGCAGCTCATGCTCCTCGCCTACGCGGCGAAATGTCCCGTCGTTGAGGAAACGCAGCAGTTTGGTTTGCATTTGCGGCGACATTTCCCCGACTTCATCCAGCAGCACCGACCCGCCGTTCGCCTGCTCAAAAAAGCCTTTTTTACCTTCCAGCGCGTTCGGGTAGGCGCCCGGCGCATGGCCGTAAAGCTCGCTTTCCATCACGTCGTCCGGCAGCGCAGCGCAGTTCAGGGCCAAAAATGGCTGCCCGGAGCGATGGCTGCGTAAGTGACAGGCGCGCGCCAGCATGTCCTTGCCGGTGCCGGTTTCGCCGACGATCAGCAGCGGCGCATCCAGCGGCGCCAGCTTACGCGCCCGCTCCATCACCTGACGCATCGTCGGACTGACGGCCACGATCGTGTCGAAAACACGGTCGTCGTTCGCAGACAAATTCTGTAACTGATGCCCCATTCTCGCCGTGGATTTGAGCATCACCAGCGCCCCCGATGCGACCTTTTCCCCGCTGTCATCGTCCAGGTAGAACGGCGTGACCTCCAGCAGAAAGTCCCGGCCGCAGACTACCACCCGCTCCGTTTCCGGTTTAGCGCCCTGCTCCAGCCAGCGGCTGAAGGCATAGCGGCCGACCAGCTGACTGATATTTAACTGAGGCACTTTTTCCGCTGTCTGTCCAAACAGGGACAGCGCCGCCGCGTTCATCATTTCGACGTGACCTTTCAGATCAACGGAAAACACGGCTTCGGGCATAGATTCCAGCAGCGCTTTCAACGCCCGGTGCTCGCGTTCGGACGGCAAGAACGCCACCGTACGGACATCGCTGACGCCTTCGGTCCGCCGGATGTCGGCCATCAGCGCCTGAAAATCCTCGACGCGCAGCGAATCAACGTGGAGATAAATTCGTCCGGCGGCGGCAATTTCGATACCGCGCAGATCGATGTTGCGCAGCACCAGCAGATCCAACAGTTCACGGGTCAGGCCCATACGGTCTTTACAAAAAACTTCCAGACGCATCAACATACCTTCTTCATCAGGCGCGCGGGGGGACGAAAACCGAATGATACCCTATTCGCCATCGTCGGATGAAGCAGAGTGTCAGCAAAAGTTGACACTTTAGTCTGACGTCGGGTTTTCGGCTGGGGAAGGCACGTTCCGCTTCAACAGACCGATAGCCATCCCCATCGCCAGCATCAGAATGGCGAGCGCGGACAGCAGCAGAAAACTGACGGCCCAGTTGCCGAACAGCGTATGCAGCCCGCCGGTGACCAGCGGCCCGACCGAGGCCAGCGTATAGCCGACGCCCTGCACGGCGGAGGAGAAACGCCGGTTTTCATCCAGATCGCGGGCATGGTCCATGATCAGCATGAAAATGGCGGTAAACCCGCCGCCCTGCGCGATACCGCTGGCCAACGACCAGAGCGGCCATTGATGCGGCCAGTAATACATGCCTGCTGGCGTCAGCATCCAGAATATGCCGACGATAGCCAGCAACAGCGCCCGCGGCACACGCCACAGCGACGCCACCAGCGGTACGCCGAATGACCCGATCAGCGCCGTGATTTGGAATACCGAGGCAATCAATCCGGCTTCGGCGAGACTCATTCCTGCTTCTTGCGTCAGGTAGGCCGGTAGCCAGGCGGTCATACCGTAATAAATAAAGAGATGGACGGTAAAGGCCGTCACCAGATACCACAAAATGGGCTGCCGCCAGAATGTGAGCGAGGGCAACGGCGACAGGCTCATCTGAACCTTGAGCGCCGCCGGCGCGCCCTCTTCATTATGACGCGCGCCGCGTTTGCGTTGAATGACGCGTCCCCAGACAGCCAGCGCCAGGATCGCCAGCACGCACCAGACGGCCAGCGCGACTCGCCAGCCAAACAGCAGCGCCAACGGCGCGGTCAGCGCGGAAGTCAGCATGGTGCCGACGTTAATGGCCGCCGTGTAAAGTCCAGTCGCCATGTTGCGGCGTTGATTAAAGTCCCGGGCGATCACCATCAAACAGACGATATTGCCGACGGTCAGTGACGCGCCAATCGCCAGTGTCCCCACCAGCGCCATCGTGACGCCGCCTGCCGGACGCAACAGCGTCCCTAACGCCGCGCCAATCAACGACACCATAATGGCCCGTTCGATGCCGATGCGGGAGATCAGTATTGAGGCCAACGGCGTCAGCAAGCCGAAGCACAGCACGGGAATGGTGGTCAGCAGTCCCGCCACGGTGACGTTGATGGCTAAATCGGTGCGGATTTGGTCGATAACCGGCGCGATGGCGGTGAGCGGGCTGCGCAGATTGAGCGCGAGGGCAAGCAAAGCGAACAGGATTAAAAGCGGCAACCGCAGTCGGTTATTACGCATAGTGGCATCACATGAAAAGGCGGACAGCCTGGTGTTATCGTGAGTGCAATATACGCTTTTCCCCTGCTGCGATCACCGTGGGCGACATCGGGTCAGGCGAATTATTTTTTAGCAGCGAGCGTTGATTTTAACTGGCCTACCAGCTCGCGACGAAAATCCCCCAGGCGCGGCTTATCGTCCAGCCACGGCAGCGGACGACACAGCTCCATCGCCTTGATGCCGAGACGAGCCGTCAGAAGTCCCGCCCCCATCCCCTGTGCGGCGCGCGCGGACAGACGGGCTGCGAGGTCCTGCGACATCCAGTCCATACCAATTTCACGCACCAGCTCAGACGCGCCGGCGAAAGCCACGTTGAGCAGCACCAGACGAAACAGGCGAATCCGACTGAAATAACCCAGCTCAATGCCGTACAAACCGGCGATCCGATTGACCAACCGCAGATTACGCCAGGCAATAAACGCCATATCCACCAGCGCCAGCGGACTGACGGCGACCATCAGGGCCGACTCGGCCGCTGATCGACTGATCTCGCGCCGCGCCTGTATGTCCAGTACGGGTTGCACCAGCTCGGCATACAGCGCCACCACTTCCCGATCGTTGTGGGTTTCATGCAGCGAGGCGAGCCAGCGCTGCATCGCCGGGTGTCCGTGGTCCAGTCCAGCCTGCCGCGCCAGATGCTCGCAAAACGCACGTCCCGCGCCCATCCCGTGACTGTGCAACAGCTCGGCGGCGCGGTCGCGCGCCTCCGCCCGCTGACGCAGACGGTACAAACGACGCCACTCCATCGCCAGCGACCCGACGCCCGCGCCGACGATCAACGTTCCGGCAGCGATGCCGCCAAGAGAAATCCAGTCCTGACTCAGCCACGCATGGTGAAGCGACTGGATACCCTGCGCGACGGCGCTGGCGCCGAACAACGCGACGCCCGCCATCGCCATGCGTCGCCACAAACTGCGACGTGGGCGCAACGCGCCGCTCACTGCCGCTTCCGCTACGCCCTCTTCTGGCTCGCTCTCCGCCAGCGTGGGCGTAAATTCCTGGGCGGCCTGCTCGTCGAAAGTCACGTTGGGACGCAGCGTCGGCGGCAAGTCCATCGGTGGCGCCTCTTCAAAGCTCATACGCGGTTTCAGCGGTTCAGTCATCGCAATTTGTCCCCCAGTAAATAGTCCATCACCGTATCCAGGCGAATATGCGGCAGCGGCGTATCGATGCTCATCTCCGGCGGTCGAAACGCATCAAAATGGAACCCTTGCTCCCGCCAGAATGCCGGTCCCGGCAATCGTGACGGCACTTCGCCGGGATAGACCGTCAGCGGCTCGCCATCGCTTAATCGATGGCCTTTCAGCGCCGGGATCTTCTGCCCTTGGTGGTCGACCAGACCGCTTTGCGTGGCCTGAACGGAGGCAATCCCGGCACATTCCATGCTGATGCCCTCAAACGCCGCGTTTTGCCAGGCGTCCTGCACCAACTGCTGCAACAGCGACACCAGATTGGCATGCTGATCGGTGGTGATGTGATCCGCCTTGGTCGCGGCAAACATCAGCTTGTCGATGCAGGGAGAGAACAAACGGCGGAACAGCGTACGTTTGCCATAGTGAAAGCTCTGCATCAGCTGCGTCAGCGCCAGACGCATATCGTTAAAAGCCTGAACGCCGCTGTTCAACGGTTGCAGGCAATCCACCAGCACGATTTGGCGGTCGAAGCGCACAAAGTGCTGCTTATAAAAACCTTTCACCACATGCTGACAGTAGTAGTCAAAACGCTGACGCAACATGCCGATATTGGTCGAGGCGTCAGCCTGCGCCAGCGCGGACTCCTGCCCATCGCGCTTTAGCGGCCAGGGGAAGAATTGCAGTACCGGCGCCCCCGCCAGATCGCCGGGCAACACCAGTCGGCCCGGCTGAATAAAATGCAGACCTTCCCGTTTGCAGCGCAACAGATAATCCGTGTAAGCCTGAGCCACCGCCGCCAGCTGGTTTTCATCCGCGGGTGCCAGCGGGTCCAGCTGTTCGCACAGCGTCAGCCAGGGCTGCGCCCACGTCAGCCGTTCTCCCTGCAACAACCCGCTCATCTGATGGGACCAGTCCAGATAGCGCTGCTCCAGCATCGGCAGATCTAACAGCCACTCCCCCGGATAATCGACGATTTCCAGATACAGCGTGGAGTTGTCTTTGAAATGCCGCAGCAGCGAATCATTGGAGCGGTAACGCAGCGCCAGTCGGATCTCACTCACCCCGCGCGTCGGCGTCGGCCAGTCGGGTGGCTCGCCGTACAGCGAGGCCATGCCTTCGTCGTAGGCGAAACGCGGTACGCCCAGGTCACGCTGAGGAATGCGCCGCGCGCCCAGCAGCCGATTTTCCCGGACGGGCGTGAACAGCGGCAAACGCGCGCCGTTGTGTACCGACAACAGTTGATTGACCAGCGCGGTGATAAATGCCGTTTTGCCGCTGCGGCTCAGGCCGGTGACGGCCAGACGCAGATGACGATCGACGCCGCGATTCACCAGCGCGCCGATGTCCTGCTGCAATCGATTTAGGGGATTTGCCATGACTCTCCTTTCCCTGTGTGTCGTTTAAGAGGGTGATGGTGGGTAAACGCTATTATGGTGCCCGATAGCAAAATGCGAAAGCGCACGTGCCGGGGTAACAGACGTGCCACGGCGTCGGCGCAGGCTTGACCGTGGCAGAGGGGATTACATCTGGCGGAACTGACTGCGCACGCCGTAAGTGTCAGAGGTGATATAACGTTCGATATCACGCAGACGACGTTCGCTCTCCATCAGCTGCGCATCCGCCTGATCCAACAGTTGGTTGGGAGACGCGTCCGGCGTCCCGTAGGCGTCAGGCGGTGCCGGCTCCAGCATAAAACTCAGCACGATGTACGCCACCACGGTAAAGAAGAACAGGCCGAAAAAGATCGACAGCACGGCAATCAGGCGGATCAGCTTCACCGGCACGTCGAAATAGTGGGCCAGTCCGGCGCAAACGCCTTTGATCATGCCCTCTTCCGGCATCAGATACAGCTTTTTAAAACTCCGGTTCAGTCTCATCAGGATTGTCTCCAGTTCGGATGTTTCGCATCCAGAATCTCTTCCAGCGTTTCAATACGTTCGCGCATACGCTGCGCATCTTGCGTCAATGTGTGCAGCCGCTGCATATCCGCCGTCCCCAACTGAGCACGGTTTTTTCGCTGACTGTAATGCAGCCAAAGCCAAAGCGGAGCGACGAATAGCAGAAAAATGGTCAGCGGTATCATCGTCAGAACCAAGGCGCCCATTTTCTCTCCTTAATAATCATGATGCGTATCTCAGGCTGCCGCCGATGGCGACAGCCCGTAGCGGTTACTCCGTAGGTTTTACTTTAGCTTTCAATGCCGCCAGCTGCGCGTCAATTTCATCGTTCGCTTTCAGTTCGGTGAACTGCTGGTCCAGCGTTTTCTGTTTGCCCAAACCCACGCTTTCACCCTCCGCTTCGATGGAGTCGATGCGGCGCTCAAACTGCTCAAAGCGCGCCAGCGCCTCATCCAGCTTGCCGCTATCCAGCTGACGGCGAATATCGCGCGAAGAGCTGGCGGCCTGATGACGCAGGGTCAGCGCTTTCTGGCGGGCGCGGGTTTCGGTCAGTTTATTTTCCAGCTCGCCGATTTCACGCTTCATGCGTTCCAGCGTTTCATCCACGTTCTCCGCTTCCTGCTCCAGTACGACGATAAGATCGGTCAGCTTCTGCTTCTCAATCAGAGCGGCGCGGGCCAGATCTTCTTTATCTTTACGCAGCGCCAGTTCGGCTTTTTCCTGCCATTCCGTCTGCTGAGACTGCGCCTGCACGATGCGACGCGCCAGCTGTTTCTTCTCCGCCAGCGCGCGGGCTGAGGTGGAGCGCACTTCAACCAGCGTGTCCTCCATTTCCTGAATCATGAGCCGAACCAGCTTCTGGGGATCTTCCGCCTTGTCCAGCAAGGAGGTGATGTTGGCGTTAACGATGTCGGCAAAACGAGAAAAAATACCCATAGTGTTATCCTCTTAATGATTTCCGGCGTCTTGGTACGCCCGTTGGATCCGCCCCGGCGTATCGGGTCACGTTATCTCCATGAGGTAATTCAATCTCCGTGCCAATGTCGCAAAATAAAATAATTAACTGAATTTAAAAGCATTATTCTTTTTTACGTCATGATGCCCGGCTGCTATGCTGGTTAAACTCGCTAACAGTTAGTCAATATGACAAGGTGATTTCGTGGCTTACGAACAAGATTCTCTGCTGGGGGAAGCCAACAGCTTCCTCGAAATGCTGGAGCAGGTGTCTCAACTGGCGCAACTCAGCAAACCGGTATTGGTGATCGGCGAACGCGGCACCGGTAAAGAGCTGATCGCCAGCCGCCTTCATTATCTGTCTCCCCGCTGGCAGGGGCCGTTCATTTCACTCAACTGCGCCGCCTTGAATGAGAACCTGCTGGATTCGGAGCTGTTCGGCCATGAGGCTGGCGCATTCACCGGCGCTCAAAAGCGGCATCTCGGCCGTTTCGAGCGCGCCGACGGCGGCACGCTGTTTTTGGATGAGCTGGCGACCGCGCCGATGCTGGTGCAGGAAAAGCTGCTACGCGTCATTGAATATGGCGTGCTGGAACGCGTGGGCGGCGGGCAATCGTTGCAGGTCGACGTGCGGCTGGTGTGCGCCACCAACGATGATTTGCCCGCGCTGGCGGCGCAGGGAAAATTTCGCGCCGACCTGCTGGACCGCCTCGCATTCGACGTGGTGCAGCTTCCTCCGCTACGCCAACGTCAGCAGGACATCATGCTGTTGGCGGACCACTTCGCCGTTCAGATGTGCCGGGAGCTGGGACTTCCCCTCTTCCCCGGCCTGACCGAGCGGGCGCAGCGCACCCTGCTCGACTACAGCTGGCCTGGGAATGTTCGCGAGCTCAAAAACGTGGTGGAACGTTCCGTTTATCGCCACGGCACCAGTAGCGAGCCGCTGGACCATATCATCATCAACCCGTTTCAACCCTCAGCCACGCCGACGGTGCCGGACGCCAAATCAGACACCCTGCCCGCATTGCCGCTGGATATGCGCGGTTGGCTGAGCCAGCAGGAGCGACAACTGTTGCAGCAAGCGCTGACTCAATCGCGCTTTAATCAGCGCAAGGCCGCCGAGCTGTTGGGACTGAGCTACCACCAGCTACGCGGACTGCTGAAAAAACAGGCCATCAGCGTGAATGAGGTCTGAATTAAGACACGGCGATGATGGCAGCGGGGACGATATAACGCAGGGACGCTTGTCTCTGATGGTGAAAAAGGCAACGGTTGGCGACAAGAAATTGGGGCGAGGCGCAGAGTGCGTTACACTCTGTCTATCGCATATTGCCTGAAAACTCCCGTATGTCTGGAAAATATACTCTTGCGCTAGCGTTGATCTGGTTAACCGGTTCCGCGCTGGCTGCACCGTTGCCGCCCACGCCAAGCCCGACGCCGCCGGAAGATATCCGCAGCAGCGGCTTTGTGTATTGCGTCAACGATGAACTGACGACGTTCAACCCGCAGATGGCGCGTAGCGGCGTGATGGTGGATACCCTCGCCGCACAGCTGTATGACCGCCTGCTGGGCGTAGATCCCTATACCTATCGACTGGTTCCCGAGCTAGCCCAGCGGTGGGAAGTTCTGGATAACGGCGCGACCTATCGCTTCACATTGCGCCACGATGTGCCGTTTCAGCACACGGCATGGTTTGCGCCCACCCGTGCGATGAACGCAGACGACGTGCTGTTCAGCTTCCAGAGAATGCTGGATGCCCACCACCCGTTCCACGACATCAACGGCGGCGAATATCCCTACTTCGACAGTCTGCAGTTCGCCGACACGGTGCAGAGTATTCGCAAAATCGGCGACTACACCGTCGAGATCCGGCTGAACAAACCCGATGCCTCCTTCCTGTGGCATCTGGCAACACACTACGCGCCCATCCTGTCGGCGGAATATGCCCAGCAGTTGCAACAGCAGGACAAAGAGGAGCTGATCGACCGCCTGCCTGTCGGCACCGGCCCGTATATGCTGAACGAATACCGCTACGGGCAGTTTGTGCGCCTACAGCGTAATGACGACTACTGGCGCGGCCAGCCGCGCATGGAACAGGTCGTCTTCGACCTCGGCGCGGGCGGGACCGGACGCCTGTCCAAGCTGCTGACCGGCGAGTGCGATGTTCTGGCCTATCCGGCCGCCAGTCAGCTCAGCATCCTGCGTAACGATCCGCGTCTGCGTCTGTCGCTGCGTCCGGGCATGAACGTCGCCTATCTGGCGTTCAACGTGCGAAAACCGCCGTTGGACGACCCGCGCGTCCGCCACGCGCTGGCGCTGGCGATTAATAACGACCGTCTGATGCAGTCGATTTATTACGGTACGGCGGAGACCGCCGCGTCCATTCTGCCGCGCGCCTCTTGGGCCTATAACAGCGAAGCGCAGATCACCGCTTACAATCCCGATAAGTCGCGTCGGATGCTTCAGGAACTGGGAGTGAATAATTTGCACCTTCAGCTGTGGGTGCCCAGTACGTCACAGTCCTACAACCCCAGCCCGGTGAAAACCGCCGAGCTGATTCAGGCCGATCTGGCTCAGGTCGGCGTTGAAGTGACGCTGATACCGGTTGAGGGACGCTTTCAGGAAGCGCGTCTGATGGAAATGAATCACGACCTGACCCTCGCGGGCTGGGCCACGGACAGTAACGACCCGGACAGCGTGTTCCGTCCGCTGTTAAGCTGCGCCGCCATCCGCTCGCAAACCAACTATGCCCACTGGTGCGATAACGGATTCGATCAGGTGTTACAGGACGCGCTGTCGTCACAACAGCTCTCCAAACGCATTGATTATTATCAGCAAGCGCACCAGATTCTGGCCGACCAGCTGCCGGTGCTGCCGCTGGCGTCGTCGCTGCGTATGCAGGCCTATCGTTACGACATGAAAGGATTGGTGCTCAGTCCCTTCGGCAATACCTCTTTCGCCGGGGTCTACCGCGAAAGCGATGCGCCGAAGCCTGCTGCGCCCGAACTGCCGGAACCGCCGCCGACGGAAGGAGTCGCGCCGTGATTATCTATGCCTTGCGCCGCTTGCTATTGCTGGTGGTGACGCTGTTTCTGCTGACCCTGGTCGGCTTTAGCCTGCTCTATTTCACGCCCCACGCACCGCTGCGCGGCGTGGCGCTGTTTGACGCCTACCGTTTTTATATCGTCGGCCTGTTCCAGTGGAACCTTGGCCTGTCCAGCATCAACGGACAGCCCGTTAGCGAGCAGTTGAAAGAGGTGCTGCCCGCCACCATCGAACTGTGTGTTTTGGCCTTTTCGCTGGCGTTGGTCATCGGCATCGTGCTGGGGATCACCGCCGGTATTCTGCAAAACAAAACGCAGGACAAGATATTGAGCGGCCTGGCGCTGCTGGGGTTCTCACTGCCGGTCTACTGGCTGGCGCTGTTGATGACCCTATTCTTTTCGCTGCACCTGGGCTGGCTACCGGTATCCGGCCGTTTCGACCTGCTCTATCAGGTGCCGCGCGTCACCGGATTTTCGCTGATAGACGCCTGGCTGGCGAAGTCCCCCTACCGGGATGAGATGATGATGAGCGCCGTCCGCCACCTGATTTTGCCGGTAACGGTGCTGTCCGTCGCTCCCACGACCGAAGTGTTCCGGCTGATGCGGATCAGCACCACCGAAATTATCGGCAAAAGCTACATCAAGGCGGCCTACACGCGCGGGCTATCGCGCACGACCATCATCCGTCGTCATTTGCTGCACAACGCGCTGCCGCCCATTGTGCCCAAGCTGGGGCTGCAATTTTCCGCCATGCTGACGCTGGCGATGATCACCGAAGTCGTGTTCAGCTGGCCGGGCGCGGGACGCTGGCTGGTGAACGCCATCCGCCAGCAGGACTATGCCGCGATTTCGGCAGGCGTGATGGTGATCGGTATGATGGTGTCTTCCATTGGCGTGCTGTCTGATATCTGGGGTGCGATGACCAACCCATTGAAACATAAGGAATGGTATGCTCTCAGATAAGACTTATATAATAAATATTTTTTCATTTATTATCATGCAATTATCTTTATACAAAGACAAAGATATCAAATTAGGCACACTTTGATGTACACATTATATTTAAGTCTTTTATTACTTCGATTTCGCGAATCGTCAGAGGTTACGAGAGCATGAGAGGGAATGTGATTTGACTTGGCGGGCGGGCGGACTGGCGGGCGGACGGCTAATATCTAGCCCCAACCCACCAGCGCGACTTGCAAAACCACCGCACTATATCTTGATAAACGCAGAAAAATGATGCAGTGGTGGGCTGATTGGATTGATGAAATTTTGTGAGTGAATCAGAGCCGTCCGTGGCACGCGGGGCGAACATTGAGGATTGCCTCGTTATAGGGTTGAGTTCGCATGCTTGCTACAGCATATTGGTTATATCATGTTAATAACATGTGTAATTTTATAATAAAAACCCATGTTATTTTCAGTCACCACCCTTTATTTCTTTTATTTTAGCCAATGCTGACTCGGGGTTGGAAATAGACTCCTCAATCAGATCCAGTAGCTGCTTTATCGCCTCCGTGTGATACGCGGCGGCCGCTCCAGATGTGTTCAAATATTTAAAATCATCAATTACCGTTCCGTCACTAAATTCTCTGGGTGATTCTGAAACAGCAATTGGACAATTTTTCTCCACATCCTGAGCAATTAGCCCAACTTCAGCTACCCCGTCTTTTTTGTTATATGTGCACCCCCGCCACCCGACAACAGACTCAAGGGCATTATCTACTACCTTGATATTTGTCTTATGTCTTTCATCCGATCCGTTTACCCAGCTACCACCAGAATATGCGTTACCATCATTTCTAAAAGTCCAAACATAACTAGTCCCTGATGATGTTTGTTGAAGAAGTATCCTCGCGCTATGAAAATTTCCTGATGAAATATAGTACTGGTAAGATGCTTGGAAATTATCCACTCCTTTACAAACTCCATAACCAGATGAATCTCCGTTGAATGGGACAGTCAGGGGAAATCCTGTTGTGCAGTTTAAAGGGCCGGCTAAGGTTCCTCCGCTGGACGGTATTACACCTAAATTGGTTCTTGCTGCTGCTTTATCCGCCAAGTCAGAAAGGTTATTAGCTATCCCCAGTTTTGCCGAATTTACCGCTGCTAACGAGATGTTTATTGCAGATATCTGATCAGTTACGCCCTTCCAGGCTGGTCCTGAATATGTTGTTCCATCAGGGAGATTAACGGTCACAGTTCCCGAACCACTCAGTATTTGCTGCCAATTATTCTTGTCTAGGTTCAATCCCCTGATGGCATAAGTAACCTGAGAGGCCAGTTGTGCCGTGATCGCCGTCATTGTGTCTTTTGGTACGGCGTTCCATGCGGCCCCTGATGTAGATGGCCCATTATAGGCCTTAATCAGTGTTAACTGAGTGCCACTATCCACTGTCTTTACCGGCAGCGTGTAAGTAACTCCACCGATGACGGACACAATAAAATCACCAGCAGTTAAATCTGAAGAAAAAGATGTTGACGAACCACTCACTACAGCCGAGTTATTCGTTAATGTGATCGTACCTGATGACATATATATCTCCGGAAATTAATATCCCAATGCCTGCTTATAATACTGGTCATATAAAGAGCACTCTATATATGCTATAGTATTAACATTCCACATATTTACTATCGGATAAGTTGGCGGATCTATATCGTGATTTATTAAATTCTCAACATGGCTAAGAACCCCCATAAAGGTGACCTTGTAACTACCAGATTCATACCCTGCCGAAGCCCTCCTTCTTTCAATGACCTGAAATTTAGCACTATATGGATCCGGATCAGGATAAAATTCCTCAACCACCTCAGTTACGCAACTGCACACTGCTAAAGGTGCCGAAGATGTTATTTCTGATTGATTATAAGATATAGTGTTAACTTTCAAAGGAAGACAGTTGTTGTGATAAACGACCCTCCCCTCACTGTATACATAAAGACCGTATTCAGGAACATTCACTACAAAGTTTGAGAATATATAAATACGACCGGAAGTTGACTTCATAGCCGCCGAATTAAAGTTAAGAACAACGTATGCACCCGAACTATCTACAACCCAATTGATCCCATCCATGGACGATTCTATACTCCTATGGAACGCCATGAATGGGCTTGATGATGGTACGATGGTGGGTATACCTCCAGCCCCAGCAGCAACATCAATTACCTGAACAAGCACCATTGGAGTAAACGTGGGAGCAATTGCCAGTCGTCCATTTTTCATTATCTGCGCTGAGAATGTCATTAGTAACTCACAAAAACTATTATCGTGACGGTTGCATTGACGCTCCATGTTAATGTTGAGCCAGACACCGATATATTGAAAACAAGCTCCTTATTTGTAGGAGTGTTTTCGTTGAATATTACCGCATTCATTTGCATTCCATATTGCAATGAATATGATTTAGACCCTGACGAGCTAACAGTAAACGAGTCTATTACGTAATTGAAGTCAATACTATTAATAGCATCAAATGAGGTTCCATTTATAAAAGTCTGTATTCCGTAACTCATTTTACCTCCAATTCTATTTTCTTACCCATAACCACAGCTATATTACCATTTTCGTCGTACACAGATATTCTCTTATTTGTAATATACATCCTCCCTTCGCCGCTACTTGAGCCATTAACTTCAAAGGTGCCATCAGACTTCATTATTGTACCGGAAGTTCCTGCCACATAATTAGATGAATACCAAGATCCAACTTTAGCCAAAGTCATAGATGCATAATCAATAAAAGCATCCCTCATAAACACCTGTCCATTTACAGCGGTGAATGCAAGCTGGTAAGTTCCATTATTGGTGTTGTAAATACCAAAGTTATCTGCGCTGAATAAGGCGTATGACTGCGTAGTGCCGCCATTTCCTTCAACACCTAACTGCATCCCGGCAACGTATTTGTTGCCGTTATTGTCAGCCTGTACCTTTACACCCCATTGAGCCGATAGCTTGCCGCTAAGATCTGCATATGCACTTGATATTTGTTGAACGGATGAGGTGTTTTGGTCTGACTGGGATTGGATTTGCTCAAACTTTTGTGCGTATGCGCTATCGTTGTCGGCAACGGTCTGACGGACAGAGATGATATCTGCTCGATTGCGCCCATACGCCTCAAATTGATGATCGACAGATGCGTCGAGATTCATCGCATTCTGCAATATTCCTTCAATGTTTGTGTCAATGTTGGAAGTGAGACGTTCAAATGACTCTGATTCCCTAATCGCATCATCAATGTAATCAATCATGCCGGGTATATCAGATGACGCCTGACCTGACGCCTCAACGAACGCAGATGAACCAAACGCATTTCTCGTTCGAACATAGACGTAATAAGTAGTGTCGCCTTTTAGCCCATTGATTACCCATTGATTGGACCGGCCAAGATACTGGGCCTGATCTTCAACTTGGTTAAGGCTGGCGATCTGAGTTTCACCGCTGTACCAGAATTCGAATGTTGTGTCAGTCGTGGCCGTCACAGACATCACTGGGACGATATCTGCCTGAAATATACCAGGTGTCCACTGTATATAGGTGGGGGCCGACGGCGCGCCAATCACCATGCTGACCTGGGTTTCGGAGCCCTTCATCCCATTATCGTTACGCCCCCGGACGCCAAGGTTATATGTCCCGGCATCCAGGCCGTAGAATTCGTACCGATACTGGTCAGTCTCATATTGTTTGACCACCTGCCCGGACTCGTTATAAACGCGAAGTTCAAAACGGATATTCCGGGTCGTTGTTGCAGTCTCCCATGAGGCTGTTACCTGCACGGTCTCACTATTGGTGTTGGTGATTTTGAGGTTTTCAACGTTCGGGACTCGGTAACCATTTAGCGTATCGTTCGGCGCTTCAAATACGGCGCCCTCGTCAACGATGGCCTGTTTGTTTGGATCGTGTAGAGTTGCCGAGATAGTGTAAGTTGAGTTGTTTTCATCCTCAGCAATACCCATCACCCTAAATAAACGCGTGGCTACGGAAGCTGAAGATATTACGAAAACAGTTCCATCTCGAACCCATGCAGGTGCTGAACTGAGTGTGATTTTAGCGCCGTTAATGGCAGAAATTTCATAGCTAACCATCTTGCCGTCTGAACCCATGATTTTCATAGAGTCACCATTAGAGGCGACAGTAGAAACATCGGCATCGACAACAATGGTCGCGCCCGAATGAGAGATAATTCGGCCGCCAAGGCGGGCGGCAGCATACTTGTTATCCATGACTTCGATAACGTCACCAGGCATGAACGCAATCGCATCACGAGCCATTTGAAAATTGACGCTGCGGCTTTCTCGCTTAGCCGTTTCAATCATCCACTTTCCAGCGCGGTATGCCTGCCCTCGCGAGGTGCATCCATACGCTTCCAGGGTTGTCTCGATGTACCCGTACCGGTCGATCTGCTGGTCATCTGATACAAACTCTTTCGTTTCTGACCACCCGTTATTAGGGTCCGTCCAAGACACGACCACGGCGTTGTACCGTTCTGAACGCTTGGATGCACTGTACTTGAACACGCCATTAACAACATTAGCATTTGTTACTGCGGCCACCGCGTCCTGTGGGTTGTCCAGCATGATGGTGAAACGCATCCCATCCCACAAGGCCATCCCTCTGAACATTCCAGCAATATCATCCAGAATGTCTCTGGCGCTCGTCTGCTCTGTGACATAGGCGTTCAAAGTGAATCGCGGCTCCTCACCACCAAATCCATCATCAACCACCTGATCGCAGAACTGCGATAGCGTGTATAAGCTGCCGTCGTCTACATCAATATACCCAGCCTGTCTCGCAAGGCCGTAACGCTCATTCTTCACCAATGCACGGAATATCCATGCCGGGTTATTCGTCCACGCAGATTTGAAGCCACCAGTCCACAGGCCTGAGTAAGTCCTGTTTATCGGGTCGTAATTATCAGGAACGTCTACGATCAATCCACGTAAGTGGTAGGTCCTTGTCGGGGTGTCCGTGTACTGATCACGGTCGATAACCGCCCCACAAATAGCGGCATATGGGTAAGAAAGGTTGTAGTCAGAAATCTCTGTGTAGCTGTTCCAGACGGTGCCGTTAGTCAATAAATCACTGGTGCTGTCTGGGGTTGTACGACGTACGCGAATGTCGAACGGCTTTGTTTCTGGGGCGTCAATGGTGTGAGCTTCCAGGTACTCACCCGAAATTTTCCCGGTGATCGTGACCGTTTTTGCAATAGAGAACGAGCCGTTGTTGGTTCGTGTCTCGATAACCATCGTCACTGATGTATTGCTCTGGTTGCCTTTTGAGTCTTGAGATAACAGCCCTGAGACCCCAAGGTTAACTCTTACCCGGTCTACTTCCGAGTCCGTGACGGTGCGAACCAATGGCGTGTCGTACGCGACCTCATTGTTCACTATCGTCGTCGCCTCGATTGCGTCAAAGCCGTTTATCGCCGCTTGGGTGCCCGAACCAGGCCGCCACGCGACGCTTACGCCATTGATGTTGGTATTGCCTGAAGAATCTGTAACTGGGGAGTCGTTGAGTAGAAATGATGAAAGGTGTTCTTGGTCTACAGGCCCGTATATTGGCCCCTCCGAGACCAAATCCAATACTCGCAAAAACTGTTTTGACTTTAGGTTGTCGTCTACGAGCGTGGCCGTGCTGGAACTTCCGCCGCCTGATGCCATGACTTTCTCCATAAAAAAACCGCCCCGAAGGCGGCTATTTATTTTTTCGTTAAAAATTGGGGGTTAGCTGATCGATATTTCCCAATCAGCATTGTTAGATGTATCGATCCCGAGGCTAATCACATTGCTACCGACCACCATTTCACCCAACAGCAAGGGTACAGGGCGTCCCTGACCTACGCGATTATCAGCGCTTGTGAATGAGTTGTTGGTTATCGAGTCTGATTCTGAATCTGATTCGGCAGATGTCTTGACTTTCCCCGCCATATATGAGGAGTAAGCCCCAACCAAAAGCCCCATCGTTATAGCCGAAAATATAGGTGAGGATGTACCGATAGAACCCTCAATTACAGGAGCAAGCAGGACCGTCGAACCGTCTCGCAACTTACGGTTCATGTGGAAGTCGATTTGGTCGGGGTGAATATCATCACCGGCCATTCTGATGCGGAGTTTCGTCTTGTAGAAATCACGCTTGAATTCAGGACACTGCGCCAACAAAAGCCTCAGTCCCTGCGCGGCGGTTTCAACATTCAACTCAATTTGGCGGAAATGTCGTCGTAAATTCCCCGCAAATCTAAATTTGAGCACTGTTCATGCCTCCAAATGGAATGGGTTAACTTGATGTAGGCAGGGCGGCATGGCTCTCTTCTACTGAGACGACCTGCGTTTTCATGGTGAAGAACGATGTTATCGCCGAGGTAGATCATGGCGTGACATGGGTCGGACTCTGCGAAGGCGCGGCGGATGATCACGTCACCAGGTTGTATATCTGCAAATCCAACCTCGTGAAACCCAGTGGCTACCGCGTTCTTGATGTAAAGGTTTTCTCCCCTCACCCACCAGCCATTAGCCCTTTCGAAATCGGGCAGGTCTATCCCGGCGAGGTGGTATGCGTCACGGAACAGCGTGTAGCAGTCCATTGTTCCGTGGACAAAAGACCGGCCTAAAAGATGCGGGACGGGGTTAAATTTCCTCAGTCTCCCTGCGCTGACCAGCCACCAAGGAATTCCGGTAGAAATTTGTGCCACACGGTCGGCGCCAGACAGAACAAGTTTATCAATGGGATGGGAGTGAAATACCGCCGTTACCTCGCCAAGGTCTTCCGCCGCCATCCATTCCCTGTCGTCTATCCGGAAATGCAGGCTTGGTTCAGGGTGAATATTTTGGCATCTGAACAACCGACTATCTTCAATAATCAGCCCGCACACCTCATCGCTTGATGAGGCAGCATAGTTAAGGCATTCGCTTTCGATATCAGTCATCAGGACACCTTAGACGAGCCTGGGAAGCCGCCAAACGGCAATGAGTTTGGCTTAGGGAACCTCAGCCGGCACCCGGATAGGTGTTTTGAGCATTTGTCTTTGGACAGGTCCGAAGTGGCCGCGTCTTTCTCGTCCGCTACGGCGCCGCCGCTATATCCACACCCCTCCCCGCGATATTGCCATTGGCACACGTCGGCAAGAATGGTTCTGGCCGGGATGACAGCGTTGTCGCAATCAACAGGGGTCGCGAGGTTGTACGTAACCGTCTCGAAAGTTTCTTCCGCCATTTCCTCGATGACATAACGTGAAACCGCCTCCATCGTGCTGTCTGCTTCAGGGTTCCCGTTTGGGAAGTTCACCGCATCAAGGTGCTTTACCAACACCTGACGCCGTGTAACCACCGCGCCTAATGCATCATCGAAATCGTGGTTTATACCGGTGATTAGCCCGGATATGTTGGCGACCGTCATCGTAGGGCGTGAATATGTCCCTTCCGACTTGGTTTCAAACCCTTCTACAGCGATCGGGTAGGCAGAATAAACACGGCCCTGCCACACCACATCACCGAAGTAACCGTTAGTGCCGGAGTGAAACCGGATCACATCACCGCCGAAGCTCTGTAGGTCAACCTCATAGAGGTCAAGCATTGCGCCAACTCCGGCATCAACGCTCTCAATGATTAGCTCTGCTGGTATGTCTCTCATCGCGGAACCTGCTCGAACGTGGCGGACAGATCATATTTCTGCCCGGTTTTTGTCATCGTCCATGACCGGCACACAAAAAGAGCCTGAATGCCGGTATCTGATGGCGTCCAGTAGAATGACTCAACGGCGCCACGCGCCTTAATGAACGCCTCGGCATCCTTCGCGATGTTGGCCCTGCCACATAGTCCATCGACGCCAACGAAAGTCAGTGAGTAGCTGTCCATCAAAGGGTTAATTCCCTTGACCTGCCGCTGTCCATACCCGTCGCCAAGACTCACGACAGATACATTTGGCGTACGGGTAACCGTGAAGCCCTTTTGGGGACTCCATGTGAATGTTTCTGGCATTTGGTGGATCCTGTCTATAATTAGATTTAAAAAATTCTGACAAATGGGGATATATATGTCCGAAAATAAAGAATTGCTTATAGATTCATTAGCGGCGCAAACAGTGCTTCACTTCGTGATTTCCGTGCTAACTAATGAGCAGAAAGAACTACTGAAAGGATTGGCAAATTGTGCATCTCCTGCTATCGCCGACCCTGATGAAGATGATGAAATCAGGGAGTACATGAAAGAAATGCACATCAAAGTTAAAGAAATTATAGAGATTGGAACTAAGGCGTTCGAGTAACTAAGGCCGAACTCGCACCGTCTATTTTCTCGGCTGTAGAATGCCACCCGGCCTAGAGCTTTGCTCTTTAACTACTTTCATGGCCACGTTTTCCATGGTCTTTGCCATCTGTTTCTGGGTGGCATCATCAATTCCTCCCGACGTCTGAATATTGAACGCAACATTCATAACCACCCCTCCACCACCTCCACCGGAACCCCCGATATCCTTGTTACTGATAACAGAGCCGTTGTCGCCGGGGATCATGTACTGGTTGCCGTTGCTCGCCTTGAATATCTCAGGCTTGCCGCCTTCACCGACGCGGTACATGGAATCGGCCGATACAGGGCCGCCGTTCTTTCTCGCTCCAGCAATAGACATCGTCTGAGCCGCAGTCATCGCCGTGGTGTAGCCAGCTAAGCCTGCGGTCGCCGCACCTCCATACGAAGCAACTGACGCGGCCATAGCGGCCGGGGACCATGCGGTTAAAAGAGCAGATGCCGATGCGATACCTGCGGATGTCGAAGCTGCTAAGGCTGCAATTGATGTTGCCTGATTTGCAGCTATTGCGCTCTCCTGCGCCGCCTGCCCCATGAGCGTGGACATAACCCACTGCGTCCCCATCTGAACAAGGCTGCTGACAACGCCGTTTAAGATAGAGGTTCCTAGGTTCGCGAAGGACTCAGAAAGGCTCTGAGTCCCGTTGATCAGGCCAGTTATGGCACTAGATGCCCCGCTACTGAATGATTCAATGGAAGAAGCCAATAGCTCATTTGCCACGCTCTGGTTTCGGTAGATAGTCCACTGGGCAGCGATGCGCTGCTGTTCGTATTGGGTATCCGTCGCATTCCGTAACGCTTCAGCCTGGTCGTGGGTTAATGTTTTGTTGGCTTCGAACTGCTGAATTAGCGCCAGCTTTCGCGCGTTCTCATTAGCCAGCTGCTGAACAGGGTCAACCTTAGCGGCGGCATCCTGTTGCGGAGTGACTGCCTGATTAGCCCTTATTTCCGCCAGTTTGGTTTGATGGTCTTGCTCTAACTGCTCGGACTGCTGGTTATATTGCTGCTGACTAATGAGCAAATTGCCCTGCGAGTCCTTGGCGGATTTCAAAAGCTCCAGTTGCTGCTTTTGCTTGGAATAGTCGGCATTCTCTTTCAGTTCAGGAACAGAGCTTTGCGCCTTGAGCGCCGCTGCCTTATCCCATGCGGCGGCGGCGTCTCGCTCAACGGTAGCCACTTGCTCCGGCGTCGGGTTAATCAGCTTGCTCTTTGCGGCAAGTATCGTCTGCTCTCTTGACAAGTCACTCGTTGAGTCAGCGCTCAGCTCAGCTTTTTGGCGATAATCCTCTAAGACACGGGCGTTTCTTTCCGCCTGCTTCTCTGCGCTCTTACCTGCTGCCGCTGCGTCTCTGGTGGCTTTATCCCTTCCCTTCTCTGACTCCTTCAGGTCGTAATTCTTCGCGGCAGCTTCTTCAATCTGCCTCATCTGGTTTGAGTAAAGCCCCACTCCATCATTGAGCGCCTTTTGCCTGGCCTCGGCTATCGCACGCTCCCTTTTGTCGGTGATCGCCAGGAGGTCATTCTCTTCCTTGATTTTTTCGAGGTATTTATCGCCCTTTTCATTTCTTGGCACTTGCAAGCTTGATGAGTTGAAGTTCTCCTTGGCGGCAGATGCAATATCGATCATCTTGCCTAGATGGCTCATCATCCCCGCAGCCACACCGGCGTTCTCAGCATCTTTAGCCAGTAACTCAACGCCTTCTTTAAGTTGCCCACTCAACTGAGCTTGGGCCATACCGAGAGCGCTTTTTGTTTTGCTTAGCTTTGTCTCAGCATCATCTGTGTCTCGCGCTGACTGAGCCACCTTATCTTGCCACTCAGACACGGCTTTTGATGCTGATTGATACGCCCACGACCCAGCCGTGGAGTTCTTCATTGCCTGTTGTGCGTTGTACAGGCCGTTGATGTTCTCTTGATGCGCCGCGCTCAATTCAGATAGGCGATCTTGCTGCGCGCGCAGGGATGTATTCAGGTCGGCGATTGTGCCGGACAGCTGAATATCATTCATTTGCCGCATTTTGGCGATCACGCCATCAAGTTTGTCAGCAAAGTCGATGGCTTCTTGCTTAGCCTGCTGGGACTTCTCATAGAAATAGAAAATCGCGCTGGCCGCGAGTGCTGCCACACCAGCTGGTCCTCCTACAAGAGAAAACGCACCTTTGGCCGCAGTGACTGCTGCCGTCATCGCGCCTTGCGCCGAGGCAGCCTTGTATGCCGCTGCTGCGTTCTTGATCATTTCTGTTGTTGATGCGGTTAGCGCGCCAAGGTATCGAGACCCCATAACCGCACTGACGGCGAGTACGATATTAGAAACGGCATCTAGGCTTTCGCTCAGCGTGATTACGGTATCGTTAAAGATCTTGATTCCGGTTTTGGCAGTGGACGATGAACCAACAAATTTGGTGATATTGTTGCTGGCAGTCTGCATTGCCTGCCCAATGGTCGTCGTCGTTCTGGCAAACTCTTGCCCTATTTTTGAACCCTGAGACAACAATCCATTAATAACCACATCCGTGGTGAGTTTCCCGGCATTTGCCAGTGCTTTCATCTGCCCGACAGACACGCCCATTGAATCAGCAAGCGCTACGATAAGCCGGTTTCCCTGCTCGTTAACTGAGTTAAATTCTTGTCCGCGAAGGGTTCCTGATGCCAGCGCCTGCGAAAGCTGAATCATCGTTCCTTCCGCTTCGCTAGCGGTTGCTCCGGATACGATGAGCCCTTGGCTGATGATGGTAGTCAGTTTGGACAGATCACTGACACTGGTCCCATAGCTGCGGGTGGCTCGCTCAAGCCTAGCGTAGATTGTCGCCGTACCTTCCAGGCTGGAACGTGTTTGCTGTGATATATTGAAGACGCGATCAGTTACGTCTGCCGCGCTCTCGCTTGCTCGGCGGGCATTCGCTAATTTGTTGCTGAGCGTCGTCCATGCATCGGCATACGCCGAAACCTGACGAGCTGAAAGCGCAGCTGATACTGCGGCTGCCACCCTAGACAGACCGGTAAGAACGGAGGTGGATGCTGATGCTGATGTGGCGACTTGATTTTGAGCCGTCTTCATGTCGTACAGTTTTCCGGCGAGCTCACCGATTTCTTTCGTCTGCGCAGATGTAGCAGTTGAGCCAGCACGTAGCTGAGCCGCCAGCACAACGGCGCTGCGGGCGCCTTTTTCGTTTGCCTCTTCGAGGATAGCGACTTCGTTACCAAGCCGTTCCATCATCTTGGCAGCCTGACTCGCATCATCTGCCGATCTGGCTATCGACTTACCGGCGCTATTCGCAGACTTACCGACACCGTCGAAATTTCCTGACGCTTTACCGGCGTTGGAGCCCATGCCAGACAGTGCTTCATTAACCTTTTTTGCTCCATCGAGAAGCTGAGCTGATTCAAGCTCAATGTCGATGTAAATCCCGCCAAGGTTTTCGCTCATCACTTTCTCCGGGCAATAAAAAACCCGCCGTGGCGGGTTAGTCGTTAATCTAAAATAGTTTTTTAATATCTATTCCATAAACAGCCATCCACGCATCACGAGGCCATGATTTGACCGTGCCGAAACGTTTATCATCAACTTCTTTTGGTTCAACACCGCTATCACGGCACCATTTACGCAACGGCTGCCATTTGAATTCCCGGCCTGTCTTTTTCTCTACAGGGATAATTGCAGCGTAATTTTTGCCTTCGCCCAACCGCTCAGCCAACCTGTTCTTCTCTCGTGTCGCCACTGAAGCGGTGGCCATCGCAGTAGCCTCCCGTCTTTTACCAATCCACGCTTTAGTTTCGATGGCATAATCTCGCTGCTGGGCGATGATTCTGTTTTCCTTAACCTTAGAAAGAAGGTCTTCAAGCGCTTGCTCATACGACAGTGGCAATGCGCTAAATTCCTGCGGCCGAAAATATGAATCCTCAAGTTTCTCAAAGAATCCCCAAGCCTCATCTGTGTCTACAATCTTGGACATGCGGGCGGCGCCCTTCTCTGTCCACAGTGTTAACGAGCGAGCTTTGCTGGAAATTTGTGCGTTAACATTGTTTACTCGCAAATTTCGAAGATTTTCACCCTCGATAGTAAAGGTGTGAACTCCCTCGTTGAATCTTTCTCGGTGATTCTTCAAATTGACGCGGATATTAACCTCGTCCGTACCATATCCTTTTGCAAGAGTCTCAGTGGTGACAACGCGGACGCCGCACCACTCAATAACTGGACACATGTCAGGATCGACATTAAGAACGGGGTTTGCTACATTTAACGCAGTTGATTGTTGCATTAGAATCTCCAGTCAACAGTTGATGTAAGCCGCCAGCGTCCACTGGCGGTTTTTCTTTTTGCGCCATCCCATACGCCTATCAGTGAATCCTTCCTTTTCTATCTTCCTTAACCAGCGCCTTTTCAAGCGGCAGTGTAATGAATGTCATGTAAGCCAAGCGATCACTAATATCGCCACGGCTTTTGTACTCCATCAGCCTCAAGGCATCCTCTAACCCACCCCTCCAAATATCCTTAATCTCCGAAAGAAGATGGTTTATAGATCGCGCTGCATTCGCAGCATTATGGAAATCGAAATCTGACGGTACGTTACCGTGCGCAACTTCACGATCCAGAATGTCGAGCACCCATCGACGGAATTCTTTGGCTACCGGGGTATCAGAAAACATGGCGATGAGGTGAGCGCCGCGAATTGAAAATACACGAACCTTTTTCTTACGTAAGCTATTGTTTATACCGTTGGTTGTCATATTGATAACCAATGACATTCCGGGTGTAAACTCGTCCTGATTACGGTTATATAAGATGCTTACAGCCTTTGTATCAGCATATCCTAGCGCTTTCGCCAACTCGGTAGATGTCAGCCAAATAGAGCCGCCATCAACTACAGGATGAAAAGTGGTGTTGTGGAACTTCAGCTCGTAATTAGTTAAACTATTCATGTCGATGTTTCCCGCAAGGTTACGTTCGATAGAGGCCCGGCTGGTGTTAGCGCACTGCCGGGTTTCGTCGTTTTTACTTCCCACTTGAACGCTCCTCACGAAGACAACGCGCCAGACGTTGCACGATCGCAGAATTAATCGATATTCCATCCATCTCAGCCATGCGCCGGATGTCCTCTTTCATGCGCTCAGGTAGACGCAGTTGAAAACTATCGTTCTTACGCCCGGTGTAAAGTACGTCTTGCATTTACTTCCCCTTATAGTGATGACATCATTTTGATGCCTGACACCATTATGATGTCATTGTAGATAATGTCAATATGATGCTACTTTGTTTTGTATATATTATTACGGTTCAAAAAAATGACGGAAAAAGAAGATCCAGCTTTCGTAGAAAGGTTCACGGTTAGAATGCCTGACGGGATGCGTGACGCTGTAGCTGCCAGAGCAAAGGCTCATGGCCGTTCAATGAACTCGGAGATCGTGCAGATACTGCAGGATGCGCTAATCAAAGATTCCATTTTTGGCGATATAGCCAACGAACCCATAGAACAATTTCCTTATGATCCTGATAAGGAAATAACAATTACCTCTTCAGAGCTAAACGAATTCCTGAAAAATGCTGCCAAAGGGATAATCGAAGATGCTTCAGAACAGATAGCTAAAGACGCAGCTGAGGCAGCTATAGGTGGACTTTTAGAGATTTATGAACTTGTGCCTAAGGGAAAAAAGCCCACCTGAGTGGGCCTTTTATCAACCTAATGATCCGATACAAATTTATCTTGTCATTTGTATGCTGCTATTTTTTCTCTTAAATCTTTTGAATCTTGGCAATACATTGCCTCTTCCGGCGAGGTCGGTTTATTTTTCACACACTCACCATAAAGTGTGTCGTTCTGCTGGACGCTTTTCATTATTATCCCGACAACCCTTTTGCAAAGCTCTGGTTTTGGATGTTCTTTGCAAACACCGTTATGTAGCTGGTCCAACATGTCACTAGACCGGTTTTCTGCCATGGACATAAATGGCAATAAAATCGCCAAATAGAAAACAAAAATTCCATTTCTCATAGCGCTATCCCTCATCAGAAAATGACCACGCAATCCTAGTAAAATGCTTACACACCACATCTTCCTTACTTATAAGACGATTGAGTTACGATTTTCTTGCCGTCAGGCTCAGAACAGGAAACTGTAATTACACCATCATTAGTCCAAAGCTTTACGACATAAAGGATTCCAGTATCGACAATCTCTTTTGCGGGATAGTTCCCCAAGATCTGGCTGTAGACACCATAAGTGCTATTTCTACAGCTTTTGAAATCTACGTTCTCTACGCTTTTTGTTACGGGAGATTCTTGCTCTGGATACTGCCCTGATGCGTCCATGGAGTTGAGCTGCTCCTTTGTATAGCTTGTTGACGCGGCAGCGTTAAGCGATAAAAAAATAGCAGTGACCAATAAAATCTTCTTCATATCTCTACCCCTTTGATTGCAATCAGAACAATCCTATCACAACTAGCTAGGCCCTCAAGGTGATTGGTTAGTGCTGTTTATATATCAGGATGGGATCGTTCGGAATCTCAGGGTAAGTTGTTAGCTCACACACAAAAGGAGTTAAAAATGACGGACATCATAAATCCTAAGGCACACCCAGAATTAGCCGCTCAACAGTTGGTTATTGAGTTGATTAGAGCCGGCAAGATTGATGCCGGCTATGAAATGAATGCGGAGGAGCTTCTACGCATTTACGACATCATTGAGAAGCATTTAACTGAGAAGTACCCTCAAACACAGGGCGGGATTTACTAACTCATTAGCTTTTCGAAGGCACGTTTGATGATAAGAGCCACTTCCTCTGGCTCTTTTGTACTGCCCGTCAAGAGCGCCTCTTTTAGCGTTTCTGCCATGATGGCTTGAATCGGCTCTGGGATTTCATAAAAATTCATATATCCACCCTTTGTGGTTTCTGATGTCATTTCGGTTTTACTCATGGTTTTTCGTCCTTATTTTTTGCCTGCATTGGCAATTCGCTTGGCTTTCTTAGCCAGGTAGTCATCTGCGACCTGGTCGTATTCTTCGCGGGTGAATCCTTTCTGGTCTGGGTATTTCGCCGCCAGCAGCATTTGAAACTCTGTCATGGTCAGCCGTTCAGCTTCCTCACGACTGAGATTCAAATGCGTACGCGCCGAGGTGATGTATTCGAAAGCGTTAAACTCCGTCGTGGCACCGCCGCCCTCATTGCGCTGTAACTGACGAACTTTGGCTTTGCCGATAATGCCATGGGTAATTAGCGATCTGGCGATAATCACCATGTCGTTAAAGCTCATTCTCCCTGGGCGATAAACAAAGGCCCATTTGCCGGTTCGTGAAGGGATAATCTCGCCCACCAGCGGCGTTACATCTTCGTCACAGCAGGACTGAATCACATCCATAGCTGCATACAGGACTGGCTTTATCAATTGCGGTCTGGTGATGAACCTCGACACGCACGGTGGTGTCACCCGGTATACCTTTTTGATGCGCGATATCAGCGGCGCAAGCTCATCTTTGTGCAGCACATAGAACGCCCTGACGATTTCCTCCGGCGTCCCGATTTTTGTCATGGCCGCAAATGATGGCCGAAAGAAATAGTCCCTATCACCTGAAGAAATCAGGCACTCTCCGATATCTTTGTGAGGCGTCATATGTTCTCCGTAATCATTATCAGGGGCAGCACGCCACCCCTTGTAATGATCACGCAACCGTGACTTCGGACGTGGACGTGAAGCCGCCGTCAGCTGTGGTGGCCGTGATAGTCGCGGTGCCATCGGCAACGCCGGTAACCAGACCAGTGGAACTGACCGTAGCGATCGCCGTGTTAGACGACGCCCAAGTTACAGACTGGTTGGAAGCGGTGGATGGTGCGACCGTAGCCGTCAGCTGAGTGGTGGCACCCACAGCGACAGAGGCGGTGGCCGGTGATACCGTTACGCCGGTGGCAGCTACCGTCTCGTCGGAGTCGATAACCTGAATGGTGCTGGCGTCGCCAACTTTGAACTCAGTGCTCAGGGTGACGATATCGTTAGTGCCGCCATCAGAACTCAGCGCGGTGACCACCATGTAGCCAATGAAGGTGACCGGGCCGTACTCCATACGAACCCAGATCCCCGGCTGACGCCGCGCCGACAGTTCCGCAGCGAAGTACTTGATGAATCGGCCTACGCCGTACTGGTCCAGCTTGTCCTGCTTGCGGACTTCGCCTTCAAAGCTCATGGTGAAGTCGGAGTTGGTGATGATGCTTTCGACATAACCGCCGCCGTCGTCAGCGTCAGATGTCACTGTGTTGGGCGAGAAGTCCCACCCCTTGCTCGTACCGGCGGCCAGCGCTTTCCATTCTGATTCCTGCGGCTGCGTATCGCTGCAACCGTCGGCAACTTCAAGCACGACGGCGCCACCGAACAAACGTTCGTTGCTATTCTGGCAATTAGCCATATTTGGTCCTCTGTGTTTTGACTAGTCGCCGAATGTGGCGACGAATTGGAGCCTGTAAACTAACCGGCCTTCTTCGGTGAGAACGGGGGCGGGGATGCCTCCGAGGTTTTCCAGGTAGCCGACACAGTCGTCAGCCATTGGATTCTGTTGGACGTAGTCAATGATGGATTGCACTGCGGCGTCTACGGCGGGATTGCCACCCTTGGCGCCGATCACATCAACTATCACGAAGTGTTGCGAACCCAACCCATTACGGATTGACGTACCTCCGTTAGGACGGAAAACCATCATCCTTTCATTCTTCTTTGGCGTGTCTGTCCACATAAGAAGCTGGACAACAAAACCATCAGCAAGCCCGGCATTAAGGAAGTAATTTCTAACCCTGGTGTGCATTGGTGGGGTCATGGCATCAGCTCCTTTTTGATTGCTGCAACCATTTGCTCTTTCACGTCATCAACACCTTTCTTAAGGAATTCTTTCTGGGCGGTGGCCCTGCGGAAATTCTGCGGAATGTTAGGGTCGTGAACATAGACGGCGTAATTGGCTGAATAACCGATTCTCCCGGTGATCCTTGTTCCATTTAAGCCCAGTTCGCGGTACTGGGAATTAAGCAAAGTTGAGGTGTCGATCGGGGTGTACAGCGCGGCCTGCGACCCTCCGATTAACATCGCAGCCTGAACTGCTCTTATGGCCCTCTTTCCCCTAACGTCGCTGATGAACTCGTTGACGCTCATATGGGTTTCACGAACGCCTCTGACCTTTATCCCCATATCAAACTCCCGTAAGGATCGCCCAATCATCAGCGGTTCGCTCGAAGGTGTCGGAATAGCGGATAACCTGCATCACTTCATCAGCGCCAGCGGATATCGGGTCAGGTTCGGATGATTCACCAATAAGAACGTAATCACCTGCTCCAATGGCAGAATATTCAGTCCATACGGTGTTCTTGATTACCACCTCAGAGCCGATATTACCTATTCGCTTGCTTAATCCACCCTCGTAATCACACAGGATCACTTCTGGCGGGGAGTAACCCATTGGGTCGCCATACTCATTGGCCCCCTCCAGCTTTCTCCATATGGTTGCCTTGGCGGTATATGACCAGTTAGCGACGCTGCTCACTCTCTCCACCTCGCTACTGTTGGGTTGGTGGCTGCTACCCGCTTGCACAGGAACACCCATGAACCATCACCACTGACGTACCCCGTCGTCTGGATGCCGGCGTCAGTTACAAGCCAGACACGAACATAAGGCTTCGGGGTGCGCACAGAAGGTAAAATCCATTCCATTTCACCCTCCTACCACGTCGAAGAAGCCGACCGACTTACTAGACAGCGGCAGGCCAGACAGGCACCCGTGCGTGTCCCATGCCTGAATCTGCTTGTAGAGATAGTCAGTACCGGAGGAATCGTAAGCGAAGGAGCGTGAAGCCCCAGACGGGGCAGATTGAGAAGATATCTTTCTGGCGCCGGACAGGGCGGCAAGCCGCACAGCGGCGTAGATAAGCAGCAGCTGTTTTAGGCTGTCTGAATACCCCGCCCCGTCCATACATTCAGATACGCCATTCGCTTGATCAATGAGAAGCAGCAGAACAGCATCAGGCAGCGTGAATCCCAGCTCAGCCATCATCGGCTTTACGTCATCAATCGCTATCTTCACCATTTTCGCCCCGCTTTTTTCTTCCGCGTTTTGATGGCGTTGCCACCTCGAAAGAAACATTGCCAATTCGCTCGGCCAGCCCTGCACTCACCCAGCGGTTGGCAACATCGTCTGAAACCTCAACCTGGCCACCAACCTCCAGCTTCTGGAAATTGGCACCGGCGAATAGGTTATTTGCGATAACTTTTACCAGTGCCATATATCCCCTTACTCGCCAGAAGCGTGGACAACGGAGAAGTGACCGGCGATGTCAGTCTTAACCATCAGACCAGCAGCGCCCCATGTGCGCCATACGTAATCACTGTTGTAGAACGGACGCGGGTCGGCAACGGTGCCGAACGCCTGACCGACAATCGGAGCCACTACGCCAGCAGACAGCGGGATGATGATCACTTCGTTTCCGGACAGCTGAGAGTCGACCTTAATTGCCGAGATACCGGACAGCTTCAGCAGTTTTTCGTACAGGGTTGGCGCGGCGTAGTTGTCGCTGTAGTCCTGCTCCAGATTTGACATGATCTCTTGAGATACATACCAGGTCTGGTCGCCGTACTGCATGTTGGTCACGCGAACCACGTCACGCAGCGCAATGAACTGTGCGCGGATTGCTTTCGGATCGGTTGAGGTGGCGAGGTTGGTGATCAATGTGACCTGAGCGACGCGCTCGTCGTTCTTGATACCCTTCCACGTTTTGCCGTCAAACTGCGCATAGTTGCCGCTGTCGTCACGGAAGCCGTTGAAGATGTAATCGACGTAGGTGCGGCGAACCTGAGCTGAAGATTCAGCCTGCGCATCGGCAATAACGTCAAATGCGTCCGGGTTGTTCAACCGGGGGTCGCGCCAGTTGAATTTGAAGCCAGTGTCATGCACCGGAACCATCGTGCCGTCGTAATCGTAAGCCGTGGCATCCAGCGCCGCGCCGATCTGACCGCTCATGGAGGTGTGCCCCCACATTTTGCCGCCGGACTTAGCGTATTCGTAGACCGTCGCATTGATGCGGACAGAGCGAGACAGCGGCGTAAGGTCGTTCAGCAAAGTGAATTCATCTTTGTTCTCAAACTGACGCAGAACGGTCTGATCAAAGGTTTTGTACAGGTCTGCCGGGGAACGCACAGCGTTGATGCCGTTAAGCTGAGCTGCTGTGTTAACGCGATCAGAAATTTCCTGCATCACGTTAACGCCCTGGTGGTTGACTGCCGCCTGACGCTCTTGCGCCAGCTGCGCGAACTGATAGCTATTTACCGCCAGGTTACCGGTCT
Source organism: Lonsdalea britannica (assembly GCF_003515985.1). Lineage (GTDB taxonomy): Bacteria > Pseudomonadota > Gammaproteobacteria > Enterobacterales > Enterobacteriaceae > Lonsdalea > Lonsdalea britannica. Next base: position 2,872,299 of record NZ_CP023009.1, on the reverse strand, counting down.
TTTCACCGATTGATTTAGAGAAAACTAACATTGTGTCTCCTTACTTGAACACGATGCGGACGAGGTCGCCAGCGGCTGCGGTGATGGATGACTCTTCGACGTAGCCAAAGGTCGGGGTAGCAGTTTCTGATGTCACTGGGGTGATCTGTCCGTCGACTACGGCAACCGCCATGCCTTTTGTGTAGGTGCCAGCAGCTGCTCGGACGTTCAGAAACATGCCTTGCAAAGGTTGGATGCCGACCACCAGCTCATTGGCCGGGATGACTTCATCTACGTTTTTGCAGCGCAAGTAGTCCATATTCGCCACATACAGAACGGCGTCATCATCGCCTTTGGTGGAGGCGGTGAACTTGCCGGATACGAAGTGGCCAACAGTGCCTGGCGTGGTTGCCGCTGCCGCTGCGCCTTCGCGATTGAGTAACGGGTTAGGGAAAATACCGCCCGCGTGAATTACGTGTTTACCGTCTTTAATCGCCATCAGTCATTACTCCGGCATTTCAGAAATGGATTGTTCGGTTGAGTGGTTAAACGCACCGCTCAAACCCCGTGAAGTAGCGCATTGAGCAAAGAGGCCATCCAGTGCCGCGCCATCCAGCGCGTTCACCGCCAGGTCATCAAGTCCGAATTTGGCTTTAACGGCAGCGCGTTTTTCGCCCTTCTCTTTGTCTGCGTTGGCGTTCAGGCTGTTAACAACACTCTCAACGCGCTCAGCCAGAGACTTGGCCCATGCCGGAACCTCTTCTGCATTAGCTGCGGCGTCTTTAGCTGCTTTATCCTTCGCCGCCTTTTCGTCGGCCTCTTTCTTCTCACGCGCGGCTTTCTCTTCAGGCGTTTCGTCTTTTTTAACCGCCTTTTCTGCTGCCATCTGGTTATATGCGTCCATCAGCTCGGCATCGGTTTTGCCATCAGTCGGTTTGCCGGCAGCTTTGAGCGCGTTAACGATCAGGTCTTTCATCGGGTCTGTTTCTCCGTTGGTTTTAACTTCGTACTCAGTTGGTTTGCGCACGACTTCTTGTGGCTCGCCGACAAAAACAGCCTTGCCGTCATCATCGATGAGGTACTTTTGCTTGAAATATCGGGACTGGTCTCGGTAGATGAAGGTGTCGGGCCATACAGACTCAGGCCACAGCCAATTGTCATCAGTGCGGCCTTCTCTGAGCTTGTCGCTCAGGGCGCGTTGAATATCATCGAAAGAGAAATTTGAAGCGTTGGTGAAAAAGAATTTGGCTTTATTCAGAGCGCCTTCGCGGGTGCAGTCGTAGCCATCCGACAGGTTCGCAATCTCGATTTCTTGCTCGTCACCATCGGCATTAACGAAAATACCAACGCCTTCTTCTGGGGTTCCCGCGCCGGGCTCATCCAGAAGCACCGCAACATGGTCAAACATCATGTTGGTGGCGATTTCGTTGTACTTTTTGCCCTTCGATTCACCGTTGGCCGCGATGCCGGAATACAGGAGGCCGGTCGAAATGTGGATGGGCTCTGCATTGGTACCAGCAATCATTTCATCCAGACGGTTGATTAGTCGCTTGCCCTTGTCGCTAGACTCTGCGTACTGGCGATCGACGTACATGTCGCCGGTGACCTTGCCGTCGGTGTGATTGACGTTCTGTAGCCACGCACCGACGTGGTAGTTGTTCACCGCCCGCACATCCCGAGCTGATACGTGCTTGCCATCCACTTTAGGGTGGCCGAGAGGCATCGGGTTGCGCTCAAGGGTGTTGTAGGCCTTGCCAATTTCTGCTGCCGGGTACAACTTCCGATTCATCACGATGTCATCTACGACAGGCGTGATGCCGCGAACCACGATATGTGGCTTGCCGTCGATGGTTTCAGTGGTGATGTTTGAAGCGGAGTTGACGACGGTCAGCACGTTAACGCGATTGCGCTTCATGCTGTGTCCTCGTTGATGGTGATTAATTCTCTTGCTGGAACCAGCTCTTTCGTTCTGACTCGAGTCTTTCAACAAGTCCGGGATTAACGACCTTACCCGCGGAGTCGAGAACTACGGGGATTTGAGAGCAGTAGCACCGATAGCGATTCCCGCGTTCGGCGTAGAACGCCTCCACCTCTTCAGTGGGGTACGTTCTCCCGTGCCGAGATGCATGCCATGCGCGTGTTGTGGGCTTGAGAGCAGATATCCACATTACGGCTGTGTTCAGGCCGAGCCTATCTTTTGCCCAATCCGTTTCAAGCCACTGAGCCTTGCGCAGCGCGCCGACCTGCTCTGTTTGCGCGATGTTCTCGGCGGATGCCTGACTAACATCCAAGCGGCGACTGATTATCTTTGCAGTCTCTCTCGGGTTGATGCCTCGGCCAATCGAATCAGCAATGACGTTAGCTAGATCTGCCCGCGCCCGGTCGGATATGCCTTTCCAGTCGCTGTAGGTCGATACATACGCAGCAGCAACCTGATTCTGATATGCAGGAGACGACAGGAGAGCCGACAGCGTTGTTTGCGACGCGTAGATGGGTGATTGCACTGATAAATTAGTAAATGCTGCTAGTGTCCCCCGATTGTACTCAGCGGCGACATAATCTAGCGCCCACAGGTTATTACTACCGCCGTCCAAAAGGTGGTCATCAAGGATAGTCTGAACAATCTGTAGCAGGCTTGCCAACTGCGCGGCTGACATGTCGTAGATGTACGCTCCGGCGTTGACCTGATAGAGAGTATTGCCATGTAACGAGAAGCTGGACTGACTGTTTATCGCGGAATCACTGCCGGTCATCCTCTGGTCGATAACCTGCTTCAACGCCAGCTTAATCCGGTAATAACGGTTACGGATATCTTTGCGCATCTTGCCAACGGCGCGAGAGGATTGGGTCGGGTCTGTTTTATTCCTGGGTACTATCGGCGTCCGGATTGTCGGTTGTTTGTTCTCCAGTGAGAGGGTCAACATGTGGCGTCTCCGGGATGTCCTGTTCTTGAATCGGGTCTAATTCACCGGCCATGCGGACCTCGTTAGCATCAACGGCTGGGGTGCCATAGGCCTGCTGGGTTTTCAAGGCGATGTCGGCCATCTTGCTCATGTTATCGAGCTTCTCGCTATCACCAGGAGCTAGCAGGTCAGACCAAACTACCGACATTTCTCCGCTCTTGGGCGGGTCAATTATCCCTACCGCCCACCATCGCTCAGTCACAGCGCCAATCAACCATGAAAGAAAACCTGCACGCCGTTCGTTGCAAGTAGCGGCCCATGCTTTTTTATCCTCAGTGGATGCGAGGTTGCCTGTCTGCTTACCGAACAAAATGTTGAACGGGCATCTGATGGTTGAGGCGTAGCTGTTGGCTGAAACCGTCCACGTAGGGGTGGGGTCAGCGGCAGCTACAGAAAGCACAGATGTGGTACCTGATTGGGTCACCAGTGCCGAATCTGAGCCTTGATTTAGTTTGGCGATTTTATCGTTCATCGCCTCACCTAGATCTTTATATCCAGCTGCAACCGCCTGCTGAGCAATCGTGGTCATATCCGTGCTTGAGTCAAACGACACGCCTAGCTGACGACTGGCGTTCTTCAGGAACCCTTCCGCACTACCACCCTTCGCTTTTTCGATATCCAGCAGGTCGTTATAACCGGCCTCGTTGAGCGGGATTCCTGACAGGATGTTATCGTCCTCTGAACCCTCAGCCAGGATGATTACGCGGTCGGGATGCACAGTGACATGGCGAACGTGTCCGTACGTTCCGTCATTACCCACCGGCTGCTCATTGAACTGATAGTTTACTGGCTGCCCGTAAGTAGGCGAATGAGTATCGATGTCGATGTTGCCGGGCTTAATCTGAGACTCCCACGCCGGTATCATCTTCACCAGAGCGCTGTCGCCCAGGCGCTTAACTAACGCGGTATCAACTGGCTGATCCCAGTCACGGCCATCTTTGATTTGCAGAAGCAACGCTGAGTAACGACCAATTAGGTTCCGACGATCGGCGTCTTTAATTTTTGACCAGTGCTTCTTGAGCAAGCGCGTTACCGTGGATTCCCATTCGTTGGTGGCTTTCGATTCGGATGTTTCCGGACCGTCGATAATAACTGGCTTGTCAACCCAGCATGAGTCCAGCGTCTTATGAACCCCGGCGTATGCCGCCGAGTTGCGCCGGTAAGCGCGGTAGAGCATGCCGAAGTCTACCGAGTCTGGATAACCGAATTCGTCCCATAACTTGGTTCGCTTCGTGTTGCCGTTGAACTGCCCGGCATAAAGCATTCTTTGCCGTCCGACTAAATCAGCAACGGCATTGACGAGGAATGAAACCTCGTTGTTTGAATTACTCACTGATTAGCCCTCAGAAGAAGATTGCGCCTGTAGATTTGTGGTTATTCTTGGATACAGCGAAATACCGGAATGCATCAGATCCGTGAGAGGTGAAGTCATGAAGGGGTTTGTCTTTCCAGCAACCGCGCTTGTCGTCCCACTCTTTTCGATAACCTTCTAGGTGTGAGATACCAAGCTCGCACTTGTGGCTGTCGAAAGCACATTTAGGGAGAATTTCACGCACCGAATCAATGCCTGTGTCTACCCCAAGCTTTGGGGCCACCTTAAATCTGATGGAGTATTTCATCCCATCGATTTCAAACCCCTCGGCGGCTATTTGCTTGCGACTTTTTCCATCGCCTGCAAACTCCCGGTTGTCTATATCGTGCGGCGCCCAATGTTCGCCGTACTCATAACCCCTGTCTTTCAGCACTTTCATGTAGTGTCGTAAACCTTCGCCTGAGTTCTCGTAGTAGTCGATGACGTGAAACTCTTCACCTACCTCACGAACAAACCAAATGGCCGTTGAATCACCTACGCCGATATCCCAAAACGTATGGACGGGAAGATGTGAGTTGTCCGGTAGCTCACCGATACGATTATTGGTGTAGAGCCAGCGGAACTGTTTGGCGTAGTAAGCGCCCTCGACTGACTGCTGGAATGCTTCAGCGGGTATCGTTGGATACTCACGCTTCATGTCATCGCCGAGAGTCTTTTCTTTGGCGCAATACCACGCTTTCTGGCGCTCATCGAGGGTGACGCCGTGCTTGGCTTCCATCTCATCGAAGTAATCAATCAGGCGCTGCGGTAACGCCTCTACCGGGTCAATTGCGTACTGCGGATTCTTCCACCAGGAGAAGAAGAAAAACTTCCAGTCCAGCGGGGAAAGCGTTTTCCCCTGCAATAATGCCTTTTCGGCAGTCTGGCAGTAATCGAAGAAGTAACCAGCCCGCCCTTCTGCCGTGCTCTCGATAGTGGCAAAGCATCCGGTTGATACCGCCTCAAACGCACCAGTGACAATCTCACGGGCCTTGTCCGGATACTTGGCGCATATCTTCCCGAACTCGGAAACGTGCAGGTAACGCAGCGTACCGCCACGGAATGACGTACTGACGTATAGCGATCCGCCCTTTTTAAATACCAACTCCCCGGCAGAGTCATTACTGGCCGGGTTGGCCGCTTTGATTTCTTCAGGAAGATTGTCGAAGGCGAACTTCACTTTCTCGCGGAACAGCCGCTTTGCATCATTCAGTGTGTGGGCGATCAACGCGCACTTTGCAGATTCAAACAGCGCCGCGTCGAGCTGGATAATGCACACTTCAGTCGTGAAACCGAGCTGACGCGCTTTGAGAATGATATTGCGGGTGTGGATACCTTCGAAGTACTCACGCTGCTCTGGCGTCATCCTGAAGCGCGTCGGCTTACCTTCTTTGTCGGTGATCCAATAGAGATTATTGAGCCGCCAGTCTTTATCAGCCAGTAGCTTGAGGTGCTCAGGTTTCATCAGGCCCCCTGAGACAAGGAGTCCATCAGGTCAGATAGTTTCTTAACGGAGTTGTCGCCTTCCGGCCCGTCGATGTCGTAAGCCTGGCGCTCAAGGCCAATAAGCGTCTTCAAGGTGTCCGAGAGGTCTTTCATCGACTTAACTCTCCCCGGCAGACTAATGACCTTGTGATAAAGCTCATTGAGGCGATCGCGCCCATTGTCGTCAGGGTCGAACATGATATCGCCGAGCTTTTCGAGTGCCGACACATCGCCACATTGAGCACCCAGCTCATCAAACAGTGAGTTAGCGAGATTTCTTGCCCGGCGAATGTCTCCGCGATGTTCCATACGGACTGTGGCAATGACTTCAGCATTAGCCTCAATCAGTATCCGTTCGCTGGTAGCCGTTTCAGTGGATACCTTGCTGGATACCTCTCGTTTGGATACCAGCGCATCAGCCTTTGCTTTAATCTTCGCCTTGAGGTCTCTTTCCCACCCATCTCGCTTTGCTCGCTTATTGATGGCGCCATGGGTAATGCCGTGCTGTGATGCAATTTCGCGGATAGACAACAAACCAGCCCGGTAAGCCGATTCGATAGCCTCCCAGTCGGGTTTTATTGCCATAAATAATATTTCCTGCTGGTTTGTTTGATATATCCCCGGGGAAAGGCAATACCGCCACCCGAGGATTCAGTATGTTTGTTCTGTAAAAAGCACTCATAGAATGCTCTTTGCAGAATTTCATAAAATAAGCCCGATTCTTCCGCCACGGTTCGGGCCGACCGCCATGTGAGTCGAAATCGCTGGTAAAACTCGGCGTATTCCAGTTTTTGATTCGCTATGTGCGCTCTACGGGGAATTTGCGTGTCATCGCTAACACATAGGACGGGGACTGAACGGCCCCTGGGGAATCGCTAAGAGCCGTCGTGAAAGTGGCTCTCTAATTCATTAATTTTACGGTGGCGCATTTTTTGCTGGCTACGCCGCATTATCCATATTCGCTACAGCAAGAAGTCCGGCAATCCATTGAATTCCCTTCGGCGTGAACTTCACCTGAGTGAATGCATGACCATTGCCAGCCTCACCGGTCTTTACCACGAACCGTCCTGCAGTAATGTGCTGTGCGTAAGGGGTTAGCTTTCCGGCCAGGCGATACATGATCTCGTTGTCTTGCAGGAATGCTCGGAAATCATTCTCTTTAACCTTAAGGAGCTTTGCCGCCTCACGAAAACCCATGCTGCCGGATGCCTCGACGTAGCTATCTACGAACTCAGCTTTTGGCGCCGCTATAGCTAGCTTGGTCTCCAGTTGCGCTTTCTGTTCTGCAAGGTCAGCGGCAAGGCGAAGCGCTTCGGGAAGAGACTGCGGGATTTGAGGCCCATGCATCACTTTCAATTTAGCCAGCACAGTACGGCGTACGGCTTTTGACTCCCGCATTCCGATTAAGGTCATCTGCTCCATGTTGAGCATGTAGCCTTTTACGGCGCGACTGGCGCCCTGTTCGGTGGTCACGTAAAAAGTTTCCGCGACCCCCAAATCATCAATTTCGTCCTCAACGCGAGAAAGGAAGTGCCGATTTTCAACTTCTGACTCCCCGTACTCGGCGCGGGCTGGATTAATGATGCTTTTCAGAAAGTCCAAGCTAGTCATGGAGACTTCGCTGTTTACTGTTGGATATGCCATTCGCTGATACCTTTTGGTGGTAGAGCCTGTTCTCCAGATGTAGGCAGCCCAAGAGCGGTCAGCGATAACCACTGCCCTATCTCAAGCTCTACCCCGAAAGGCCCTTGGTGATTGCGCGGAGAATGCGCGGTGAAATGCGGATACAAAAAAGCCCCGGACTATGCCGAGGCTCGATATTTGGTTTGGTGTTTAGGCGATCGCCAGCATGACGCCCTGTGTGACTGCGTGCTCAATGAGGTCTCGGCTCGCCGCCGGGCTTATGTCATGACCCTGCAGCGCCAGTAACTCCCTCAGCTGTTCCGCCAGAATTGCAATGGTGATGGTCTGTTCTTCGTGAATCATAATCCGTTACCTGTAGTGGGCATTATCGCGGACACTCGGTGAATATCCGCTGCAATGCCTACTCTGCTTTGGTGGACGCCTTAGCAGCGGCAGCTGCGTCGATTTTCTTCTCGACGTAAGCCTTAATTGACTTGTAGCCGCCAGACACCAGGTAAAGCACGCCAACCGCAGTGCTGAAGTACAGCATGCCAGCTTCGATTAAAGTCATCGGATTTCTCCATTTGAGGATGAGGTGATGGTTTTTATGTACCCCTGCAGCCCAGCTATTTGCTTTTCTGCTGTAGCGATTCGTTCTCTGAGGGTGAAATAATTCCGCTCAGAGGTTCGAGTAAGTTCGGCGCGGGGCTCATCAGCCACGCCGGCGGTGGGGGTGGCGCTGGACACACGACGACAGGTTGCGTTGACGCGCAGCCGCTTAGCACCGGAATCAACATCGCGCTGCAGGTCAGCAATAGTCTGTTTCGCATCTGCAAGCTCCTGCGTGTACTTTTGGTCAATGGATGCAACTTCACGTTGCCTTTCCTGCAATGTGTCGATCGCTTTTTGTTTTGCGTCCGCTAATTGCTCAGCGCGTTCAGCCCGCGATTTCTCTCCCTGATATTCTTCGTACAAGTGAAGGGAAAGCATGGATAGAAGGCTAAGGAAAATGAACATCAAGGCGACGCCACCAGCAATAACCCGACTCATGACAAGAACAGAGCGCGCTCTCTCTGTCTCCGGCCAAGCAATCGATCTGGGTCGATACCCGCTCGCTTCCACATAAGGAAAGCATCTGCTGCGCCGGTGTAATCACCTGCGTTTAGCCTTTTCAGGGCTGTTGAGTAACGAAAAGCAGTTGCGCCAATGTTGAATATTAAGCTGGTGAGCGCGTCGTACTGATTCTGGTTAAGCTCAGCACGGACGTTTTTATCTATAGCAGTGGATACCCACGCCAGATCATCAAGCAGCAGCTTGGTTGACTGATTCTGCGTGATCTTCATTCCAACCGTCACAGGATTGCCATCAACGGTGCCCGTATGACCGACCCCGATAGTTGGTATGCCTCGGACATCGGAATAACCGACAAGGCGCTCGCCCTCTTCCTTTTTCAGGAATGAAACACCAGAATCACTTATCTTCATCGCCACCACCAAATCGCTTATTGAACGCATTGATCGCCATCTGGCTCAGCTTCTTAACACCGATAAAACCGACAGCACCGCCAATCGCTGGCGACACAGTGATGGGAAGGCCGAACATATCGAGAGAGTTTGTGATAGCTAGCGTCAACAGCCCGCACACCAACCCTTCAATCCATTCGTTTTTCTTCTCCGTTCCGTTGTAAATCAGCATCCCGTAGCGGATGAGGACGGCGAGGATGGCCCCAAAAAGCTGAGGCCATGAATTCTTCAGGCCGTTGGCAATATCCGCCCAAAAGCCGTAGTCGTTGTTTTGCATACGCATAGCTCCGCCTCCCGACTAATTGCTTGGTTGGCGCTGTGTGTTGTTGATTAGGGATTAGCGACTCAGGCCAGAGTTGACAGGGGGAGTCATGATAGTGATTGCCTGGTCGCTAAATAAAAAAGGCCACGCATTCGCGCAGCCTTGAAGTTGGTGGGCCGTGGAGGATTCGAACCTGCCTGCCTCGCCCTTATGAGGGGCTTGCTCATACCAAATGAGCTTACAGCCCAAACGCAAAAAGCCCCGGCGGGTGGCCGAGGCTTCGAATTTGGCTAGTTATCTAATGAACACTCACAAAGCGCCCATCATTGGTGGCATCCTAACCAATTATCGCCAGCCTGTAAATAACTATCTTCTACAAAATCAATTTCACATAGAAAATAATTCTCTACTTAGTGACTTTAGAGATAACAATATCTGCCGCAGCCTCCTGTTTGTGGCACTCCGTTACTAGCAGCTCATAGAACGACTTGTAAGTGCGTCGCCATGTTGTCTCGGGCAAATCCATAGCCACCGAGCAAATCGCCCGCCTGACGTTCTCTGCTGGCAATCTGGCGTACCCCTTCCCTGCACACCGAGGGCATTCTTTGAATACCGGAGCGCCGCCGTTGGCTTCTGTCTTTTCCTTGTCCACCACAACGCCCTTTCCATGACACCGGCATGAGTTGCTTATCACCCCCTTCCCGAGACAGGTCTGGCACTGCGTACGCACCACTTCGCGCACACTTGCATGCTTGTAGATATCCTTGGGTGAATCCACCCGCATTATCTTCGTGACGGGGCCAGGGTGCCTACCCATTGCTGATTTCATGGTGAACACTTCCAGGTCGACAAAGCCACCATCGCAATCAGGGCATCGCTTAACGCTGGCCGCGCTACGCGAGTAGTCCTGATACGCGAATGTTGCGATGACTTGCAGCAGCTTTAGTTTAATATCCTCCTCAAGTTGTGAGATTGCTTTATGGCGCCCTGCCAGGCGCTTAGCGATTTCGAACAAGCCTTCTACTGCTTTATCCGGCGAAGATATGCCAACCTTTGCCAAGTACAAATCCAGCCCAACACCGGCCGCTTGGTGTGTCATACCAATTGCGGCCATCACTTCACTGATTGATAGAGATTCTGTTGCTGTTGCTGGGGACTGATCGGAGAGTTTCGGAGATTTGGGAGAGAAGTACTTCGGGATGCTTTCGAGTCTCACTGCTTTCTCCTTTTCCTCGGGCTGCAGTCCCACGATTGAACGTGAGGCGGATGGACTACCGGATTAATGGGCCGGAAGTGCCGGAGAAGATTCGCTATCCACGCTTTCATGAATCACCCCGCTGTTTGTTCAGATTGTGCCGGTTGACGATCTCCCTGATGCGCTCCTGAGTTAGGCTTAACGCTTTGGCCTGATCAATCTCCTTTTGACGCAGCTCCTTCAGTGTGTGCTCTTCATAGGCGGTCATAACTCCTCCTGGCTGTACGTTTCAAACCAAAACACCACCGGCTTTTCGATAACCTGAACTAACCCGAAACGCTCCGCCGTTCTGAAATTTACCGATGTCTTAAGCGCCCTACCGGCCTGTAGTGATATCTGGTTCCTGAATTCCTCGATGTCGAATACCGATTTGAACAGATTGCAGGGAGCGCATGCCGGAACAAGGTTTTCAAAGGTGTCATTCTCCGGCACCCAATGATCGCCCGTCGCTACAATTTTTCTCTGACCGTTAGGCTGTCTTTCGCCGAATTCCAGCTTACGGTAGACAGGCTTGACGTGATCTGCGTGCCACCCCTTCTCAGGCAGTTCACATCCGCAGTACGCACAATTCCCGCCGAATTTCATGCGCAACAAGCTTCGCTGTTTTTTGGTGAGCTTCATGACTCCTCCCGTTGCTTAATGAGCTCTCTCGTCTTTCTCCGGTATTCCGCCGCCAACTCCTGCAATTCTTCCCGCGTCCATTTTTTCGGCTTATGCGGGCCCATCAGGCGATCGAAAGCAGCCTGGCCAATTTTGGCGATTAGGTTCGGCGTGTAGTTTTCGATATTTCCGGATAGGTGGTTATTGCAGGGGGCGCATTGCCGATGGCAGTTGGTTTCGTCATACCGGGTCTCAGGTGATGCGCCGACGGTGCGATAGTGTCCTGCGTGCCATTGGCCGTCATGGAATCGACCGCAGCTGATACACGGCTGGTCAATGTCTCGTTCCCGGATGAACTGGTTGAATGCTTGCTGGGCTTTCTTGTGAAAATAACTGAGGGGTTGAACTTCGAGTTTTCGAATCTTTGTTGTTCTGCGTTCCTGCTGTGCTTCCTTTCGCCTTCGCTGCTCTGCCTTGAGCTTTTCTTTCTCCCTGAGCATTAATCCATATTTTGCGCCGTGTTCCGGGCTACACCACTGCTCGTTAGGGAATCGAGGGTGGAACCACTCGCGGCAGACCTTGCATCGCCGTCGGGGTCGTTTCTTTTCAGTCGCCATCCTCGCTCCTTATCCGTTCCGCCACCTCACCCTCGATCAGCACGTCAGCACATTTCGGGCAAACATGGGTGCAGGTGCTGGGGATCGGCTGCCGGCAGCATTGGCACTTGGCCTCATTGTTTTGTTGGTCTTCCATACTTCCGGCTCCGTAATCGGTCAAATTTGCGCGTAAGCAGCCCGTGGACATAGTCAAATGTCTTTACCTGATTGGCGGCTGGGGTTCGTTTCAGCTTATTTCTGCGGCGGGGTACGGCGAATATTGCGTTGTTCTCAATGCGCTGCCATGCAGACTTCATGGATCCCCCTTACCTCGCGGATGCGGCGGTCGAACAGGAGGACCAGCGGATTGTGTGAGCGGGTATCGAATCGGCGACTGCCAGTGTCGACTCGCGGCGCCATGCGGTATGTGTACCCACCTTGCTCACCAGACCGAATAATCACGCCTTCCTGCGTCATTTGTTTGATGCATCCATACACACCCGGATAACTATGCCCGTAGTGTTTGCAGTAGCTCCAAATCTGCGCCCCCGTCATTTCTCCATTATCTGACAGGGTCTTGATCACCTCGTCTCGTATCATTTTTTCACCTCTTTGTTCTGCTCTCCCCAGCGGATTGACCATTCGATGGCCTGCCGGGATTCTTCGCTCCACCGAACGCCATGCTCGGCACCAAATGCGTTCATTAGCTCAATGAGGTCACTCATTTCACGAACGCTCATCTTGCGCGTAGACTGACCCAGCACTACAAAACCGCCATTTAACCCCGGCACCGTCTCCTGCTTTTTCAGTACGGCAGTAAAGACATTCTTCCAGCTCTCCGAGTCCATCTTTCGCCCATACCAAACCACCTGCTCACTGATGTCGCGCAGGGTTGCCCAGAGCCGAGCATTTTGCTCAAGGCTTCTGGTCTTCTCTTGGATTGTTATGGTGAGGGGTTTCTTCGGATCGGTGGGTAACTGCTGGATATACTGGATGGCGTTCTGCTTTCTTGGCTGGTCTACGAGGAAGTAAACCTGTTTAGTCATAGCGGCCTTCTGTTAAGTATCCTGTCGTGAAAAACCAAACCCAGCGCTTTGCAACGGAGGGCTTGCCGATTGGCTTCTTTTACACCAGGGACAAACCGATACCTTCTGGCAATCTCTACCCACTCGTCGTGGTGCCACATCATTCTTCCCAAGGCATCAAGCGCGATTTTTACTCGCGAATTTTGCTCATTCATAGCTCACTCCTTCACTGTTATTCCGGCTGCGCTGAGAATGTCTTTGCAGTCGTTAATTGCGTCGTGTGCTGATAGCGGATCGTCGTATTTTTCTTGCGACGGAAATTCAACGAATAATTCAGACCTACTCGCCTTCCATGCTGTCCACATGTAGCCGTACACTTGAACCGAATAGCCACCGCTCGGCGTTCGCTGTTTTTTCATATGGCCCCATGGCAACGCACCAACCAATTCTGCCCAACGCTCAAACTCTTCCCGCATCTGCTCTGTGCTCATCGTTCAACCTCCACGCATTTTATGTTGTTGACCCGAGGTGATGTTTCACTCCACGATCGCTGATCACTTGCAACTTCAGTCGCCTTGATTGCTGCTTGGCACTGCTCCATGCTTTCCATTGGTGCAATCTGCATATTCATAGACTGGCTGGACAAAACCATAACCATAAAAAAATAGGTCATTTCCTCACCCCCAATTCGCGGGCGACGAAGCTTTCCATTCGGCTGATGCAGCCTTTGATCCGGCTGATGTCACCTTCTGGAAACATGCTCTTGCTCATTTCCCTGAGCGATCGCTTAAGGTCGGCATTTTTCACGCGCTCTACCCGCGCCTGAGCAAAAGCACGCAACGCCTTGGGTATCGACCGACCATCCAGTCGAGCAAACGCGGCGCATAGTCTCGCGTGGGTCACCGTCTCCGGGAATTCAGCAAAGTCGGTGTGCTCGATGATTTGTCGGGCTGTTGATAGTTTTTCCATTTCAGCTCCAAAAAATAAGGCCCGATATCGCTATCAGGCCCGTGATTAGTTCAGTACTGTAGGTTGTGATCATGGTTTATTCCTTTGGAGGCTCAGGGAGTGGCATCCAGTGGGTTATTTTTTCTGGGTCGATACACTGAAACGACCCAAACAAGAACGGTGCCATGCTTATATGTTTTCCATTCCAAATAACATGGTAATAACCACTCACAGCAGGCATCCGCTCGCTGCACTTAATCCAATCACTCATAACTCAATCCTCAATCATGTGCGGGTAGCGGCGCAGGAATTCGCGTAGGCCAAGATAGTCAGACGTTTGCCCGATATGGAACAATACGGAAAGACCGCGGCCGGCTTTCCTTACGTCAAAAACTGTTACAGCTATTTCTGCAGGGTGATTTATGTCAGAAACGTACTTACGCCCAGTCATTGCACGCCGGATTTCCCGCTGCTCAAAATTCATTTTGCTCATAACTTAAACTCCATCTTCTCCAGCTTGGCGATCTGCTTCTTGAGTGACGCCAGCCTTTCTTTGCGTCTACGTTCGCAGTCGGCAATGGCTGACTCTTTGGTGGCGTAGAACTCCTTGCCGTATGCGGAATTCGTATGATAATTATCACGCCAATATGCACTTTTACCATCATCGCGAACTTCAGCCTCTACCTCGAACGGACCTTTCGTCAGGGCGTACTTGGTTACGTAAATGGTTTTATCGCTCATCATCCTGCTCCTCAGCTTCTTTCAGCTTTTCGAATGCTGACTCCAGCTCATCGTCTGCCCAACCTTCGCTAAGCGCCCCTTCGATTGCTTCGAGAAGGACTGAAATCTCTGCCTGATTAAAATCAACTGTCATGTTGTGCTCCTGCTTTACCAATTTTCAGCTTGCGTCGAATCTCTGCGATCTTGTCTAACCCCTTCTCGCCGCTCACCGGGATATGCAGCTTCGGTATCTGAGCCACTGGCGCCGGGAACGTTTCACCTCTTGCCGCGCGGCGAGCCATATCTTTCAACTCGCGTTCACATCGTTTTCTCAGCTCTGATTCCGTGAGGTTGAACGACCGCATTTGCGAGTAGAGCTTGGTGACCATCAGCCAGCAGGCGTTACTGGGCCACGGATATCTTTCCGGGCTTTCGTAATATCCCCGTTCTGCGCTGTATTTCATGACCATCAGGTAGAGCTCGTCAGAACCCGGTAATCCGTACTTGCTAACCTCACCCTGGCGGCACCACTCGATGAACTGCCCAGGAGACGGCCAGAACGGTGATGAATTGGCTCGGGCGTACTGCATTCCTGCCGAAAGCTGTTCTCTGCTTCGGATTCCGTTCTCAGCGAATGCGGCTATCCACTGCTTTTTAGCCGCGCTTTCATCAGCCTCGGTTCGTAGATTGGTATTCCCAGCCGCGGGGAATACTTGCCTCAACTGGCGAAATAACGCGTCAACCAGCTTCTCAGCCTCTGGATTGACGATGTTCTGGACGTTGGCTGGATGACCGCTGTACATCGCTGCGAGGGACTTGCCATCGCGATTCTGGATAACCGACATCAGGCGTTTACTCATAGGAATTCCTCCCACGATTCAGGGCTGTTCCAGTGTGGAGATTGTTTTACAGATCCGGGTCTTATGCCGCGATTAATCGCTTGTTTATTTTGGTAGCTCAATTTCTGACTTGCCGTAACGAACCAGTTTTTAGGTTTTTCACGGCTGAACTCAATGTCTAGTTTTTGCAGTTCATACACCAAATCAATGCTGGAGTAGAGAGTCGCCCATTTGTGAAAGTCATCGTGATTTAACTTCACGACTTTACCTTCAAAAGAATATTTTGAAGATTGAACTGACTTATCAGAAGGAGCGGATGCGACTGGTGTTTGTTTAGGTTCTATGACTGGTTCAAAAGAGTGACTGGTTCTGGGGGCAGCTCCTGCCCCACCCCCTAGGGCAGCTCCTGCCCCACCCTCGGGCAACTCATGCCCTAGGGCAGCTCCTGCCCCACCCTCGGAAACTCGTTTTATGCAAGAATTGTCTAGCGTGAGATAAAAAAGATTTGATTGGTTTAATTCTCCATTCCTGCGGAACTCCCTTCGCAAGAGCCCTAATGTTTCAAGTGCTCTTATGTGGCTTTTTACCGTTGATCGTCCTATTTCGCACTGATCAGCAATATGCTGGTAAGAGGGCCAGCATTCACCCTTATCATTGGCGTTATCAGCCAACTTGATCAGCACAAGCTTCCTCAATGGGTTGCCAACTCTGATGTTCATGGCTTTGGCCATCAAATTCATGCTCATAATTAGTCCGGATTAGAAAGGTAATGGCTCGTCAATCGGGGGTTGCTGAGGGCCGTATATTCCTGCTGCGATTTGCTGTTCTTCCCATTCCCTAAGTTCTTCTTCATGCCGTCTGACAAATGCAGCTTCGGCATTTTCGACGGCATAAGCTTTATTCTCGAAAAAAACAGCAGAGATGTTTTTGGTGTTCAAGCTGTTGATTATGAATTCAGCACCGAACCTGATTAGACGTTCGGCTACAGCCAACTTGTCACCAAAAATATTGATTCCGATATCTTCAAAGAGATCATTCAAATCAAGGCCTTTCAGGCTTTCAAAAGAGATGACGTCGTAGTCCATTGCTAAAATCTGAACTTCATCTCCAACCTTGGCATCACAGTGCTGCCTACATTCATCAATTAGGCCTTCAAGGTCATATTGGAAAAACTCCCTAGATTGGCTGACCCTGCAATCCTTAAGAGCTTCGTGTATGGCTCGCTCAGAAGATGCAGGGTCCTCACAGTGGAAAGCAGCTTCGATTACGAACGGAAAAGGAACACCCGTTGCAGATGAAAGCTCCTTAGCCCTTGTTTCAGGGCTAGTTGTCGTCATTCCTACTTTGTAGATACCCGGCATGAATTCGTTGCTAAGCACATACACCCATCCCGCCATGCGAAAATTGGCCGGCATTGGCATCTCTTGTAATACGTCAGGTTGCCTTTCAATGGGTTCTAGGTGCATAATCTCTCCTGTGAATTGATCCAGTAATTCCGTTAAGCGTCGAAGCTGTTACCGCAGCTCGGCGTTTTTTCATTTTCGAGATACCCCACCAGCCGCTTGGCTAATTCCGCCATCTCATCGTCATCAATGCCGTAATTCAGCACGGACAACATCAGGCTCACTTGGCTGAAGAAACCGTTCTTCCAGCGGCTTACTTGGTACTCAGGAACCCCCATTGCAGCAGCAAAAGCTTTCTGGCCCATGAGAGCTAATTTGTTAAGCAGCGCGGATTCGATACGTCTCGCGTTTTTGCTTTGAGTTGCACTTTCCATACTTGATAATTTCCCTAGTTAAATATTGCATTGTTAATTGAGCGATCAGCCGATGCTGTCGCTTGTGTAGTGTTCCGCGTTGACGGCGGTGCAAATTGGTAAAGAGCGGTGGTGCTATACGGCTAAATGCTTGTTACTTGGGAAAGGTCGATGTTCTTCTGCTTCAACCTTTCCATCCGGAGTTCTGGTAATGAAGATTTTCCGGCCAACGCGAACTGCCTTGCTGATTGCCGTCTGGTGAACGCCTATTTCGCTAGCCGCTTTGGCTTGCCCGTTCTCCCTGACGTAATCAGCTAATGGAATCTTTTCCATCTTCTGCTCCATGTGATTACGCATACGACAATAATACCACGAGTATTATTTATATCAATACTTGCGGTATTTCATATTTAAATAACTCAGGTATTACAATCAGGTCATGGAAAAGAAAAAGAAGCTTTCACAAGAACAGATCGATGACGCTAAGCGCTTAAAGTCTTTGTATGAGGCAAAAAAGCGTGAGTTGGGCGTCACCCAACAGACGATTGCTGATGCTCTTGATATAACTCAGGGGGCGGTGGGTCATTACTTGAATGGACGGAACGCTTTAAACGTTGCTGTTGCATCAGCATTCGCTAACGCTCTCAAGGCTTCAATAGCAGAGTTCAGCCCGTCACTTGCGAAAGATGCAGCGCAGTACGCAGGGTCTATAGAAAAAAACTTTACTTACGCAGGACGGCATAAAGAATCCCCCAAATACCCCGTCATAAGCAGCATACAGGCCGGAGCATGGGCGGAGGCTATCGAACCCTACACCCTCCATGAGATATCGACGTGGCTTGAGTCTGACGCGCATATTCAAGGTAAAGCTTTCTGGCTTTTGGTCGAGGGTGATTCTATGACGGCGCCCACAGGTGTCAGCGTCCCGCAGGGGAGCTATGTGTTGTTCGACACGGGCCGCGAAGCGGTGAACGGCAGCCTAGTTGTCGCCAAGATGTCTGACGTCAACGAAGCTACGTTTAAGAAACTGGTGATCGAAGGTGGACATCGCTACCTGAAAGGCCTGAACCCAAACTGGCCTATCGTTCCGATAAACGGCAACTGCAAGATAATCGGCGTGGCCGTCGAGTCGAAGATGCGGTTTGTTTAGTAAAAACGTGGATACATTGACAGAAACAGGTCGCAGAAATGCGGCCTAATTTTTTTCAGCAGTTGCCGATTATTTACACACAGCGCGAACCTGACAATAGATCGGGTCGTAATATGTTTGCTAGGGAATATGAGGGGGAACCCCCTATAAAGGATTAATTATCATGTCGTTACCAGAAAAAAAGAAGTCGCAGAGATCGCCCTCTAATCACACCATCCCTTTAGACCTAGATATAAAGCAAGAAGGTGTAATCCATGGCGTTGAAATGGGAGTCCTAGACAATGGAATACCGTATCTAACACAGAGTGGGCTGGCTACAGTTTGTGGTGTTCAACGCCTTAGAATCAAAGAAATAACAGACGAATGGTATGATTCTGTTGAGTCTGGAATTTTTAAAAAAGGGAAAATGACGTTTATTGGTTCTTACCTTCTAAGGGAAGGTTTTGCAGAACCTAAGCTTTTTATCCCAGTGATGAAAAAAGGAACAGAGAATCATGCATATCCTGACGTTGTATGCATGGCTATCATTGAATATTACGCATTCGAGTCGAAGCAGGCAGAATCGGAAACAGCCCTAAGATCTTATAGAGAATTAGCGAAGAAAGGCCTCAAAGAATATATTTATGAGGCACTGAAATATAAACCAGAAGACCCCTGGAAACATTATCATGATCGCGTTTCAATTTTGAAAGAAATGGGATCTGTTCCTGACGGATTCTACATAATTTTCAATGAAATATCAGGTATGATGGTAGACTTGATACAAGCAGGGTTATTAGTAAACGCGCATACCGTACCTGACGGAAGCGTAGGCTCATGCTGGGCAAATTTTTGGAAAAAAAATTCTCTTAGCTCCAAATTTGGGGATGCCACAGATTGTGAGCATTTTTACCCAGATGATTTTGCCCAAGCAAAATCAAATCCTCAGATTATCAATGCTTATCCGAACTCATCTCTACCGGAGTTTAGAAGGTGGTTTAGGCACGAGTATCTCCCTACAAAGTTCCCTCCATATATACTCAAAAAGGCAAATTTACTTGCGGGCGGTAAAGACGATGCACAAAAATTAATCGAAGCCTTCAAGCCACTTCAAATTTCTAAGCCCTAATTTCATCCAACCCGGCCACGCCGGGTTTTTTGGTGATCCACCGCACGTACAATTTTCGCTATAAATCCTCTGCAAACCCGCATGTAGCCTGATCCTGTCGGCGATCCAATATTTAGGTTAACGATGTCACGCTTGGTTAACCGTTGACCAGTGATGACATCGTTAACCACCCGCCCTCCCCTACACGCATTCGCAACCCAAGCCCGCCGCAAAAATTAAATTCCCTTAGAAATCACCAAATTAATACTATCGGTAATATTTTTATTACTTGCGGTATTGATCATGATTAATACTTGCGGTATTGTTTATTCATCGCAACGAAACAGCGACGCGGCAAACGAAACAACCAGCCGCTCCCGGCAACGGGATGCTCATTAAGAATCTGATGCGCTGACAAAGCGCGAAATTACCAAGATGTTTTTGGGGTGTGGTGACGCCAACACCAGGTACAGCGAATTAGGCAATGCCAGCCGCTACACCACACCACCAAAACCATCTGAGGGGGAAATCATGGCAACGATTATCTACAGCAAATCAGTATCACCACGCGGTAACGCCAAGACACGTCGTCAGGCGCGCCGCCGGGAAGCCGCAATCGAACGTGACTCATTGTGCGGGATCATTGATGCGGTGTTTGGCGCAGAGTGCAAACCGGCGCAAGGCCGCGTTGATAAGGCGATCGGCACCATCGAAGGCAAGATGAAGCCAGCTCGCACTGAGAAGGTTCAGCCATCCGCCGGACAGTGTCTGCCTAACGTCGCTATCTACGCTGCCGGCCATCGCAAATGCGAGAACATCACCTGTCGCGGAACGCAGAAGTTCAAAGGGAAATCCATCCCACTAATCTAATCAACCTAGCGAGGGCTGTTATGGAAATTCTTCTAGCTATGGCGGTCCTCGCTGGGCTGTCAGTAATCACCGCCACAGCGTTCTATCTGTGGGAGCTGATATTCGAATGAATTAACGGCGAATTGTCGCCAACACCGGGAAACCACGCCGCTATATGCGGCTTTTTTTACGCCTAAATTTCAGGAATAAACATGAAAATCACCAAAGAGCAGGTAAAAAATTGGGAAGCATGCATTGATGGATATCGCTGGTTTTTGAATAAATTTCCAGAAGGTGGCGACTATGCGGATATCCACCAGGGGTTGCTTAACGATAATCGATTTGAAGATGCGGGCTGGCTTACTGAAAAAATGTACCAGTCATTTTTTGGAACTCCAGAACTGCCCCAGGCTGAAGCATCTGCTGGCAACAAGATGATCGAGACCCTGAACAACATGGATATGCCAACGGTTGAATCCATTAGTGAATGGTGTGGGCAGCAGGCATCCAGCGGTGACTGGACTAAGCAGGCATCCAGCGGCGACCGGACTAAGCAGGCATCCAGCGGTAACTGGACTCAGCAGGCATCCAGCGGTGACTGGACTAAGCAGGCATCCAGCGGCGACCGGACTAAGCAGGCATCCAGCGGCGACCGGACTAAGCAGGCATCCAGCGGTAACTGGACTCAGCAGGCATCCAGCGGCTACGGGACTCAGCAGGCATCCAGCGGCTACGGGACTCAGCAGGCATCCAGCGGTGACTGGACTAAGCAGGCATCCAGCGGTGACGAGACCAAGCAGGCATCCAGCGGCTACGGGACTCAGCAGGCATCCAGCGGTGACTGGACTCAGCAGGCATCCAGCGGTGACGGGACTCGGCAGGCGTCTAGCGGAATCGGGACTAAGCACCTGTCCACGGGGGCGTTCTCGAAGGTTGCGGCGAGTGGGTCAGCCGTCGAAATCACCGCCTCCGGGGATAACTCAGTAGTCGCCGCAGCCAACTCGGTATCTAAAATTGTTCTGGGAGAAGGTGGTTGCGCCTCTATCGCCTACCACGACGGTGACCGGACACGGTTTGCAGTTGCCTACGTGGGCGAAAACAACATCAAACCCAATGTGGCCTACACCGTGAATGAAAATGGTGAATTTGTTCAAGTAGCGGATTAATCATGATTCAAGTGAATGGAGAACGCTATCGGGTCGTCAGGCTTGCATGCGGGTATTTATTTCGCCTGAAGCCTGAGCGAACCGGTGTCGCCCATAGCGGTGACGTTTTTAACTATGACCAGATTAGATCGCTGGTTAGGCAATTTTATTTGGAGGGGTGATGGTCACAGTTAAATGTAAGTACTGCAAACAAGACTTCTCAGCAAGAATTGCGGATAGAAAGCGTGGATGGGCAAGATTCTGCTCTAAATCTTGCAAGGCAAAAAAACAGGAAGCTGGAAACGGACAGCATAAAGCATATTTGCAAGGTCGAGGTGTAAGCAACTTGTATCACGGAAATATTTATTCAAACGACGATGACTGCATCGACATTACAGACCTCGAGTTTGGAGCATCTGATGGTGGATGTTTAAGACGAGATGAGTGACAGCCCAAGCCGTTATCACGATAGCGGCTTACGATGTTACCCACCCTATAGCCCTCTACGGAGGGCTTTTTTATGCCCAAAGGATATGAATATGAGTGAGTCGGAAGAATTATCTTTGATTGAAATCAGCAAAGAGCAAGCTCCTGCGCTGTATGTCCCGAATGGCCTTGATCCTTTTCTTGAGCAAATTCGTAGTCAGGTTAACGAAGTCCCGGATTTGACGACAGCGAAAGGCCGCCAAAGAATTGCGTCTTTAGCAGCAAAGGTTTCCCGCAGTAAAACGGCCGTAGAAAAGCCGGGCCGCGATTATCTTCGCCACCTGAAAGAGGCAGTAAAGCCTGCTGAAGCAGAACTACGCCGCTGGGTAACTAAATGCGATGAACTCCGCGATGAAATTCGCCGCCCGCTATCTGAGTGGGAAGCCGAGCAGGAGAGAATCAAAGCAGAAGAACAGATGCTTGCTTGGCACGAAGAAGCGCTGGAAATGAATGAAGCGCACGAGAAAGCGGCTCTGGAAAGGTTCGAGTTAGATCACGAAATCGCCCTTCTCCTAAACGACAAATTCGACCGGGATGCCGCTGAGGCAAAAGCTGAGGAAGAACGGAAGCGAAAAGAGCAGGAAGAAGAGTTAAAACGGCTGGCAGTAGAAAAAGCCCAGCTAGAAGCAGCGCAGGAGGCGCAACGTGAGCGTGATGCGGCGGCAGCGCGAGAAGCAGCGCTTAAAGCTCAGGCTGAACAGGCCGAGCGAGAAGCTAAAGAAGCTGCCGCCCGCGCAGAACAACAGCGCATCGAAGCTGAGCAGCGCGCAGAACGTGAAAAGCAGGAAGCCATTACTGAAGAGCGCCAACGTGCAGAGCAGGCAGAAGCTACCCGCTTGGCTGAAGAGAAGCGCATTGCTGATGAAGCAGAAAAACGTGCAGCCAATGAAGCCCATCGCAAGGCCGTCGGCACCGATGTTGTGAAAGGCCTGTTAGAACACGCGGGTTTAACGCGTGAACAGGCTATAGCAACGCTGAAGGCTCTTATGAGCAACTCAATCCCTCACGTCACCATCAACTACTAATCATTTTCAGGAGTTACCCATGCAACATTCATTTGTTGGGGCTGCCCGTGTGGGTGGCTCCGGTTTCGACGCACGTAAATATATCCAATTCCACCATAGCAATGTGCTTTCGGGCGCCAGCTTCACCCCGCCGCCACGCAAGTCTCTGTTGCAGATCATCGTTGATTTCCTCAGCCAGAAGGGGCAGCCGTAATGGACATTCTCGACAAGCGTTTATCAAAGCTATCTACCGAATCGCGTGAAGTGGTTGATGCGTACGCAGAGGAGTACATGAGCCAACTTAACCGGCTGGCAGTCGAGCACATGTGGCGTGAAATTCTCAATGAGTCCACGGACTTCATTAGCGAAGCTATAGAGGTAGAGGGCTATCACGACATCACCAACGATTACACGCAGGACGTCTGCTATCACTTTGCTTTATGCCGGTTAGAGCGTGATAAGAGAATGAACGATGAATACAAGCTGGAACTTCGCCTGCTTGAACGGGGGGCTGCGTGATGGAGCCAGGTATTTATTACGAAATCAGTAATGAGGACTACCACAGCGGGCCCGGTATCAGTAAATCCCAGCTCGACGATATCGCCATAAACCCAGCAGTTTTCCAGTGGCGCAAGGTGGCGCCGGTTGATGATGAAAAAACCAAAGCATTGGATATGGGGACCGCCCTGCACTGCTTGTTGCTTGAGCCTGAAGAGTTCGAAAAAAGGTTCATTGTGGCCCCTGAATTCAATCGCAGAACAACCGAAGGAAAGGCAAGCGAAAAAGCCTTTCTTAAAGACTGTGAGGGCTCTGGAAAAACGGTGATGGATGCCGAACAGGACAGAAAACTTAACCTGATGCGTGACAGCGCGATGGCTTACCCACCAGCAAGATGGCTCCTTGAGGCAGAAGGACACCAAGAAGCATCCATCTACTGGAACGACAGCGATACCGGAGAGCTTTGCCGCATCCGCCCTGACAAGTTCCTTGCAAATCAACCTGTGATCGTTGACGTCAAAAAGGTTGCCGATATGAGCCGGTTCGCCCGGCATGTTGAGGAGTTCCGATATCACGTGCAAGACGCCTACTACCGCAATGGATTCCTTAACCATTTTGGCGAATACCCCATGTTTGTTTTTCTCGCTGTAAGCGAATCGATTGAATGCGGCAGGTACCCAGTTCGCGTTTACCAACTAAATGACGAGGACGTGGCTGTTGGTCACGACCTGTTCCGTCGGGATTTATCCACCTATCACGAATGCATGCAGACCGGTAACTGGGGCGGCATTGAAGAATTAACTCGACCCTATTGGGCAAAGAGAAAGGAAAACGTATGAGCAACGAAATCATCCAAGCGCCATCGAATGAGGCTGACACAAAAGCAGCCATCTTCAGCCCAGCAGGATTGCAAAAGTTACAGGCGTTCGCTGAGGTTATGGCGCAGGGACGCACGACAGTCCCAGCTCATTTAGCGGGCAAACCGGCTGATTGCCTTGCTGTGGCTTTGCAAGCTGCGCAGTGGGGGATGAACCCGTTCGCAGTGGCACAAAAGACTCACGTAATTAATGGCACTCTCGGCTATGAAGCTCAACTGGTTAATGCGGTGATCACGTCAATGTCGCCAACTAAAGATCGGTTGCATTATGAGTGGTTCGGCCCGTGGGAAAATGTTGTAGGAAAGTTCACAGAGAAGACATCCCAAAAAGGGAATAAATACATTGCCCCTAACTGGACTATGGCGGACGAGAAAGGATGTGGCGTTAAGGTATGGGCCACGCTTAAGGGGGAGGATGAACCACGCGTTTTGGAGCTCTTGCTGTCTCAGGCTCAGGTGAGAAACTCAACTCTTTGGGGTAGCGATCCGAAGCAGCAGCTTGCCTACCTTGGTGTAAAGCGATGGGCTCGCCTCTACTGCCCTGACGTCATTCTCGGTGTTTACACGCCGGATGAATTCGAGCAGAAGCCGCGTGTTGAACGCGATATCACGCCAGCTCGCAGCCGCGCAGACCTAAACAACATCATCAACTCAAAACCGGTTGAAGCAGATGAAAAGCAGGACGAAGAGCCAGCAACTAAACAGGAAAGAACACCTGACGAACTTCTACTCGACTTCACCTCGGCGGCCGGTAACGCGAAATCAAATGCGGAGCTGGACAAGTTCTACACATATGCCGCTAAGAAATTGGCTGGCACTACAGAGCTTCTGGACAAGGCAACCGACGTTTACCTGATCCGCCAATCTGAGATCAACGAAGCCGAACAGCAGTAATCACCTTTTAGTAATCCCTCCCCCTTAAACCTAACCACATCGCCTAACGGTGAGGGATTAACTCAACCTGAAAACAGCGTGGAGAAAGAATTATGCAGCCTTCAATTATCGAATTAACAACAAACCTTTCAGCGGCAACGCTGAGCATCAATAACGTTTCAGATGCGCTGGGTTTGAACGGCGATGGCCCGCTTAGCCTACAGGTGATCACCAAGTTAACAGACCTGCTGGCGGACAACGAAACCCTGCGCGCCATGGTGCAGGAGTTGACGGCACAGCGGGACGCGCTGGTAGAAGATGGTAAGGCACTACAGCAAACAAGACTTCCGTTGTCGGGCCGGGAGATAGGTTTCTTTTCATATGACGGCATTGATTGCTGCTTTCGGGAACATGAATCTATCGAAATGGCAGTTAAGGACGCTGGAGAAGCACTTGATTACTGCCGCGATATGGCAGGCTCCGAAGGATGGCCAGAGGAAACGGACACCATATGCTGGGGTGTGATTATCCAAAGAGCCACCATGCATTCAAAGCATCAGCCCGATCCGGAAACAGAAAACACTGACTTCGACTACATCTGCGAATACGACTTCATGGGTGCAGATATGGCATCAGGGGCACAGCCTAAAGCTCTAGTTAAGTCACTGACGGTTCCGGAGGCCGGATGAGCAAGAAAACGTATCTTCATCAACTAAACGAAGCCATGCGGATTGAACGAGAGTCTCGCCACCATAAAGCTAGAGCCACATACAAAAACAAGCCAAAGGATCGATGGCTTGAGGTAGTAAACGCCCATAACCGACGACTTACACGGCAATGCCGCCGTTCTGTAGGTAAATCAAACAAATTAGGTGTCCGCAGAACGGCAAAAGGCATGTGTATGTATCTGAATGAAATCCAGTCTTGGTCGTTAATTTTTCGGTCTAATCGGGAGGTTAAATGAAAGAGCGCGGGATGATTTTCAATGCTGAGATGGTTCGCGCCATCCTTGACGGTCGCAAGACGCAGACACGGAGGCCGGTTCAGTTCAAGCCACGCGACCCAGGGTTAAACCTAAATTCCAGCGGTCTGGAGTTAGGCCATTATCGTTCCGGAGTCCCTTTGAGCGGGTGTGTACTTCGTTCTCGCGGAGGAATGGGCTGCTGGAATGACAGAACGTATCCGGCTAAATGCCCATTCGGCCAGCCTGGCGATCGCATTTGGGTGCGCGAAACGTTTAACGGATTCTGGCTTGATGATGATGTGATCCAGGAAATAAAGGACGGAACTTCTCTTGCATCTGAGCTTTGCGACTACCGAGCTGATTTTCCAGATGGCAGCAAACCTGCAGAAGGTTGGACTCCATCCATCCACATGCCCCGCTGGGCCAGCCGCATTACGCTGGAAATTACCGGCGTTCGTGTGGAGCGGTTGCGGGATATCAGCCAAGAAGACGCTAACGCCGAGGGTATGTACCTCTCCGGGTGGCGGCCTTCCTATTCAGACCCTGACAGCGGAGGCGAAGTCGCGACGCCGTATGATAACTTTGCAGCGCTGTGGGAATCTATCTACGGCCCAGACAGCTGGCAGGCTAATCCGTGGGTTTGGGTTATCGAGTTTCGGGAGGTCAAATGAAAGCGGATAAGCAATATGCAGAACGCGATGCTATGACACTCGATGAAGAAGGTGGTTACTACTATCGACACGTGCTGGCAATGACCCGAGAAAGTCTGGATTCGAAGTCGGAAATTGCCGCAGAACTCGGGTGGCGGGATATGCAGAATGACAAGCTGCGCGAAGCTATGGATTCAATGCTTAATGACCTAAACGCCTATATCCGCCGGGAGCAAACCGAGCGGGAGAAGAACGCCAAGCTATTAGCGCGGATCGAAGAATTGTAGTCATGTAAGATTGTCCGCCTAACGGGTAGTGATATTACCCATATTATGCAACAAGAATGGAACGAGTATTGCGACGACACCGGATGCTGTCCGGATGATTTCAGGGTTGATGAGGGAACGGGGTATCTAGAATTTGACGCTGGAACTTGGGCAAACAAGGTTGCTTCACGCATCATAAGAAAGCTTCCAACCCTCACTGAAACTCTGAGAGATTGAAGGGTTGAATACCCACCAATCACTGTTCATTTAAACAGTAAAATGCATTACCCTCCCGGCTCCACTCACCAAATTAATGACCAATCATGAGAACCAAGAACACTATCAGCAGCGCGGTTATGACCGTTTCTAGAAGAGACGATCGCGACCGCCTGGTGGTATTTACTCAGGACATTATCAGGGAGGCCAGGAGGCTTAGAGGGGCGGAGTTAACCCCCAGCATTATCAGGATGCACATGGAGCGATACGAGCGAGGATGGTATGTCCTTGAGGAAGGGCCACACTACGCCATATCGTTTATCAAAAAACATCATTACTAACCCGCCACGGCGGGTTTTTTATTGCCTGTAAAACGGAGACATCATGGCTGATATCGTCGACCAAGCTAACGAACTTAGTGATCTGTTAACTCAGAGCGCCCTATCGAACCGGGCCAAACCTATGCCGGTGACTGGGTTCTGCCACAACTGCGAAGAACCGACGCCGGGGCTATTCTGCGACTCGTTTTGCCGCGAGGACTACGAGAAGCGCACTACGGCCATGAAGCGGCGAGGTGCGTGATGGGAAAGTACCGACTCATTTATGCCGATCCGCCGTGGGTCTACCGCGATAAAGCGAACGACGGCAAGCGCGGCGCCGGGCACAAATACCCCGTCATGACTGTGAACGATATCTGTCGCCTGCCCGTTTGGGAGCTGGCCGATCAGGATTCATGCCTGTTGGCGATGTGGTGGGTGCCGACGCAGCCAGCAGAAGCGCTCAAGGTTTTGGACATGTGGGGATTCCGGCTGATGACGATGAAGGGATTCACCTGGTTCAAGACCAATCGCCGTAAGGGTAACGCTGCAATCGGCATGGGCCATATGACCCGCGCTAACAGTGAGGACTGTCTGTTTGCCGTCCGGGGGCGTCTTCCTGAGCGCTTGGATGCCTCTATCTGCCAGCACATTACCGCGCCGCGCATGGAGCATAGCGCCAAACCGTCGCAGATACGTGATCTGCTGGTTCAGCTATTGGGTGATGTTCCTCGCCTGGAACTGTTCGCCCGCCAGCGGGTGGAAGGGTGGAACGCGTGGGGAAATGAGTGCGATTGCAGTATCGAACTGAAAGGGAAAGGCGCATGACATGAAACCTGAAATAGAGAACGCCATCCGCGCCGTCGCCAGACGGTGCAGGGATGAAATCATAGCCGCCAGAAAAGGCCACCCAGCATCAGAATACGACCAAATCACAACACCAATTGTCAACAAACACGCAGCGACGATCACAGCACTTCCACTTGGTAAATTCAGCGCAAGGCTTTGGCTTTGCTACTTCGTGCGCGTCGTGGATTCAGAAGCAAGACAGTGAGGAATTATGGAAAAGATCACGATATCAAGGCGTGAGGAAAGTAAATGTTCCGGCGTATATGGCGCCGGGGAGACACAGTGCTGCGGAACAATACGGGCCATAGTGCGCCATAAATATCCGATAAGTGGAAAAATGATCGCGCATCCGGGCTCGAACACAACAGAAGGGGTAAATCATGGATTTTAATGGCGGAGAGAGTATCCATAGCAATTCTGAAATTATGGTGACCAGTGAAATTATGGCGCGCTATAAGATTTCTCGTAGCACCCTTTATTTTTGGAGCACACCAGCGCGGATGCCTGCATGTTTCAGCCGTCCTTTTCCCAAGCCAGCTATTGGAGGGAGCCCTAAACGGTGGCGTAAGGCTGATGTGCTTAAATGGGAAGACGAGGTTAATGCTACTCCAACTGATGACCAATCACCGTCTCAAGGTGCTGGACCCAAACCTTAAGCCACTGGTGTTGATCGCTCAGGTAGTCGTGAAGGTTATAACGTGCCATCACCCCTGCCATCTGATGACCAAGCAATTTTTCAATAACATGTGGTGGCGCGCCAAGTTCTGAAAGGCGCGTTGCCACCGTCCTTCTCAGATCATGAAGCGACCACTGTTTCATACCTGTCTTCATAATTATTTGAGCAGAGAAGAATGAAACGTTTGGCTGAGCCGGGGGCTTATCATCACCTGGTCCGTTGTAACGTGACCGGGTCAATACGTGCTTAGTCACTGAAACTTTCTGGTGACTTTTCAGCATGGTTATCGCTGCATCAGGTAGCGCCCTTCTCACCGTCTTACCCGTTTTGTATTCACTGCCTGGCACCGTCCAGGTTTTTTCGCTGTAATTAAACCATTCCCATTTTGCTGTCCTGATCTCTGTGCTTCGGCAGCCAGTCATCATCAGAAATCGCATAACAATTTGCTGTCGTACGGGCATATCCTCCAGGGCATTCCAAATTGTTCGGATTTCATCATCGGATAAAACTCTGTCTTTCATGGCGGCAGCGATCGCCACGTCAGACCGTCTTAAATCTGCAAGCGGGTTGACGTCAATCACGCCCCTGTTATGGCAGAATCTAAAGGCACGCTGCATCAAGCTAAGAATTTGACCAGTAATCACACGTCTTCCCATACCATCAAACAGATTTAGCCAGTGGGTTTTAGTCGTGTGATTGACGACCATGCTTCCCAGTACGGGCATAACGTGGTTTTGAAAATCCTGACGGTTTTTGTGAATCTTGATTAGCCCTTCAGGCTTGCAGTAATGCTCTTCCCAGTAATCGAACGCCTCTTGAACCGTCATTGCGTCGACTTTTTTTATCCTTTCTAACGCCACCTGCTTACGTGGATCGTATCCCTCTGTTATCCATAAGCGAAATTGCTGCCTTCGTTCCCTTGCCTGTAAGAGGGATATCGACGGATAATCACCAATGGTTAGCTGTGCCGGCTTGTCGTTCCATCGATAGCGATAAAAGAATGTGACGCCTCCCGAGATAGTTAGCCTGGCGTTTAGCCCGTGAGAATCTGAAATGACCTCTACTTTCTCGCGGCGTTTACCGAGCGCTTTTCTTAGTTTGGTGTTGGTAAGCAATGTGTACACTCCGATTTCCGTATACACAAGAGTGTACACAAAAACCATAAATTGAAGCTAATCAACCCACACATAAGTAAAGCACTTCAAAGCATCAAAAAAAGGCAATGCATTGTTATGAAAGGTTTTTTTGAAGAAAACCCAATCAGATTAAACAAAATCAAAGCGGCTAAGTATGCTCTCAGATAACATCTATCGCGAAAAACATCAGCCCAGCCGCTGGCGTGATACCTGGACCATGTTCAAGCAGGATCATCTGGCGATGATCGGGTTTTACGGCTTTTTGATGCTGATCGCGCTGTGCCTGTTCGGCAACACCCTTGCCCCGTACGCCGTAGACCAGCAGTTCCTCGGCTATCAGTTGTTGCCGCCGTCGTGGTCGCACTATGGCGAAGTCTCCTTCTTCCTGGGGACGGACGATTTAGGTCGCGATCTGTTGAGCAGACTGCTGAGCGGCGCGGCTCCGACCATCGGCTCTGCGCTGCTGGTGACGCTGTGCGCAGCGCTGTTCGGCGTGCTGGTAGGTCTGCTGGCGGGGGTGACTCATGGACTCCGTTCCGCCATCCTGAACCATATTTTGGACACGTTGCTGTCCATCCCCTCTCTGCTGCTGGCGATTGTGGTCATCGCCTTTATCGGTCCAAAGCTCGAACACGCCATGCTCGCCGTATGGCTGGCGCTGTTGCCGAGGATGGTGCGCACCATCTACACGGCCGTGCATGACGAGCTGGAAAAAGAGTACGTCATTGCCTCACGGCTGGATGGCGCGTCCACGCGCTACATCATCTGGTATGCCGTGCTGCCTAATATTTTGCCGCTGCTGGTCAGCGAATTCACCCGCGCCCTGTCGGTCGCCATTCTGGACATTGCCGCACTGGGCTTTCTCAATCTGGGCGCGCAGTTGCCGACGACCGAATGGGGAACGCTGTTGGGAAATTCGCTGGAGCTGGTCTACGCCGCGCCCTGGACCGTCATGTTGCCAGGGGGGCGATTACCCTGAGCGTGCTGATCGTCAACCTGCTGGGGGATGGCCTGCGCCGTTCTCTGCTGGCACAAACCGAATAGTGGTGGGAAAAAGGTATGCCATTACTGGACATTCGTAATCTGACCATCGAATTCATGACCGCCGAAGGGCCGGTCAAAGCTGTCGATCGCGTCAGCATTAGCCTGAGCGAAGGCGAAATCCGCGGCCTGGTGGGAGAATCCGGGTCGGGGAAAAGCCTGATCGCCAAAGCGATTTGCGGCATCACCAAAGACAACTGGCGCGTGACCGCCGACCGTTTCCGCTTCGACAACATCGACATGCTGAAGCTCACGCCCCGGCAGCGACGCAAACTGGTAGGTCACAATCTGTCGATGATCTTTCAGGAGCCGCAGTCGTGTCTTGACCCTTCCGCCAAAATCGGACGTCAACTGGTGCAGTCGATTCCGGGCTGGACCTACAAAGGACGCTGGTGGCAGCGCTTCAACTGGCGTAAGCGCCGGGCCATCGCGCTACTGCACCGGGTGGGGATCAAGGATCATAAAGACATCATGGGCAGTTACCCCTATGAACTGACCGAAGGGGAGTGTCAGAAAGTCATGATCGCCATCGCACTGGCCAACCAACCGCGGCTGCTGATTGCCGATGAGCCGACCAACGCGATGGAAGCCACCACGCAGGCGCAGATTTTCCGCCTGCTGTCGCGGCTGAATCAAAACAACAACACCACGATTCTGCTGATCAGCCATGACCTGCAGACCATGAGTAAATGGGCGAATCGCATCAACGTGCTGTACTGCGGTCAGACCGTCGAAAGCGCGCTGAGCAGCGAACTGATCAGCACCCCGCACCATCCGTATACGCAGGCGTTGATCCGCGCGATGCCGGACTTCGGCCGCGCGCTCCCGCATAAGAGCCGCTTGAATACCTTGCCCGGCGCGATCCCGTCGCTGGAGCATCTACCCGTCGGGTGTCGTCTCGGTCCGCGCTGCCCTTATTCGCAGCGCGAATGCATGATCACGCCGCCGCTAATCGTGGCGAAAAACCATTGGTATGCCTGCCACTTCCCGCTCAATATGGAGGAATCCTGATGGTCGAGACCCTGCTCGAAGCCCGCAATCTCACCAAGACGTTTCGCTACCGCACCGGTCTGTTCCGGCGGCAGCACGTCGAAGCGGTCAAGTCGGTAAGCTTTACCCTGCGCGAACGCCAGACGCTGGCGATTATCGGCGAGAACGGTTCCGGGAAGTCGACCCTGGCGAAAATGCTGGCGGGCGTACTTCCGCCCACCACTGGTCAGTTGGTGATTGACGATCATCCGCTGGAATATGGCGATTACGGCTATCGCAGCCAGCGTATCCGTATGATTTTTCAGGATGCCGGCAACGCGCTAAATCCACGCCAGCGTATCGGTCAACTGCTGGAATTGCCGCTGCGGCTGAATACCCAGCTCAGCCCCGAAGAGCGGGAAAAGGCCGTCTATCTGGCGCTGCGTCAGGTGGGCCTGCGCGCCGATCACGCATCGTATTACCCGCACGCGCTGGCGCCGGGTCAGAAACAGCGCGTCGGGCTGGCGCGGGCGCTGATCCTGCAACCGAAAGTGATTGTGGCCGACGAAGCGTTAGCGTCGCTGGATATGTCCATGCGTTCGCAAATCATCAATCTGATGCTGGAGTTGCAGGAAAAACACGGTATCTCCTACATCTATGTCACCCAGCATCTGGGGATGATGAAACACATCAGCGATCAGATTCTGGTGATGCATAACGGCGAAGTCGTCGAGCGCGGCAGCACCGCAGACGTTTTGGCAGCGCCATTGCACGATTTGACCAAGCGCCTGATCGCCAGCCACTTCGGCGAGGCACTGAGCGCCGACGCGTGGAGAAGCGACGGCGGCGTTCTTTAATTTACCCCGTCCGGGCATGACGCTGCGGTGATGACCAAAGTATTACATCTGGCATCACTCATGCTAGAATCGCCCGGTTTATTCAC
The DNA here is from genome assembly GCF_003515985.1 of Lonsdalea britannica. Lineage (GTDB taxonomy): Bacteria > Pseudomonadota > Gammaproteobacteria > Enterobacterales > Enterobacteriaceae > Lonsdalea > Lonsdalea britannica. The sequence goes on along the minus strand of NZ_CP023009.1, from coordinate 2,839,378 downwards.
ACCGGTCGCCATTAACTAATAATTCTTTAACGGCGATCGCAGCAATAATGATCACAAGGATACTGCTATGGGTTTTCTTAATGGTAAGCGCATTCTGGTAACGGGCGTTGCCAGTAACCGCTCCATCGCATTCGGTATCGCCCAGGCGATGCAACGCGAAGGCGCCGAACTGGCGTTCACTTATCAGAACGACAAACTGAAGTCTCGCGTAGAAGGTTTTGCCAGCGAACTCGGTTCTAACATCGTTCTGCCGTGTGACGTTGCGGAAGATGCCAGCATCGAAACGCTGTTCACCGAATTGGCGAAAGTATGGCCAAACTTCGATGGTTTCGTGCACTCCATCGCCTTCGCACCGGGCGACCAGCTGGACGGCGACTATGTCGATGCCGTGACGCGTGAAGGTTTCTCAATCTCTCACGACATCAGCTCCTACAGCTTCGTCGCGATGGCGAAAGCCTGCCGCAAGATGCTGAACCCGAACTCCGCACTGGTCACGCTGTCCTACCTGGGCGCAGAGCGCGCCATCCCGAACTACAACGTGATGGGTCTGGCGAAAGCGTCTCTGGAAGCCAACGTACGTTACATGGCGAACGCCATGGGCGCTCAGGGCGTGCGCGTGAACGCGATCTCCGCAGGTCCGATCCGTACTCTGGCGGCTTCCGGCATCAAGAACTTCAAAAAGATGCTGTCTCACTGCGAAGCCGTGACGCCAATCCGCCGCGTTGTGACCATCGAAGATGTCGGCAACTCCGCCGCCTTCCTGTGCTCCGACCTGGCGGCCGGGATCTCTGGTGAAGTTCTGCACGTCGACGGCGGTTTCAACATCGCTGCGATGAACGAACTGGAACTGGATTAATCCCTCCGACAAGCGAGCCTTCCGGCTCGCTTGTTTTCTCGCTCTTCCCCTGCCATGCCTTAGACGACGTTGCTCGTTCCCCCGTTATATCCTGCGTTTTGTCGCGCTAACCAAGCTGCCGCCACGTTGAAAAAATGCTGGGCCAATGCCGTTGATCGCCCCTGCTCGGCAATCACGACGGCCGTCGTACGCGGCATCAGCGGCAACGTCAGACTGCGCCACGCCAGCTGCGGCGTCATTTCCGGCAACAGACTGCCTTGCGGCACAATACCGCATCCCAGACCGACGAATACGCTTTGAATCAGCTGCAAAACCGAGCCGCTTTCCACCACGACATTAGGCGTCACCGCCGCGTCCTGCCAGAGCGAATCCAGATAGCCGCGTAGATAGCGCCCGGTGTCCGTCAGGCACAGCGGCAGCTCAGCGATGTCAGCCAGCGAGAGCGGCGCGTCGCCTTTTAGCGCAGGAAAGTGCTGCGGATTAAACAACAAAGCCATATGCGGCGCACCCAGCCTGGTGACCTGAAAACGCGGTTCCTCAAGCATCGCGGGTTTGAAAAAGCCGATCCCGACGTCCACGTCATGCGCCTGCAATGCCTCCAACAAACGATCCGCGCTGAACAGCGACACCTGAAAAGCCAGTTCAGGATAAAGGGATCGCACCGCGGCCAGCATCTGCGGCACCGCGATACCACACTGAGGGACGGCGCCGATGCGCACCAGCCCGCTGGTGCCGCGTTTCAGGGCGTCGACTTCCAGCTTTAGTCCTTGATAAACCGACACCATTTCACGCGCCCAGGCGAGCACCCGTTCGCCCTCCGCGGTGAAGCCATCGAAATTATTGCCGCGATTGATGAGCGACAGACCCAGTTCGCGCTCCAGATTTTTAAGTCGCATGGAGAGCGTAGGCTGGCTAACGAAGCTTGCTTCAGCCGCGCGGCCGAAGTGGCGAGCCTTTTCCAGGTTGCACAGATAGATAAGTTGTTTGATATCGATTTTCGTCATTCCTAAAAGTTGAGCGCGGGAGAAAACTGCTGCTGTCTGAGCCGCGCCTGGCGCCCGATTTTATTGGCTGATTAGCCGAAAAAAACCATGCGTTCTGTACGCCAATCGGCCCTGGCAGAAATCGCGCGCGGCAAGGTATTCATTACGAGCGAAGACATCACTCTCCCCCCAGAATATCGGCGTCGCATGAGTATTTCTAATGAATGAGGCCGCCGAAGACGGTAACGCAGACCACAGTATGAGCGGAGTTGACCTCTTAACATGCTTCATTTTAGAAGCATGATGCACGAATTCAACTTAGGGTTCTCTGCGGTATATCGCGGTCTTGAAGGAAAAACGCGGAGACTTGTATAGATAACTATCCCCCTATACTATCTACGCTTCTGAAACGAACGGGAGGGAAGAATAAAAATGATTGATAAACATTCCTTTGTTCCTTTTTATCTGCAAATTGAGCAGATCCTGACCCGTCAGATCCATGACAACAGACTGAAGCCCGGCGACCCGCTCCCCACCGAAGCGGAAATGTGTCAGCAATATCAGGTTTCACGGATGACGGCGCGTAAAGCCGTCGACTATCTGGTCCGACAGGGGCTGGTTGAACGCTTTCGGGGACGCGGCACCTTCGTTGCTCAGCCGGACACCCGCGTAAAAGTACAACTGCCGCTGGACCAGCATCTGACCTCCAGTGAGGTCGCCAACAGTACGCAGCGCAAGATCGTCAACCAACTGCGCCATTTCTCTCAGCAACCGGCCACCGCCGAGGTCGCCCAAGCCCTTCGGATCGCGCAAGGGACGCCGGTCCACTACATGGTGCGCCTGCTGTTAATTGACGGCACGCCGTTTGTGTATGAACAGTCCTGGATGATTCAATCTCTGTTTCCCGACCTGAGCGAGCGCGATCTGAATCAGTCCAAGTATGCCTACCTCAAATCCAAAGGCTATGACGCCGTCGGCAGCCATAAGCAGATATTCGCCGAGCTTCCCTCCGTCGAGGTGCTGGAAGCTCTCGGGCTGGCACGGGATGAACCCGTGCTGCGTGCCAGCGTCGTCGCTTTTTTCGCTGACGAGCACCCCTTCGAGCTTTCCAACGTTTATTACAATCAGCGGCGTTATGCCTTCACCCTCGACGCGCCGCTGCGTCCTTTATTCACGCCGTCGCCCTGTTAGTCGCTTGCGCAATCAGGTTAACGCCGGCCAATAACCTTGGTTGGCCTCTATCAGCGCATCCAACACTTTGCGCGCCTTTTTCGCATCCACCACCAACCGGTTCAGCGTCAGCGCTTGCAGCGCTTTGGTGTAAGACCCTTCAAACCATGCCTCTATCGTCAGGCGTTCGTAGGCGAACTGCTGCTCGATCATCCCTTTATAGAAGGTGGGGATGTTGCCCACGCCGTAGGGCCGAGGTCCATTGATGCCGAGCGTCGCCGCCACTTCCACCATCGCGCTGTCATCCAGATTGTTCACCAGACCGTTGTTCTCCACGATCACCACAAAGATACGATGCTGGTTATAGGCGATGGATTCGGCGACTTCGACAATCATGTCGCCATGCGCATCGTTGTGTACCACGCTGGCATCTTTGGTCGTTCCGGCGGCGACCGCGTTTCGGCATGTCTCAAACACGCGTTTTTCTCGTCCCGCCATCACTTCATTGGCGCGGGTAAAGTTCGGGTCCAGCTTGCTCAGCTTGTACTCTGGATACAGGTAATATTGCAGATAGGTGTTCGGCAGATAGTCAGGGAAGTCCCGCAGCATGTCGGCCACCACCGCATACGTATCCAGCCACGAGGCATCGCGTTGCTCCGCGTCGGCGGGCTTGAATCCCTGATTGAGGATAATTGATTTTAACTGCGGCAGCAGATCCGTTCCCTGGCGATCGTACAAATGCGTGAACCAGCCAAAGTGATTCAAACCGAAGTAGACCGGTTCGAACTCATTGACGTCCCGCCCCAGGATACGGGCATAGGAACGCAGCAGATTGACCGGCTGATCGCAGATATTAAGGATGCGCTTGTCGTCCGGAAACTTGACGCGAAGCGCATCGGCGACGATGGCCGCCGGATTGGTATAGTTCAAAATCCAGGCCTGCGGCGAACGCGCCCGCACCTGCTCCACCAGTTCAATCATGTCGCCAATAGAACGCATCCCGTAGGCGAAGCCTCCCGGACCGCAGGTCTCCTGACCGATGACGCCCAATGAAAGCGGGATTTTTTCGTCCTTTTCTCGCATGTCGTAACCGCCGGTGCGCATCTGGCAGAAGACGAAATCGACATCCCGAAACGCCGCTTCGACATCCGTCGTGTAGGCGAAATCCAGCGCCGGGTACTCTTCGCTAAACAGCAGGCGGGCAAAGTCGCCGATAACCGCCTGCCGTTCGGCGTTCACGTCATACATCACCACCCGTCTTAGCGGAAACGTGCTTTGTCGTTTGCACAACGCCTTCAGTAACCCCGGCGTCCAGGTCGACCCGCCCCCCACAATCACAATACTGTATGTCTTCGTCATCGCTGTTTCCCATTTTCCGGTTGAGGTTTGATTACGCCGTGACGCCCAACGCCGCTTTGACGTCCTGAGCGATTTTTTCCACTTTCGGCCCGTAAATCACCTGAACGTTATGTTCATTTACCCGTTTGACGCCGTTGGCTCCCGTCGTCATCAGGGTGTTGTCCACGACCAGGTTGATGTCTTTTACCTGCACCCGCAGCCGGGTAAAACAGCAGTCCACTTCGGCGATATTGCTCTGTCCGCCCAGGCCGTCGATAATGGTTTGCGTACGTTCATCCGCACTCACCGCCGCTGGCGATGCCGCCGCGTCGGACTCACGCCCCGGCGTCTCAACGTTCATTCGTTTGATCACGAACTTGAACGCGGAGTAGTAAATCAGGAAGTAGAACGCCCCCAGCAATACCGCGTACCACCACTGGGTTTTCAGCCCGCCCAGCATGCCAAACACCACCAGATCGATAGCGCCGCCCTGAATATTGCCGATCATCAGGTGGGCCAGAGACATCAACATGAAAGACAGGCCGCTAAGGACGGCGTGCAGCAGATACAGAACGGGCGAAACAAAAATAAAACAGAACTCGAGCGGCTCAGTGATCCCCGTCGTGAAAGACGCCAGTCCCCCGGCCAGCATCAGCGCTTTCACGCGTTCTTTATGTTCAGGCCGGGCGCACTGATACATCGCCAGCGCCGCGCCGGGAAGCCCAAACATCATGACGGGAATTTTGCCTTGGGCCAGAAACTGGGTGGCGTTACGGATCACCTCGTCGCTGACCGCGCCGGGATGCGTTAGCGAGGTGTTAAATATGTTCAACGCGCCGACCACCGTCTGACTGTCCACGGTCGCGACGCCACCAATGGGAGTAAAGCGCACGGTTTCGTTCAGGATGTGGTGCAACCCGGTGGGGATAAGAATGCGCTCGGAGAAACCGTAGAGAAACGCGCCGTACTGACCGCTGTGGCCAATTAACGCCCCGACCCAAGCGATGCCAGTGCCGATGGTCGGCCAAATCAGCGCCAGACCGACGCCCACCAGCGGCAGGCATACCACTGTAATAATGGGCACAAAACGGCGGCCGCCAAAAAAGCTGATCGCCGTCGGCAGTTCGATCGTGTAGAAGCGGTTGTGCAGCATGACCGTCACCACACCGGCGATCACCCCACCCAGCACGCTCATGTTATAGGTAAAAATCCCCAGCGTTTTAGTGAACTCGGCGGCATACATCAGCGCCGCGGTACGGTCCATACCGCCCGCCGTCAACGCCTCCACCGTGGTGCTGACCGGCGTGAGTTGCTGAGCGGTGAGCGTCGCCTGCACCCCGACGTGCATAGAAATAAAACCGATGACGGCGGCAAACGCTGCCGTCGGTTTTTCTGCATTAGCCAGACCTATCGCGCTGGCGACGGCGAAAAATAACGGGAGGTTGGCGAACAGCGCACCGGCGATCTGGCGAATAAAACCGATGATGAGCTGCGGGATCTGCATGTGGGTGAACGCATCGCCGGTGACGGCGGGGTTTTGCATCGCCGCCGCCAGTCCCAGGAAAATCCCGGCGGCGGCGATGACCGAAATCGGCATCATGAGTGCTTTACCAAAGGCGTGAACCTTATTGCCAAGATCTTTCATTATTTGCCCTTCCTGTTTTTCGTTCTGATTAAGGAATAGCCGGAAAATAACAAAATTTGTATATACAACTAGACAAAAAGATCAAGATTCCGTCCTTGGTCACACTTTATTTGCGATAACCCTCCTCTATCTCGCGATTGCCGTATTTGATTAGACGTTCCTGCCCGGCGATCCTAGACTTAACGTCTAACCCCAATTCCTTAAAAATCCATTCACATATTAAAAACAATATGGCCAGCACATCCTATGATGAAATTTAAACCAGAAATCAAGCCATACCGCCGCGCCGCGGGAGGTTGGGGCTCGCTGGAAGCCACTACGCGTTACGTTCTGGACAGCAAAGAAGCCTTCAAAAATATTCGAAACTTGATGCGGGTCAATAAACCCCGGGGATTCGACTGTCCCGGCTGCGCCTGGGGCGACGATAACCACAGCACCTTCAGCTTCTGCGAAAACGGTGCTAAGGCCGTAAGTTGGGAAGCCACGCGCAAAGCGGCTGGGCCTGAGTTTTTCGCCGCCCATAGCGTCAGTACGCTGCGTCGCCAGAGCGACTATTTTCTGGAATATCAGGGACGTCTGACGCACCCGATGCGCTACGATCGTCACACCGATCACTACGTTCCCATCACCTGGGAACAGGCGTTTGCGCTGATCGCGCATCATATTCACGGACTGGATAACCCTAACCAAATGGAGCTGTACACGTCCGGACGCGCCAGCAATGAGGTCTCCTATATCTATCAGCTGTTCGGCCGAATGATGGGCACCAATAATTTCCCGGATTGTTCCAATATGTGCCACGAAGCGAGCGGCACCGGCTTGAAACAAAGCATCGGGATCGGTAAAGGCACCGTACGGCTGGACGACTTCAATCATGCCGACGCCATTCTGGTGTTCGGCCAAAATCCCGGCACCAACCATCCGCGCATGCTGCACAGCCTGCGCTCCGCCGCCGCGCGCGGCGCACACGTGATCACGTTCAATACCCTGCGCGAACGCGGACTGGAACGCTTTACCGATCCGCAAAGCCCGGTAGAGATGCTGACACCGCTGTCGGGCAGGATTAGCGATACCTACCTGCAGCCGAACTTAGGCGGCGATATGGCCGCCGTCCGCGGCATCGTTAAAACCTTGCTGGAAACGCAGCGTCTGCGTCTGGCCGCCGGAGAGCCCGGTATCTTCGATCAGACTTTTGTCGACAGCCACACTGACGGGGTCGAGGCCTATCTTGAGCAGGTCGATGCGACGAGCTGGGCCCATATCGTCGAACAGTCCGGCCTGAGCGAAGCGCAGCTGCGTCATGTCGCCGAGCTGTACCTGAACTCCCCGCGTGTCATTTGTACCTGGGCGATGGGTATCACCCAGCACAAACACTCCGTGGCGACCGTCAGGGAGATCGTCAACCTGCAATTGCTGTTTGGCCAGTTGGGCAAACCGGGCGCAGGCCTGTGCCCGGTCCGCGGACACAGCAACGTACAGGGCAACCGTACGATGGGGATTGATGAAAATCCGTCGGGGGCGATGCTGGACAGCCTTGCGGCGCATTTCGACTTTACCCCGCCGCGCGAACACGGGCATAACACCGTTCAGGCTATCGAAGCCATGCTGCGGGATGAGATCAAAGTGCTGATTGCGCTGGGCGGGAATCTGGCCGCCGCCGCGCCGGACAGTCTGCGTACCGCAGACGCCATCGGCCGCTGCGATCTGACCGTCTATATCAGCACCAAACTGAACCGCAGCCATTTGACCACCGGTCGGCAAGAATCCCTGATTCTGCCCACGCTCGGACGGACTGATCAGGATGTTCAGACGACCGGTCCTCAGTACATTACCGTTGAAGACTCTTTCAGCATGGTGCACGCCTCAGAAGGCGTCGGGCAACCGCTCTCGCCTCAACAGCGTTCCGAGACAGCCATCGTCGCCGGTATCGCCCACACGGTCATGGGCAACGACAAGGTGGATTGGCTGGCATTAGCCGGGAACTACGATTTGATCCGCGACCACATTGCCGCGACCCTGCCGGGCTTTGCCGACTTTAACCAGCGCTGCGCAGAGCCTGGCGGTTTCTATCTGGGCAACGCCGCCGCCGAATTACGCTTCAACACCCCAAGCAAGAAAGCCACGTTCAGCTGCGCGCCGCTGCCGACCAGCGTGGTACCCGAGCAGGACGGCGTGCGGGCGCCGTTTACTTTGCAGACTCTGCGCTCCCATGATCAGTACAACACCACGATTTACGGACTGGACGACCGCTATCGGGGCGTTTACGGCCAGCGAGAGGTGCTGTTCATGCACCCGGACGATATCGCCGCGCTGGGGCTTCAGGATGGCGATCGGGTCGATATCGAAACGTTGTGGCATGACGGCATTACCCGGAAAGTCAGCGGTTTCCGACTGGTCGAATATGCGATCCCACGAGGGAATCTGGCCGCCTACTACCCGGAAACCAATCCGCTGGTTCCGCTCTCCAGCTACGGCGACCAGACGTTTACCCCAACCTCCAAATCGATTCCCGTGCGCGTGACCCGTAGCGATGCCCAACCGCTGCAGAGGATAGCCTGACGAAAGGCGTCACCGGCGGCATGAGAAGCATACGTGCTTATGCGGCCGCCGGAGCCGTCTTTTTCCCCTCTCGTCACGGTCGGCAAATCTTGCCGGAGCCCCCGATCAACGCTTGCCGCCGGGGCACGATTCGCGTAAAACTGTGTGCCGCTAAAACCACCTTTAACCGCATTTCTGGACGCTATGTTTCAAGATAATCCGCTGCTTGCACAGCTTAAACAGCAACTCCACTCTAAGACGCCACGTGTAGAAGGCGTCGTAAAAGGCACCGATAAGGGATTTGGTTTTCTTGAAGCCGAAGCACAGAAGAGCTACTTCATCCCGCCGCCGCACATGAAAAAAGTGATGCACGGCGACCGCATCGTTGCAACGCTGCATACCGAAAAAGATCGTGAAATCGCCGAGCCGGAATCGCTGATCGAACCGTTTCTGACCCGTTTTGTCGGCCGCGTCCAGAAGAAAGACGACCGCCTGTCGATCACCCCGGACCATCCTTTGCTCAAGGATGCGATCAGCTGCCGAGTGGCGCGTCAACTGGACCACGAGATTCAGGACGGCGACTGGGCGGTCGCAGAAATGCGCCGCCACCCGCTCAAAGGCGACCGTAATTTCCATGCGGAAATCACAGAATACATTACCACTGGCGACGATCCGCTGGCGCCGTGGTGGGTGACATTGTCACGTCATAATTTGGAGCGTAACGCGCCGGAGCACGACGCCGCCGAGATGAATGATGGCGAACTCACGCGTGAAGACTTAACCGCGCTGGATTTTGTCACCATCGACAGCGCGAGTACCGAAGATATGGATGACGCGCTGTATGTCCGCGACAACGGCGACGGCACGCTGGAAATGACCGTGGCGATCGCCGATCCAACGGCCTATGTGCCGGCCGACAGCGAGCTGGATACGGTCGCGTGCAAACGCGCGTTCACTAACTATCTGCCCGGTTTCAACATTCCTATGCTGCCGCGCCACTTGTCGGACGATATTTGCTCCCTGCGCCCGCAGGAACGCCGTCCGGTCATGGCCTGCCGCGTCACGTTGGCCGCTGATGGGGCGATGAGCGACATTCAGTTCTTTGCCGCCTGGATCGAATCCCGCGCCAAACTGGTCTACGACGAAGTGTCCGACTGGCTGGAGCAAAAGGGAGAGTGGCAGCCAGAAAACGAGGCTATCGCGACTCAGATCCGCCTGCTGCACAAGATGTCGCAGCTGCGCAGCGCATGGCGCACCACGAACGCGCTGGTGTTCAAAGACCGCCCGGACTATCGCTTCCTGCTGGGAGAAAAAGGCGAAGTGCTGGATATCGTGGTCGAACCGCGCCGCATCGCGAATCGTATTGTTGAAGAAGCCATGATCGCGGCCAACGTCTGTGCGGCTATCGTACTGCGCGAAAAGCTGGGCTTCGGGATTTACAACATCCACAACGGGTTCGATCCGGTCACGGTAGAACAGGCCGTCGCCATTCTGGAAAGCAATGAGATTCAGGCCGACCCGCAGCAGATACTGACGCTGGAAGGCTTCTGCGTGTTGCGTCGCCAGTTGGACGCCCTGCCGACGCAGTTCCTGGATAGCCGCATGCGCCGCTTCCAGTCGTTTGCGGAAATCAGCACTGAGCCGGGCCCTCATTTCGGTCTGGGATTGGAAGCCTACGCCACCTGGACGTCACCTATCCGTAAATACGGAGATATGGTGAACCATCGCCTGTTGAAAGCGATTATCACCGGCCAGTCCGCTGAGAAACCGCGGGATGAGGTCACCGTTCAGCTGGCGGAACGTCGTCGCCTCAATCGTATGGCCGAACGCGACGTCAGCGATTGGCTGTACGCTCGTTATCTGAAGCCGCATGCTGGCACCGACGCACGCTTCTTGGCAGAGATCATGGACGTTACGCGTGGTGGCCTGCGAGTGCGTCTGCTGGACAACGGCGCGACGGCATTTATCCCGGCCTCGTTCATCCATGCCGTCCGCGACGAGTTGGTCTGCAGTCAGGACACGGGCACCGTCACCATCAAAGGTGAGGTCGTCTACCGCCAGAGCGATAAGCTGGATGTGATGCTGAAGGAAGTGCGTCTCGAAACGCGCAGCATCATCGCTAAACCGGCGGCCTAAGTCGTCATGACGCCATCGGGACTTCCTGATGGCGTCAGTCGTTTACTCCCCACCAACTCCCTTTTCCCGTTCTTCTACTGCTGATTCCCTCGTCATCGTCATACTTCTGACCAAGACAAAAGCGATGAACACGTTCGTGATCTGATTAATCGCAGCATTCTGCGTGCCCCGTATCCGTGCCCCTGCCTTATCGTTTAACTCTCCCGCACATCACTGCCTGCTCGTAGGGCAAAATCCCGGTGTCCCAGAGAAAGGTAAAGCATTACTTACTGATCAAATATCAGGCTTACCTGACTGGCTTGAGCGGCGCATACTAAAATCGCACACTTTCACAGCAATCTAATAAAGGAAAAAATAATGAAAAAGATCGCAGCACTGTTGTTAATTACCCTCATTGGCACATTCTCCGTCTCAGCTATTGCCTGCCCCAAAGGGCAGCATCCTCATGGCGGAACCGGCGCTCATCATAAAGGGGGCCATTGTTCTTTCTAAGCATTTAACCCGCTATTATGGCGGGTTGACCCTTTTCTCTCACCCTCCTGCTTTATGTTGTACAACCCCCAAAATTAATTAACAAATCTTATGTTTATTCAGGCATGAGCCTGATGCGGCAATCTTTCCGCCTTCTACCGCTTAATGATGCTTAAGTTCACTTGTAAGTCCCTTTGACAAGGGGGAAGCGATGACCTGGCTACGTCATAACTTGCTACGGCGGCCCTTGTTTATCAGTTACATTGTGACTTGTTGCCACTGGTTATCGTTGTTCATTTGAGAGGTTGTCGCCTTACAAAACATACAATTAAGAAAGAAAAGATGGCGGCGAAAAGCAGTGGTGATGCGGATAGCACAAAGTGATCTATGGGATAACTAGAATTAAGAGTTTTTACCTATCGTAAATTCTGCCGATATTTATACTGCGTCTCAGGTAACAAAAAGTGAGTAAGTCGTAGTTAATTTTACAGCATGATGCCAGCACCCTATTTTCTTATGAAAAAGCGGTCATACGCCGCTTATTCCACCATAAGATGGCATCAACAGGAGAAGACCATGAGAGTAAATAAGGCATTGGCAGTTACGGTACTTGCGATAGTCATGGCAGGAAGCCTGACCGGTTGTTCCAATATGTCTAAACGCGATCGCAATACGGCCATCGGCGCAGGCGTGGGTGCTGTGGGCGGTGCCGTTCTGACCGGCGGCAGTACGCTCGGTACGCTGGGTGGCGCGGCGCTTGGCGGCGTCATCGGCCACGAAGTCAAAAGATAATTCTTCTGGGCAGGTTTCCGTCACCGGACCTGCCCAGCACTATTTAGCCCGCGCTTATCCCCCCGCCAGCTTCACTTTCATTCCTTTTGCTTCCAGCAGCTGTTTCAGCACGTCACGCTTATCGCCCTGTATTTCGATCACGCCGTCTTTCAGCGAGCCTCCGCAACCGCACTTTTTCTTCAATTCTGCCGCCAGTTTTTGCAATGCGTCATCATCAAGGTCAATACCCGTAATTACGCACACGCCCTTACCTTTACGACCACTGGTCTGACGCTGTATACGTATGACGCCATCGCCTTTTGGACGTTCGGCGGGCACCGTTTTTTCCGCAATGCGTCCGCTCTCCGTCGAATAAACCAGTGGGTTATCGTCACGAAAACTCATATTCACTCTCCTAACGTCGCCAGAATATCTTTCAGCGTTTGCGCCGGGTTGGCCGACTGGGTGATCGGACGACCAATCACCATATAGTCTACTCCGGCCTGCTTCGCCTGTTCTGGGGTCATAATTCTGCGCTGGTCGCCTGCCGCACTACCGACCGGGCGAATCCCCGGCGTGACCAGCTGAAATGCGGCGCCGCAGCGCTGTTTGAGGCGTTCGGCTTCGTGCGCCGAACAGACGACGCCATCCAGCCCGCATTGCTGTGTCAGCACCGCCAGCCGTTCGGCCTGCTCGGCCGGAGACAGCGTGATCCCCAATCCGCGCAGATCGTCCTCGTCCATACTGGTCAATACCGTGACGGCAACCAGCAAAGGTGCGTCAGCGCCGTACGGCAGTAATGCTTCTTTAGCCGCTTGCATCATGCGCGCGCCGCCGCTGGCATGCACATTGACCATCCATACCCCCAGTTCCGCCGCCGCGGCTACCGCACGCGCCGTCGTATTGGGAATGTCGTGGAATTTTAAATCGAGAAAAATATCGAAGCCGCGCTGTTGCAGCGCTTTGACCAGAGATGGCCCGAATAGCGTAAACATCTCTTTGCCGACTTTTAACCGGCAGCTTTGAGGATCGATGCGATCAACAAACTCATAGGCATCGCGCTGAGAAGCGTAATCAAGGGCAACCAGAATCGGCGAGGAGTGGGAATTCTGTTTCTGCGTTACGTTTTGGCCTGTCACTGGCGTTACCCCCGAGGTGTCGATATGTATTCAGCATCGCGAGGAGAAAACGCCGCACAGCACATCAACGCACGGCGAAAGCCTCTCCCCTCGACAAGAGACTGAGCGTTAATTTCCCGCCGCATTCTACATGTCCGAACACTCAAATCCCAGCGGCTGCTGAACCACAATGCATTCAGGGCTGATATTCGGCGCCGTGAGGGGATGAAATCAGGATGTTGTAACTATATAAGGGTTTAACCCAACAAGATATTGCGACAAGAAGGTTATTGACCGTCCAGCCCGCGAATGGGTTTGATGGTGGCCCAGGATCGGCAGGACGGACAATGCCAGTACAGCGATTGGGAGGCGAATCCGCACTTGTGACAGCGATAGCGCGGTTTAGTCTGAATTTGCTCACCCACCATGTCGCGCAGCACCATCAGGCTGTCCTTAGCTCGCCCTTCTTCCGCTTCGCTCAAGTGGAAATCCATCAGCCGGTGGAAAACCCGCATGGTTGGATGCCGCTGCAACTGCCGGTTGATATAGACCTGAGCCACTTCAGGCCCTTCTTCATTTTCCAGAATATCCGCCAGCATCAGGTCGGCAGTCGCACCGGTATTTTCCTCAACGCAGCGTTTCAGAAACATCGCCCATTCCAGTGGCTGATCCAGATGCTGATAACACTCCTGAAGCATCGGCAGCGTTTCCGTCACGATGTCTTTATCTTGATCCAGCACCTGTCGTAAGGCCGTCACCGCTTTGGCATACTGCTGCTGCGCCATGTAAATACGTCCCATCATGATGGACGTTCGCGCGCAAAGCTTGTCTGACGCCGCCGCTTTCTTCAGCAAAGACAATGCTTTTTCGAGATCGTCGCTGCCCATCGCCTGCAACGCCAGCTCACAGTAAAAATGTGCAATCTCGCTGCGCAAATGTTCTTTTCCGAGCTTGACCAGCTTTTCGGCCGTCTCAATCGCATTTTGCCAGTCACTGGTCGACTGATGGATCTGTAATAACTGCTGGAGCGCCGTCAGACGAAAATCTTCCTCGTCCACCAGCTGATTAAAAATCTCTTCAGCACGGTCATACAGCCCAGCCGTCATATAGTCACGGCCCAGCTGTTGCACGGCGAGCAGGCGTTGTTCGAAACTGAGAGAGGCGCTTTCGGTCAACGCCTGGTGGATACGGATAGCCCGGTCCACCTCGCCGCGGGAGCGAAACAGATTACCGAGCGTCAGATGTGCTTCGAAGGTGTTGCTGTCGTCCTTGAGCATATCAAGGAATAGTTCAACGGCCTTATCCTGCTGGTTGGATAGCAGGAAGTTCACGCCCGTCACGTACTCGCGCGACAGGCGGTTCGCCTCATCCTGTTTGTCCTGCTGTACACTCCTGCGGCCCATGTACCAACCGTATGCGGCAGCAACGGGCAACAACAGAAACAGCAGTTCAAGCATAAAAAATCATTCCTTAGTGGGTCACTGGCTCGGGAGAGACCGTTTTGCTCTCATCCGAGTCGGGCAGTTGCTGCTCAAGACGTTTGATTTTACGTTGTTCACGGCCTAGCGCAATGCGTAAACGCAGATAAAACAGTCCGCAAATGACCCATCCCAGCACAAACCCAGCGGCAAACAACGTCGCTAACAGCGTTGACAGACGGTATTGCCCCTGCGCGATAAGGTAACTAAAGGTAACGACCTGATCGTTATGTGCTCCCAGCGTGATAGCCACAATGAAGATCGCCAACACGAGTAAAAAAATCAGCAAATATTTCACGTCTTTTTCCTGTGATATCGCTTGAAATAAATGAATTATGCCAAAAATGGCATCGGACCCCATTTAAGTTAGCACTTCCGCCCCGACGTGGGAAACTCACGAGAAAAACAGCGGTGGGAGTGCCACGGGAAAGCCCCTCTTCGATTGACCTGAGGGGTTCCGATTATGCCATAGTAAACTTAAATGTCGCCCTTATGTGACAACGTCACAGATTGCTGAGATTGCTCAGCATCAACCTCGGCTGCGGTCAGAGGACCACACCAGCGTGAGGCCAGCCAGGTCGCGACCAAAACCAGCAACCAGCTGATCGCCGTCGCCATCATTAGGTCCTGAGGCCAGTGCATCCCCAACGCCAAACGACTTCCCATGACGGCCGTAGCCCAGATCATGACGATCGCGACGGTGATATAGTGACGACGCGCCCACAGCAGGCCGACCGCCAACAACGCCCAGGAGGCTGCAAACATCGTATGTCCTGACGGGAAAGCAAACCCGGTCTCCGCCTGCCAGTGGTGACGTAACCATTTCGGTAGCTGTTGATCGTCTTGAAGCTGGTTTTTTATCAAAGAAGACCGTTCGGATCGCGGCAAAGAGTAGAAATGACGCTCATCGACCTGATGACTTTGTTCAAGCCACTCCACAAAGGGTCTGGGTTCCTGAACCCAACCTTTGATCGCCGACTTCACCCCTTGCCCGATGCAGATGGTCACAATAAGAATCGCGAACACGCCCAGCGCTGGTTTCAGGCTGAAACGCAGACACCACAAAAACCAAAGCGACAGTACAACGCTCGTCACCACGCCCCACGGCGAGGTCACCGTTTCCGTGATCCAGAACAGCACACGTAGCCACCCTCCGGTGAGGTGTGGATGCCATTGCCAACCGCTCAGCCAGACCACAAGGGGCATTATTAGCAGCAACAGCGCGCCAATGGTGACTCTTTTAGTGATTCCGTACATCAATTCTCCCTATAATTCAGAGGGATATAAAACCAATGAAATTTTTCCGATATTACCAGAAAAGAAGGCATAGGCGTTTAGTATGACGTAAAATACCTTTCGGTTACGTCAACGGCTAAGTGAGTAAGTGTAGGCTTTGTTTTGCCTCTGATAAGTCCCACCAGCCTAAAAAACCGCCATTCATCCGGTCTTTTGTTAGCCTGCTATAGAGGTTTTGAGCAAAAGTAGTAGGATGCACTCTGTCTTTTTTATGTTGGAGATTAACATGCAGCTAAAACGGGTCGCCGAAGCCAAATTACCCACGCCGTGGGGCGATTTCCTGATGGTAGGCTTTGAAGAAACCGCGACCGGGCATGACCACCTTGCGTTGGTGTATGGCGATATCTCCGGCTCCGAGCCTGTGCTGGCCCGCGTTCATTCTGAATGCCTGACGGGCGACGCGCTGTTTAGCCTGCGCTGCGACTGTGGTTTTCAACTCGAAGCCGCGCTGAATCAGATTGCCGAAGCTGGCCGCGGGGTACTGCTCTATCATCGTCAGGAAGGCCGCAACATCGGTCTGCTGAACAAAATCCGCGCCTACGCCTTGCAGGACAAAGGCGCAGATACCGTTGAAGCGAATCATCAGTTAGGTTTCGCCGCGGATGAACGCGACTTCACACCCTGTGCGGATATGTTCAAGCTGTTGGGGGTCGCGCAGGTTCGGTTGCTCACCAACAACCCGCAGAAGGTAAAAACTTTGACCGAAGCGGGCATCAACATCGTCGAACGCGTGCCGCTGGTTGTGGGGCAAAATCCGAAAAACGA
Source organism: Lonsdalea britannica (assembly GCF_003515985.1). GTDB lineage: Bacteria > Pseudomonadota > Gammaproteobacteria > Enterobacterales > Enterobacteriaceae > Lonsdalea > Lonsdalea britannica. Next base: position 2,822,813 of record NZ_CP023009.1, on the reverse strand, counting down.
ACGTTACATGGCGACCAAAGCCGCCAAGATGGGCCACCTGCTGGAAGGCAAATAGCGCCCTAAGGGCGTCAGGGCAAGTCCCTGACGCCCTCTTCTCAGTGTTTAGTAATATAAAAATCCCGTGTGTAGAAATTCCCCATCAGATCGGTTTTGAAACCTCCGACGTAAGGTTTGACCAGTTGACTACGCACGTAGTAGTACATCGGAATCAGCGGCATTTGCTGCTGCAAAATCGCTTCCGCCTGATGGTAATAAGCGTTGCGCTGCTCCAGGCTACCTGCTGTTATCGCCTTATCTTGTAGTGCGTCGAAGGCGGGATCGCTGAATTTACCCTGATTGTTGCTGTCATTGGTGCGCATGGTATTGAAGTAAGTTGACGGCTCATTGTAGTCAGCGACCCATGACGATCTGACCACCTGAAAACGGCCGTCACGCATCGTATCCAGCATCGTTTTCCACTCCTGATTGGCCAGCGTCGCCTCTACGCCCAAAGACTGTTTCCACATCGCACTGGCGGCGATCGCCAGTTTCTGATGCGCTTCTGACGTGTTGTAGAGCAGTTCAAAACGCAAAGGATGGTCTTTGCCGAAACCGGCCTCCTGCAGCAGTTTTTTGGCCTCCGCAATACGCTGCTGCTGAGTCCAGTTAGCCCAGACGGGCTGATGGCTGGTATAGCCCGCCATTCCGCTGGGGATATAGTTATAGGCGGGTTTTTCCCCCATCCCCATCACCTTCTCCGCGATCACATTTTTATCCAGCGCCAGATCGAGCGCTCGCCGCACACGCGCGTCATTAAACGGCGGTTTCTGGGTATTTAATTTATAGAAATAGGTCGAGAGGAACGGAGACACTCTGACCTGCCCCGGCAGCGACTGCTGTAGAAACTTAAACAGCTGGGGCGGCAGCGTATTCGTGATGTCGATCTCGCCAGACTTATAGCGATTGGTTTCCGCGGTCGGCGATGGGATCGGCAGATAGGTGACCTTGTCTATCACCGTGTGCGGATTGTCCCAGTAGCGAGTATTGCGCTTTCCCACCAGCCGTTCATTGACCACCCATTCGCTGAGCGTATACGGCCCGCTGCTGACAAAGTGCCCCGGCTGCGTCCAGCTGTCGCCATACTTTTCGACCACCGCTTTCGGCAACGGAGATAACACATAATGCGAAGCCATCGACAAAAAGTAAGACAGCGGCTGGTCGAGCGTGATCTGCACCGTTTGCGGATCCAGCGCCTTGATGCCCAGCGTCTCAGGGCCTTTTTCGCCTCGCGTAATCGCCTTGGCATTCAGCAGATGCATGCTTTGAATAAACGATTGGTACGGCGATAGCGTTTTCGGATCGCTGAGGCGTTGCCAGCTGAACACCACATCGTCGGCCGTGATCGGACTGCCGTCCGACCACATCAGGCCGGGCCGCAAATGAAACGTCCACACCTGATAGTCCTTGTTTTCCCAACGCTCGGCTAACCCCCGCTGAAGCTGCCGTCATCGTTCGCCCAGATCAGATTATCGAAGAAGTCATGAATGATATTGGCCTCAACGTCGCTTTCCGCGCGATTCGGGTCCAACGTCGCGGGTTCCGATCCATTACCGCGCACCAGCTCCTGTTTATCCGCTAAGACGGTGCCAGCCGGCACGATCGCCGCTTCTACCGCTGATGTCACCATGCTCAATGCGCTCAGCATCACCGCCAGCCTGATATGTTCCTTTGCCATTGTGTTTCCCTCTTACACGATGTGATGGTAAAAACCTGCGGCCTCAGTGATACGCGATTTTCTCACCTCGAACAAGAGGACGTACGTATGGTCGACACAAAGTGACAATGTCACTTGTCGTTTAGCATATTGCGGATGACATAATGCAAAATTCCGCCGTGACGGTAGTAGGTCAGCTCGTTTCCGGTATCAATCCGGCAGTGGGTATTTACCGTTTGCGTTTCTCCCTCGTCGGATACGATCGTCACCGCCACCGTACTGCCGGGTTGCAAATCGGTCAGTCCAGCAATATCGATACGCTCTCCCCCGTTCAGTCCCAGCGTTTTGCGAGTGACGCCTACCGGAAATTCCAAAGGGAGAATCCCCATGCCAATCAGGTTGGAACGGTGAATACGCTCGAACGTTTCGGCAATGACGACGCGAACGCCCAGCAGGCACGGTCCTTTCGCGGCCCAGTCTCTGCTCGACCCCGAGCCGTACTCCTTGCCCGCGATCACGGCCAACGGCACCTGATCCTGCTGATAGCGCATCGCGGCATCGTAAATCGCCAGGACGTCCTGCGAGGGAATATGTCGCGTATAACCCCCTTCCTTGCCTGGGACCATTTCATTGCGAATACGAATGTTGGCGAACGTCCCGCGCATCATCACTTCATGATTTCCACGACGAGAGCCATAGGAGTTGAACGCGTCTGGCTCCACGCCATTCGCCTGCAAATAGCGGCCCGCCGGGCTGTCAGCTTTGATATTTCCCGCAGGAGAAATGTGGTCGGTCGTGACGGAGTCGCCCAAAATGGCAAGGATTCTGGCGTTGTGAATGTCTTTGACCGGCTCCGGCACGATCTGCATCGTATTGAAAAACGGCGTTTGACGGATGTAGGTCGAGTCCGCCGGCCAGCGATAAGTCGGTTCGTTGCCGACCGCGATCCCCTGCCACTCCGCCGTTCCCGAAAAGACTTCGGCGTACTCGCGACGAAACATATCGCTACTGACCATTTGCACCGCGTCAGCGACTTCTTTTGCAGAAGGCCAGATATCGCGCAGATAAACCGGCTGGCCCTGGTCATCCTCGCCCAGCGGATCGCGGCTCAGATCTACCGTCATATTGCCCGCCAGCGCGTAGGCCACCACTAGCGGCGGAGACGCCAGCCAGTTCGTTTTTACCAAGGGGTGAATGCGCCCCTCAAAGTTGCGGTTGCCGGACAGCACGGCGCCGACGGTCAAGTCACCTTGCCGAATCGCCGCTTCAACCGGCGCAGGCAGTGGCCCGGAGTTACCGATACAGGTAGTGCAGCCGTACCCCACCAGATTAAAGCCCAGACGGTCCAACGCCTCGGTGAGCCCGGCGCGAGCCAGATATTCCGTCACCACCCGAGAACCGGGCGCGAGTGAGGTTTTCACCCACGGACGAGTCCGCAGTCCGCGCGCCACGGCATTGCGTGCCAGCAAGCCCGCCGTCATCAACACATTCGGGTTAGAGGTATTAGTGCAAGAAGTGATGGCCGCGATGACGACAGCGCCTTCCCGCAGCGCATGCGTTTCACCAGCCAATTTGAACGTCGGCGCGACGCTCTGCGACGGCGGGTTGGTATTCAGATCCAGCTCCCGACTGGCCTGAAAAGCCGCAGGCACATCCGCCAATGCAACCCGGTCCTGAGGTCGTTTAGGACCGGCCAGACTGGTTTCCACCATGCCCATATCCAGCTCAAGCTGGCTGGAAAAACGAGGTTCATCCCCCGGATTGCGCCAGAGCCCCTGACGCTTGGAGTAGCTTTCCACCAGCGCAATCTGCTCTTCGCTGCGGTTGGTCAGGCGCAGGTAATCCAGGGTCACTTCATCGACGGGGAAAAAGCCGCAGGTCGCCCCATACTCTGGCGCCATGTTGCCCAGCGTCGCCCGATCGGCCAGCGGCAAATGGGCTAAACCATCACCGTAAAACTCCACGAATTTGCCGACCACGCCGTGTTTGCGCAGCATCTGGGTCACCGTCAGCACCAAATCGGTCGCGGTGATGCCTTCGCGCATTCGTCCCGTCAGCTTGAATCCGACAACGTCCGGGATCAGCATGGAGATGGGCTGACCCAGCATCGCCGCCTCAGCCTCAATGCCTCCGACGCCCCAGCCCAATACGCCCAAACCATTCACCATCGTCGTATGAGAATCAGTACCGACCAAGGTATCCGGATAGGCGATTCGCTGCTCCCCATCCTGTTCAAACCAGACGGTTTTCGCCAAATACTCCAGATTCACCTGATGACAGATGCCGGTGCCAGGCGGCACCACGCTGAAGTGGCGGAAGGCTTTCTGCCCCCATCGCAGAAACGCATAGCGCTCATGATTACGCATCATTTCGAGTCGCGTATTCTCCTCCAGCGCGTTTTGTTCGCCGAAGTGGTCTACCGTCACCGAATGGTCGATCACCAAATCGACCGGGGCTTGCGGATTAACCTTGTCGACATCGCCACCGAGCCGACGCACGGCATCCCGCATCGCCGCCAAATCAACCACGGCGGGTACGCCGGTGAAGTCCTGCATCAGCACACGTGCAGGTCGGTAGGCGATTTCTCGATCGCCGTGGGTGCTGACTTGCCACGCGACCAGCGCACGCAGATCGTCATCACCGACGCTATCGCCGTCGTAGAATCGCAGAACATTTTCGAATAACACTTTCAGGGACTTGGGCAAGGCGTCAATGTTGCCCCAACGATCGGCGGCCAACGCCAGACTAAAGAAATGATAGGTGTGCTGACCCGCGGTCAGCGTTTCCATGCAGGCAGTGCGATGTTGTGTTGACATGCTTCCTCCGGGCTAATGCGGACCTACCCTGCGAGGCGCCGTGATGGCAAACAGGACGTCCGCGCCAGCGGGCAGGAGTGCCATAACTGATGGCCGCCAGCAGACAATAACCGGCATCTGTTTGTGGTTTTATTTAAAGATAACACAAACAAAAAATAACGTTTCCATAACAACGGCCGTTATTATAACGATAGGCATGAGCTAAAAACACGGCGCTACCTGCGGTATCGCGTGAGAAATGTGAGAGAAAAATCGGTCGAAGAGCACGCAGATAAGTGCGGAGAAAGGCAGACGCGAATTAATTTTTACTGTAAATAATATGCGAGGCAACGCACATCACGCCTCAACGATTTCTCACCATAATGCAACAGCCTACAACAAGAACAACACACCGAACCGAATGGCAGTTTTTACGGAAGGAACGACGTATGAAACTCTATTACACCCCTGGCAGTTCCGCGCTGTTTCCTCACATCATCCTGTGCGAAACGCGCGCGCACTTCACGCTGGAACGGGTGGACCTGCACACCAAGAGAACGGAACAAGGCCGGGATTACCTGCATATCGCGCCTAAAGGTTTAGTCCCGGCACTGGAGCTGGACGACGGCAGCGTACTCACCGAAGCGGTCGCCATCGGGCTCTATCTGGCGGACAAAGCCCCGCAATGTAACCTCATCGCGCCTCCCGATACGATCCATCATTACCATGCCATCGAGTGGTTGAACTACATCGCAATGGAAGTGCACAAGGCGGTTTCGCCGCTGTTTCGCCCCGGCACCCCGGAATCGTATAAAGACCTGATGAGAAGCTACCTGAAGCAGCGGTTCAACTACCTGAACATGGTGCTGAGCGAGCATGACTACCTCATCGGCAATCGGTTTGGCGTCGCCGATGCCTATTTGTTCACTATCGCCCGCTGGACGCATAAGTTGAAGTTCGACTTGAGCGCATTCCCAGCGTTGAACCATTACATTGAGCGCGTCGGGAACCGGCCGTCGGTAGAAAAAGCGATGACGGCGGAAGGACTGGAGCTTATTACCTGAGTCAGCCGTTCTGGAGTCAAAAACGGGGAGCATTGCGTTCCCCGTTTTTGTTTTGCAGATAACGCCTTATCCGAGTCGGACGGCCTGGAAATGATGGCGAGGATGTGCGATCCCATCCTGTGCCGCCACCAGCTGTAGTTCGTACTGTTTCATTTCACTGGTCATCAGCATGACGTCGTATACGGCGGCCGTGGTGTGCTCCAGCGCTTTCTCCAGCGCAACGACTTTGAGCAAGTTCACCAACAGCAAACCGCTAGTCAAATCACCGACGCCCACGGGCTGTTTCTCGCCAAAATCCACCAGCGGGCGGCTGATATGCCAGGCTTCTGTCGCCGTCACCAGCAGCATTTCGAAGCTGTCCTGACGGTAGGCCGCGCGGCTCAAATGTTTCACCAACACCAGTTTCGGACCGCGCTGACACAGTTCTCGACACGCCGAGACCGCCTCATCAACGTTGTGCACCGTGCGTCCGCTCAGCAGTTCCAGTTCAGGCAGGTTGGGCGCAATGGCGTCACTGACCAATAACGACTGGTTACAGTGGAAGTCCGTCACGCCGGGGGCGACGATACAGCCTTTCTCAGGCGTCCCCATCACCGGGTCACAGAAATAGATCGCATTCGGGTTGGCCGCTTTGACCTGACGAACGATATCCAGGATGTGCGCGCCCTGCTCGGGAGAACCGATGTAACCGCTCAATACCGCGTCGCAGTCCTTCAGTCGGTCGATGTTGCTGATACCTTGTACAATTTCGGTCAGATGTTCAGCTGGCATGACGCAGCCGGTCCACTGTCCGTACTGGGTATGATTGGAAAACTGCACCGTGTTCAACGGCCAGACGTTGACGCCCATACGGCGCATCGGAAATTCGGCGGCGCTGTTGCCGGCATGGCCAAAGACGACGTGAGACTGGATCGACAGTATATTTTTCATGAACGATTGCTACCCTTGCCCCTGTATTGCGATTTTTCCCGTTATAAAAAAAATAAAGGGAGCATCGCGCTCCCTTCAAAAACGATCACGCTTTCCAGCAAACCAGACAGTAATGTTTCTTACCGCGGCGCAACAGCGTGTAACGACCGTATAAACGGTCTTCATCACTGAAGGTGTATTCCGCATTGCTCTGCTTTTCGCCATTCACGGAAACGGCGTTGGACGAAATCATCGTCCGCGCCTGACCGCGTGATGGCACCAGCTCAGCGCTGACCAACGCCTGCTGGAGGTCGGCGCCTTTTTCCAGTTCGATGGTCGGCATCCCGTCCTGCGCCAGCTGGGAGAAGTCTTCCTCCGTCATATCCTGCAACGCGCCGGAGAACAAGCTGTCCGTGATACGACGCGCCGCGGCCAAACCTTCATCGCCATGCACCATCTGAGTGACCAGCTCGGCCAGCACGTACTGCGCGCGCGGTGCCTTGCCGCTGTTGCGGTCTTCTTCTTCCAGCGCGTTGATCTCTTCGATGCTCAAGAAGGTAAAGAATTTCAGGAAGCGATAGACGTCTGCATCCGCAGTGTTGATCCAGAATTGATAGAATTTGTACGGGCTGGTTTTGCTGGCATCCAGCCATACCGCGCCGCCTTCGGTTTTCCCGAATTTCGTGCCGTCGGCTTTTGTAATCAGCGGAACCGTCAGGCCGAAGACCTGTTTTTGATTCATACGGCGCGTCAGGTCGATACCAGAAGTGATGTTACCCCACTGATCGGAACCGCCAATCTGCAGCTCAACACCATGCGCGCTGTTCAGAGAGGTAAAATCGTAACCCTGCAGCAGGTTGTAGGAGAATTCGGTGAAGGAGATGCCCACGTCGTCGCGGTTAAGACGCTGTTTGACCGCCTCTTTGTTGATCATCTGGTTCACAGAGAAGTGTTTACCGATATCACGCAGGAACGTCAGTACGTTCATGGAGCCGAACCAGTCGTAGTTGTTGGCGGCAATGGCGCTGTTTTCGCCACAGTCGAAGTCCAGGAACGGGGCGACCTGACGTCGAATTTTTTCCACCCACTCGTTCACAGTGTCTTCGGTGTTCAGCTTGCGTTCGGTCGCTTTAAAGCTCGGGTCGCCGATCAGGCCGGTCGCTCCGCCCACCAGCGCCACCGGTTTGTGGCCCGCCATCTGGAAACGTTTCAGGCAAAGCAGCGGAACCAGATGCCCCAAATGCAAGCTGTCGGCGGTCGGATCGAAACCGCAATACAGTGCAATCGGCCCTTGCGCCAGTCGCTCTGCTAACGCTTCCTCATCCGTCACCTGAGCCACGAGGCCCCGCTCTTGCAATTGTTTTACCAGGTTACTACTCGCCATTGGGAACTCCATTTTATAGAAAATCGTGTCGTATCCCCGGCGTTTGGCCGCCGGGAAACGTACTGGTGCCATAATTCCAACCACGTTGGAACAAAGGATAACCGTCGAATCTGATGCTATACAATAAGCCGCCGTTCGCGGTGAGCGGCAGAAAACGCCATAGAATAAAGCGCGGTTAGCGGGAGCGCCAGAGGCTTGTGCAGGTTTTCGTCCGTTACGGCGCGAGACGGTCTATTTGCCATCCATTTTCCTGACGTTGATAAAGGAAACGGTCGTGCAATCGATGCGTACCGCCCTGCCAAAACTCCATGCTGTCGATATGCACGCGGTAACCGCCCCAAAAGCTGGGGAGCGGCACTTCGCCGTGTTGAAACTTCTGCTTCAACTCCAGGAATTTGCTTTCGAGAATACCGCGCGCGGAGATACGACTGGACTGTCTCGACACCCACGCGCCGATCTGACTGTCTTTGGGGCGGCTATTGAAGTATTTAAACACGTCCAGCGTCGGCAGTTTTTCAGCGTGGCCGATGACCGCCACCTGACGATCCAGCATCTGCCACGGGAAAAGCAGGCTGATGCGGGCATTGTTGGCCAACTGCTGGGCTTTGCGGCTACCGAGGTTGGTATAAAACACCATGCCCTGACGGTCGAAATGTTTCAGCAAGACAATACGTTGATAAGGTTGACCCGTTTCATCCACCGTGGCGACGCACATCGCGGTGGGATCGCTCAACCGAGCGTCGCAGGCCTGCTTCAACCAGCGTTCGAACATATCTAACGGATCTTCCGTCAGATCGCGACGGTGCAGCCCGCCCTGGGTATATTCGCGGCGTAAATCCGCGATATCAGTTTGAACAGCTGAGGCTTCGGGCGCTATCGCAACCGTATTACGTGAGGGTTCATTTTCCGTTGTCATTGCGTCCTTCCATCACACAAACGGGGATCTACGTGAAATCATTCTGCGCCCGCCGGGTGAAAATCTCAATGTTGATAGCCCCCAATCTGTCCGTTACTTCAGCACACAGTCATCGACGATCAGTTTGCCGTTTCGTTGGATTGCAGCCCGATTGCCGGTACGCTCAAAGGTATAGTTATCATCGCTGTACCGTGCTCCCGCGCTATCAGCGATCTCTGATAAGCGAAGCCGTTCGCCATCGAGCAAGAACGCGACCTGCTCGTGACCCTGCTGCTGCGTCTGGGTCACCGTCAGCGGCATCGTCCCACATTGATAGTGCATCACGTTATCCTGAGCATGCCTGAATTGACTACAGCCGCTCAAAAGCACCAGCGCCATCCCCGCCAGCCACATTCTGTTCATCGCTATCTCCCATCGTGATTGTTGAACCGGAAAGCAGTCTACCAACCGGTCGGATGGGATGAGCTCAGGAAAGTCCGATTAGTCGGACATTGCAGGATAAATCGCGCCCAATACCGTTTCCTGACTAGCGCCGGTCACCGAGGGCAGATTCCCGGGCAAGCCCGAGAGCGTGCGGTAGGCCAACCAGGCAAAAGCCAACGCTTCCATGTCATCGCCGCTAATGCCAAAGGCATCAGTCGGGCTAACGGCTGTCTCAGGCAACAATGCCGCTAGCCGTTGCATCAAGAGCGGGTTACGCGCCCCACCGCCGCAAACCAGTAATCGTTCGGCCCCACCGGACTGCGTAATCTGCCGGATGATGCTGACCGCAGAGAGTTCCACGAGCGTGGCCTGGACATCAGCCGGTTCGATCTCAGGAAAAGACTCCAGCTGTTGTTCAAGCCAACGTAGATTGAAATATTCTCGCCCCGTGCTCTTCGGCGCAGGCAGCGAAAAATAGGGATCGCTCAGCATGCGCTGCAATAACCCGTGATGTACTCTGCCGCTCAGCGCCCACACGGCGTCTTTGTCATAGGCGAGTGACTGATGCTGGCGAATCCATGCATCGAGCAGCATATTGCCGGGTCCGGTATCAAAACCGGTGACCGGCTGGCCCGGCAACAGCAGAGAAAGATTCGCGATACCGCCGATATTGAGAATGACTCGCCGTTCGCTTTCGTTGCTAAGCAGCGCGTGATGAAAAGCCGGGACCAACGGCGCGCCCTGCCCACCCAATGCCATGTCTCGTCGACGAAAATCCCCCACCGTCGTGATACCGGTCCGGGCCGCGATCTGGTTGTTATCGCCGATTTGCATCGTACTGGGAACCGGGCTTTGAGGCTCATGCCACACCGTTTGTCCGTGGCAGCCGATGGCCGTAATGTCTCCGGCCCGCAGCGAAGTCTGCGCCAACAGCGTTTGAACCGCCTCGGCGAATAGCCTCCCCAATTGCGTATCCAACTGCCCCACCGCTGACAATGTCACCGCCTGGCCTTGGCACATACCGAGAATCGCCTGTTTCATCATTTCCGGCATGGGGTGGCAATGGCTGGCGAGCTGAACCACATGCCCTTCGCCAATCTCGGCCAGCACCACATCGACGCCATCCAGGCTAGTGCCTGACATGACTCCTATATATCTTCCTGACTGCATGTCTGCTTACCTGCGCCTATAGTTAACAGTAAGTGAGTCTTATCACTAACGTAGAGTCTTAGAGAAATAGTCAATCAAAAAAGCAGGTTACCTTTTTTGATGACATGAAATACAGTATTCCGATACCGTCATTCCGGGCAACACGTCTAAAATTGACCGCGATGATGACGACAGGCAGTTCAAGCGGGAACTTTGTAGCGTGTTTATCATCAATTTAAGCGCAGTGTTTTAACTTGGTGTTTAAAGTGGAATGGCGCTGGGAACAGACCATAATCTAAACACACCTCTTTTTCGCCGGCACCCGGCTGTGCCAGCCCGACATAGTCATTAGGAGTTTTTTATGATGAAGCGTTTCATTGTCATTGCCATCGCAAGCGTCACACTGGCTGGCTGCGCAAACACCAGCACGTTATCAGGCGATGTCTACAGCGCATCCGAAGCCAAGCAGGTTCAAACCGTGACTTACGGTACGGTCGTTTCCACCCGTCCGGTGCAGATTCAAGCTGGTGAGGACAACAACGTCATCGGCGCGGTAGGCGGCGCGGTTCTCGGTGGTTTCCTGGGGAATACCATTGGCGGAGGCGCAGGACGTAGTCTGGCGACGGCCGCGGGTGCGGTCGCAGGCGGCGTGGCTGGGTCGAGCATTGAAGGCGCAGCGAATCGTACTCAAGGCGTTGAGCTCGAAATTCGCCGCGATGACGGCAGCACCATCATGGTGGTCCAAAAACAAGGAAATACCCGCTTTTACTCGGGCCAACGTGTAGCCATGGCAAACAATGGCCGAACCCTGACAGTTTCCCCTCGTTAACGCTAAACAAACACAATCACCACCCATAGGGGTGGTGATTTGGCACTTCAATTAATTGTTGATAAACCGTTCAGCCAACTCTCGTCAATAAACGATGGCGCAAATAACTCTCTATTACTTATCCATTTTAGAAATGCATTTAATTAGGATTGGCTCTCATGTAATGACAGTATATTTTTTTCCAATCGAGATATAATTACCGTTAATTTATCTACTTCTTCTGGCGTAATGCCATCCAGTATTTCACTGCGCGTTTGTTGTATAACATCATTCACCGCCACAATGATTGGATCAGCCATTTCAGTCAAAAGAATACGCTTTGCGCGTCGATCGTGTGTACAAATATGTCTCGTGATCAGCCCTTTATCTTCCAGCTGGTCCAACGTACGGACTAATGAAGGCTGCTCAATACCAATCGCTTTCGCTAGCTGGATTTGAGACTGTCCGGGGGGCAGTTCATGTATATTATGCAAAGTGACCCAATGTGTCTGAGTCAAGTCCAAAGGCTTTAAACGTTGATCAATCAAAGCGCGCCAAACACGTACCAACCGAGCTAAATCAGATCCTAATGGCAATTCCATCACCTCTCCTTATAATTAGCAGACTAAGTTATATCCCTGGATTGCAACCATTTCTGATTTAATAGAAAAGAAAATAAGAAGTTAAATTTTGTTCTAAAAGCGCAAGAGATTTTACCAAATAATAATTAATTAAAAATGATCTTACACTTAATTTTTGGCATTAAACATCACAACAAACATTAAAACAAGGGCGGTTGTTCCGGCTCTGTAGATGATAATGGTTGTTCTACTCTCTCGTACCGCTTCATTCTTTGTCGGCATAGCCTCAAAACATTCTGTTTTTCAGCATCGCTCATCTGAGTCCAGGTAAAACGTTCTGTCCGACTACGGAAACATCCGCGGCAAAAACCACGTTCATTCGCTTGGCAGATACCACGACAGGGATTAGGTACAGGAAAAAGTTCGAGCTGCTCAGCCACGGGACCTCCTCATCGGATCCCTTTATTGAACCGTTGTTAGCAATAGCAGGCAAGCATTCGTTGCCGATATCCGTAAAATAGTTCAGGTAATTGACTAACCGCAACCCAATTCTTAGCAGACCATAACAGGTCCGATAGTCTTCTGTCGATGAAAACCCTAAAATCACAAATGCACGTTTCCGTTCATTAAACAGAGTGTTAACACATTGAAAAATAATGATTTGGACTGAAAGTTTTATGAACGCTATACTTTGCAGACTATTTTCCGTGGTCCACGGTGATGGTGACTGACAAAAGCCGAATGAGAGGAAATTATGCGTTTACTTCATACCATGCTGCGTGTTGGCGACTTACAACGTTCCATTAACTTTTATACCCAGGTATTGGGCATGCGACTGTTACGCACGAGCGAAAATACGGAATACCGCTATTCATTGGCTTTTGTAGGCTACACGGAAGAGAGCGAAGGCGCTGTGATTGAGTTGACGTATAACTGGGGCGTCGATAGCTACGATTTGGGCTCAGCCTATGGGCACATCGCACTGGGCGTAGATGACGTGGCAGCCACCTGTGACCGCATTCGCCAGGACGGTGGCAAGGTGACGCGTGAAGCAGGCCCGGTTAAAGGCGGAACGACTATTATCGCCTTCGTTGAAGATCCTGACGGATATAAAATCGAGCTGATTGAAAACAAACATGCCGGCCAGGGCTTGGGCAACTAACCTATCCCACTGACGGGCGCGCCACCGCGTCCGTCGCCTCCGCATTACTGCATCCCCTTCAAAAGTTTGCCATAATACGCACTGCATTTTTGCTAAAGAAAAGAGACTGATGGCTGAGAAAATTAATCTGAACGCACTGAGCGCCCGTTTTCGCGGGTTTTATCCTGTCGTCATCGACGTGGAAACCGCTGGATTCAATGCTAAAACGGATGCGCTGCTTGAGATTGCAGCCATCACGCTGAAAATGGATGACAACGGCTGGTTGCAGCAGGACCAGACACTACATTTCCATGTAGAACCTTTCGAAGGCGCCAACCTGCAGCCCGAAGCGCTGGCCTTCAACGGCATCGATCCCAGTAATCCGCTCCGCGGCGCCGTCAAAGAATACGATGCACTGCACGAAATTTTTAAAATGGTGCGGAAAGGGATGAAAGATCAAGGCTGTAATCGCGCTATCGTGGTGGCGCACAACGCCACTTTCGATCACAGTTTTCTCATGGCCGCTGCCGAACGTTGCAGCCTCAAGCGTAACCCTTTCCACCCCTTCGCCACCTTTGATACTGCCGCCTTAAGCGGACTGGTTGTTGGGCAAACCGTGTTGGCTAAAGCCTGCATCACCGCCGGAATTCCGTTTGACTCTTCGCAGGCGCATTCCGCGTTGTATGACACCCAACGCACCACGCTGCTGTTCTGTGAACTGGTTAATCGTTGGAAAAAAATGGGCGGATGGCCGTTGCCGCTTAATGAGTCCGAAGAAGACAATACCGCCGAGGCTCAGCGTTAAACTTCATTTAGACACAATAAGGGCGGCCTAAGCCGCCCTATTCAGTGCCGGACGCGCGGTCAATCCCGCCATCGTCCCAACCTCTGACTTACTCTTGGTCCTGCTGCTGAGCATTATGCTTTTCAGCCGTTTCTTTGATCAGCTTCGGCAACTCACCGCTCTGATACATTTCGATTATTATGTCACAGCCACCGACCAGCTCACCATCGACCCATAGCTGTGGGAACGTCGGCCAGTTGGCATATTTAGGCAGTTCCGCACGGATATCCGGGTTCTGCAGGATATCGACATAAGCAAAACGCTCGCCGCATGCCGACAACGCTTGAACCGCCTGAGCAGAAAAACCACAGCTCGGCAGTTTTGGGGAACCTTTCATATACAGCAGAATCGGGTTTTCAGCGATTTGACGCTGGATTTTCTCAATTGTCGTTGTCGTCATTCTATTGCTTCCTTAAAGCACGTGATGGCTAATGATAAGCCACTAGCCATAGCATCAGTAAAGGGCATACGCTCACCCCAACTACTCTGACACATTTTAACGATAGCGATAACCACAAAAAACGCCATCTTTTGTAAGGTTATCGACGAATGGTTTTTAGAAACGGTAACCGGTTAAATGATCAACAAAAATAAGCATTAATACCGAGAAAAAAATACGTATTAACGATTTTTCACTATTCTGTACTCATTAACTGCTTATTCGCGCTTTGTAATCATGCTGATTTGAGGAATACTGTGGAAATCGGACGTTCAAGAACAACCATCGGTCAGACTATAATGCGTTTACTTGCGACTTTTTTCGTATTGGTTTTTAGCAGCTTGGTTTTCAGCCAGGCGATATCGGCCCCCCACGATCCGGCGATAACGCCCCGTAAATCCACCGTCGATCCCTCGGATGCCGCCGATACGAAGAAAAATAAAGAAACCAAAAACGCTAAAAAATCCGGAACATCCACACAAGACAAGAAAAAAATCCGCAGTAAACCGCCGAAGACTCAAACCACCGTTGATGCCAATAACAACAAAAATGCCAAACGCGGCGTAAAACATGCATCGGCAGTGACCCGCACCACTTCAAATAAAGACGTTTCTCCCCGTCAATCCACGCAAAAGAACGTCAAAAAAATATCCAGGCCCCTAACCACACTGGCGTCGACTAAGAAAATGTCGAAACGGGCCCACCCAGCAAGCATGAAAAAAGAAAAGACAACCGCCAGTCGTATCACCCGTAGCAGAAAAGACGATGTGGTCGAAACCGACGGTCTGACGCTAAGCGCCGCGCATAAACAACGCTCGCAGCGCGCTAAAGTCACCGCGATGAACAAGCTAATGAGCCAAATCGGCAAACCCTACCACTGGGGCGGTTCATCGCCATACACCGGCTTCGATTGCAGCGGCTTGGTTTATTACGCCTACAAAGATATTGTGAAAATCCCCATTCCTCGTACCGCCAATGAAATGTTTCATCTGCGTGATGCCGCGCCAATCAAGAAAAACGAGCTGGAAAGCGGTGATTTAGTGTTCTTCCGTATCAACCACCGCGGGACGGCGGATCATGTCGGCGTTTATGTTGGAAACGGGAAATTCATTCAGTCTCCGCGCGCCGGATCAGATATTAAAATCAGCAAGCTCAGCGAAGATTATTGGCAGGAACATTACATAGGCGCACGTCGGGTCGTCATGCCTCAGACAGTCCGATAATCTGCGGCAATCTTTCGAACTGAAGCAAATAGAAAAAGGGACCGAAGTCCCTTTTTTCCCACGTACTCACGCGAAAGAAGTCCGGTGAGCACCATTGTTGGCAGAACAGTTTATGCGCCAAATACCGCGGTAAAGCTAAAGGCAACAATCACCGCCAATGCCGCTACCGTCGTCAACAGCGACATTTTCAAATTCGTATCCATCACTCTCTCCTCAATTTTTCAGCACAACACACAAGGTCGCAATGCCGGTTCATTATAGGGGAACCGACGACGTTCAGCACTCAAACGATGAATATAATGTTATGGGAAAGTGACCTTTCTGTTCCATTCCAGCAGTACGGTGCGTTAATCGTTACAGGATAAGAATAAACACTTCCACTTTCAGGCCAGATCGGACAGAATTGCCGGTTTACTGCTGTACGAACTCCGTTGGTCGAGCATCATTTCCTATCTTCAGGTATATCCGTCGACACCCTCCTTCTGAATGACACCTATCTTCAGAAAGAGAAGAATTCGCGCAGGCAAACGATTAACAAGTTACTTACTGCTGCAGGAAGTAGGTTTAGGAGTCATTTAGATGGCAACGATTAAAGATGTGGCAAAACGTGCTGGCGTTTCAACCACAACCGTATCCCACGTCATTAATAAGACCAGATTCGTCGCCGAAGAGACTAAAGCCGCCGTTCGCGCCGCCATTGACGAACTGCATTATTCTCCGAGCGCGGTCGCACGCAGCCTGAAAGTCAATAACACCAAGTCTATCGGCCTGCTGGCGACATCCAGCGAAGCGCCCTATTTCGCGGAGATTATCGAATCAGTCGAAAACAGCTGCTATGCCAAAGGCTACACGCTGATTCTCTGCAATTCCCATAACGATCTGGACAAACAACGAGCCTATCTCGCCATGCTGGCGCAAAAGCGCGTGGATGGGCTGCTGGTGATGTGTGCGGAATACCCGCCAGAGCTTCTGTCGATGCTGGAAGGCTATCGTCACATCCCGATGGTGGTGATGGACTGGGGCCAGGCACACAGCGACTTCACCGATACTGTTATCGATAACGCTTTCGAAGGCGGATACCTCGCCGCGCAATACCTTATTGAACGCGGCCACCGGGACATCGGGGCTATTCCGGGGTTGCAGGAGCGCAATACCGGCAGCGGCCGTTATCTTGGGTTCAGAAAAGCGCTCGAAGAAGCGGGTATTGATCTCCGTGAAGAGTGGATTGTACAGGGCGACTTCGAGCCGGAATCAGGCTACCAAGCCATGCAGAAGATTTTGGCGCAGAAAAATAGACCGACGGCCGTATTCTGCGGCGGCGATATCATGGCGATGGGCGCGCTCTGCGCCGCGGATGAACTTGGGCTGCGCGTGCCTCAGGATATCTCCATTATCGGCTACGATAATGTTCGTCATTCCCGCTACTTCACCCCTGCGCTGACCACCATTCATCAGCCAAAAGAACGGTTAGGACAATCCGCGTTTGCCATGCTGCTTGACCGAATTACCAGCAAGCGGGAAACGTCTCAGGTGATCGAAGTTCACCCGCGATTAATTGAGCGTCGATCCGTGGCTGACGGCCCATTCCGTGATTATCGTCGTTAGTTATTACATCTATTTCGCGTGAAATAATTACCCTCGCCTTTTCTCCTGCTTCAGCCATTTAAAGCTTGTACCCTGGTTGAAGCAGTCATAAACTTGTCATTGTCTTCTAAGACAATAACCTACGAACAAGACATACTGAGCAGTTTACTATCGTGCCGATATAACATATTGCCTACTCTGGCTTTTGTGGCACGGATAGATGCCTTTCGTACCGGCTTTTCTCTTAATTTCCCCCAGTCCCTTTTTCGGGGGATAGACGATGGATCACGTCCACCGACACCTTCTACAGGTAAATATTATCTAAGCTGTTTCTTGCGCTGACCGCTAACAGCAAGATAGGGAGAGGTTATGAGTTCATCTTATGTGGAGGAACTGGGCACCCATAACACGTCCTGGTTCCAGATTGTAAAAGAAATGTTGTCATCGGCGGACATCGCCATTAACGGCTCTCGCCCGTTCGATATTCAGGTGAAAAACCCTGACCTCTATAAACGCGTGTTGCGAGAAGGCTCTCTCGGTCTTGGAGAGAGTTACATGGACGGTTGGTGGGAATGTGAAAGATTGGATATTTTCTTTCACCGCGTACTCCGGGCCGGGCTTGATAATAAGCTCCCCAAACATGTCAGTGATATCGCCCGCGTTGTTATCGCCCGTCTCACCAACCTACAGTCCAAAAAACGAGCCTGGATCGTCGGAAAAGAGCATTACGATCTCGGCAATGACCTTTTCTCACTCATGCTTGACCCTTACATGCAGTACTCCTGCGGCTATTGGAAGGAAGCCGAGACGCTGGAGCAGGCGCAGGAAAACAAGCTGCGCATGATATGCGAAAAACTGCAATTGCAGCGCGGTATGACGCTATTGGATATCGGCTGTGGCTGGGGGGGATTGTCCGAATATGCCGCCAGGCACTATGGCGTATCGGTGACTGGCGTCACCATCTCTCGTGAACAGCAGCGACTGGCGCAAGAGCGATGTCGGGATCTGGACGTCACTATCCTGCTGGAAGATTACCGCGATTTAGATCGTCAGTTCGACCGCATCGTCTCCGTCGGCATGTTCGAACACGTCGGCCCCAAAAATTACGACACCTACTTCCGCGTCGTCCGCAAAAATCTCAAACCCAAGGGCCTGTTCCTGCTGCATACCATCGGCGCGAACAAAACCGACCTATCGGTTGACCCGTGGATTGACCGCTATATTTTTCCCAACGGCTGTCTGCCGTCCGTGCAGCATATCGCGCACGCCAGCGAGCCTTACATGGTAATGGAAGACTGGCACAACTTCGGCGCCGACTATGACCGCACGCTGATGGCGTGGCATGAACGCTTCCATCAGCATTGGCCGGAGCTGGCCAACGCCTATTCCGGACGTTTCCAGCGCATGTTCAGCTATTACCTGAACGCCTGTGCGGGCGCCTTCCGGGCGCGGAATATCCAGTTATGGCAGGTGTTGTTCAGCACAAATGGCGTGGAAGGCGGAATTCGCGCACCACGTTGAGGACTCAGGTTGGCGGAGCTTATATTTTCCGCCAACCTGCTATCCCGATCAGGCCTGAGAAGGCGTAGGAACCACGGAAAGAGAAAGGTTCTGATTCGCCAGAACGCGTTCAACGGTGTCGACAATCGCCTGAGTCTGCGGATCGATTTCAATGTTGATGTGATCGCCCAGTCGTTTCTTGCCTAGCGTGGTGCGTTGTAACGTTTCGGGGATCAGATGCACGCAGAAGCGGCTTTTCGTCACTTCACCGACCGTCAGGCTGATCCCGTCGATGCCGACAAACCCTTTGTGCAGAATATACTTCATCAGCGTTTCGTCCGCCGGACGGAACCAGATCTGATGATTATTTTCCGAGGTGAGAATCTTCACGATCTCCGCCGTACACATAATATGGCCGGACATCACATGCCCCCCCACATCATCCCCAAATTTCGCGGCGCGTTCGACGTTAACCCAAGAACCCACCTGCAAATCAGCCAGGTTGGTTAAACGCAGCGTCTCTTTCATGATGTCGAAGCTGACCCGATCGCCGTCGATTTTAGTCACCGTCAGGCAGCAGCCGTTATTAGCGATAGACGCACCGATCTGTAACCCGGGCAGCAGCTCATGCGGCAGCTGCAGGACATGAGTGCGGAAGTTGCTTTTTTCATCAATAGACACCACCGGCGCGGTGCCTTGAACGATACCGGTAAACATTAATTCTGCCTCTTTACAAATCCAATTCGATTAGAGAATGTCGCAGACCTCAGGCCCGCGACAAAAGCGCTAACGTCAGTTTGCACGATATGGTGTGATATGGGTAGTTTGACAGACAGTTTTACCTGCTAGGTTTAGCCGCTATATATAGACAAGTTATTGGTAAAATGTTGTTAGAACATTACAATACCCCACTTTTTTCAAATAAATAGGATGATAGCGTCATCTCGAATGACGAACTGTCGATCTACAAAAGGTGTTCGCGTGCAAAAGTACCTATCCGAAGCGCGTCAGCTGTTAACGCTAGCAATTCCCGTCATCATCGCGCAGGTGTCTCAAACATCCATGGGTGTCGTCGATACCATTATGGCCGGTTCGTACAGCGCTACCGACATGGCGGCGGTGGCGGTCGGCACTTCGATCTGGCTGCCGGTCATCCTGTTCGGCCACGGTCTATTGATGGCGTTGACGCCGGTGGTGGCCCAGCTCAACGGCTCAGGCCGGCGTGAACGCATCGCGCATCAGCGGCAGCAGGCCTTTCTGCTGGCCGCCGCGGTTTCCGTCGTCACCATGCTCGTGCTCTATCAAGGCGACAAAGTCATTCATCTGATGCACAACGAGTCGCCGGAGCTGGCGGACAAGGCGGTGGGGTATCTGCGTGCGCTGCTTTGGGGCGTGCCGGGCTACCTGTTTTTCCAGGTGCTGCGCAGCCAGTGCGAAGGGCTATCCAAAACCAAGCCGGGGATGATCGTCGGTTTCATCGGCCTGCTGGTCAACATCCCGATCAACTACGTGTTTATTCACGGTAAGCTTGGCATGCCCGAATTGGGTGGGATCGGCTGCGGCGTCGCCACTGCCTCGGTGTACTGGACCATGCTGTTTTTGCTGGCGGGCTACATGCGCCGGGCCCGCTGGATACAGGATATCAGCAGCTATGCCACGCCCTTGCGCCCCGACTGGCCCGTCATCAAACGGCTATTCAATCTTGGACTGCCGATCGCCCTGGCGATCCTGTTCGAAGTCAGCCTGTTCGCGGTTGTCGCCCTGCTCGTGTTGCCGCTGGGCGTCATCGATGTCGCCGGCCATCAGATAGCACTTAACTTCAGCTCGCTGATGTTTGTTCTGCCGATGTCGCTTGGCGTCGCCGCCACGATTCGGGTCGGGCACCGGCTTGGGGAAGGCTCTGTGCCTAATGCTCGCATTGCCGCCCGCACCAGCATTTTTTGCGGCGTTGCGCTGGCGCTCTGCACGGCAATATTCACCGTTGTAATGCGTGAACCGATCGCCTTGCTTTACAATGACAATCCTCAGGTTGTTGCGATGGCCTCGCATTTGATGCTGCTTGCCGCTATCTATCAGGTGTCGGATGCCATTCAGGTTATTGGCAGCGGCGTTTTGCGCGGCTACAAAGACACCCGCTCTATTTTCTTTATCACCTTCACCGCCTACTGGGTGCTCGGTCTGCCCTTCGGCTACATGCTGGCGCTAACGGATCTATTGGTCACGCCGATGGGTCCGGCAGGATTCTGGTGCGGATTTATCATTGGCCTGACCGCTTCCGCCATTATGATGGGTTTGCGTATTCGTTGGGTACAGAACCAGCCTGCGTCGGTCACGCTGGCGCGTTCAGAGCATTAAGCCACTGAAATGATGAAAAAAACGGCGAACTGGATATAAGCTCATCAATCGAACCGGCAAGGCGGCAATTTGGTTTATTTGCCCCTTGCCAGCCGCCGTTCAGGTCGTTAATATCCGTCCCCGTTGTCGCACAGACAGCAGCATTTCAGGAATGCGTTCTTAGCTCAGTTGGTTAGAGCACCACCTTGACATGGTGGGGGTCGATGGTTCGAGTCCATTAGAACGCACCATTCCTGCTTTTTCTTTTCACTAATCCGCCTTTTATTATTTCTTATTCTAAGTGCTAAAATTGCCTGCCTAATGGTCGCACTAAGCCCAAAACCGCCTGTTCTTCAATATGTTCGGCTTCCCCTCCTGTTGACCCCATAGCGCCATTATTTGGCATTAACGCAACACTAACTCTTTATTATTGATAGCTATTTTTCACTTTCCTGACTCAGTTTCCCCCTCCCGTCGTGTCACCGTTTTTTTCTCGCGGACCCGCACGGAAAGCCGTGGTCTTTGTTTCATTTTTGGGCGTGTTTAGACTCAGCTCAAAAGAGACAAAGAATCGTTGTGTTTCAGGAGCCCCCCATGACCACCTATTCAAATCCAGAAGCATTTGCTGACGTAAAATCTTATCCGTTCTGGCTGGACACCCTTACCGCCGGGATGCCCGCGCCCTCGCTGCAAGACAGTGTTTCCTGCGATCTTGCTATCGTCGGCGGCGGCTATACCGGTCTGTGGACGGCGTTGTTGGCCCGTCGCAAATGGCCCGAGAAAAAGATCGTCATTATCGAAGCCAGACGCTGTGGCTCAGAAGCCAGCAGCCGCAACGGCGGTTTCTGCTCGCCAAGCATCTCCCACGGGGTGTCCATCGCGCTCAATCGCTGGCCCAAAGAAGCAAACAAACTTATCGAGTTGGGTAAAACCAATCTGGAAGAGTTGGAAGCGGACCTCCATGAGTTTGGGATGGAAATCGAGTTCGAGCTGTCCGGTCAATTAAATCTGGCGAGCCAGCCCTGGCAAATCGAAGGGCTACGCTCGATGCAGCAGGATTATCAGCGCTTCGGCCTGGAGTGCGAATGGCTGGAAGGCGACAGTCTGGCCGAGAAGCTGAACTCCCCCCGCTACACAGCGGGCCTGTTCGAAACGAACTACGCCATGGTCAACCCCGCCAAAATGGTCAGTGAATTACGACGGGTTTGTCTGTCACAAGGCATCGAACTATATGAAAACAGCGAGGTGAACGCGTTGACGCAACACGGCGGAGACGTCCGGTTGCGGACGGCTTCAGGAGAAGTGCTGGCCAAACAGGTCGTACTCGCCACGAACATTGCCGTGCCGTTGCTGCGCCATCTGGCTTCGACGGTCATCCCTGTCTACGACTACGTGCTGGTGACGCATCCATTGAGCGACGCACAGTTAGCCGATATCGGCTGGACGGGACGTTACGGCATCTCCGACAGCGGCAATAAGTTTCACTATTTCCGTAAAACGGCGGACAACCGCATTCTGTGGGGCGGATATGACGCAATCTACCACTATGGCAGCCGCCGCGACGAGTCGCTGACCCAACGTCCCGAAACGTTTAACCGCCTGGCCGAACAGTTCCGCGACGTTTTCCCTGCCATTCAAGACATCGGCTTCAGCCACGCCTGGGGCGGGATCATCGATACGTCCGCACGCACGACGATGTTTACGGGCTGTGAAGCCGACGGCAAGATTGCCTATGCCTTGGGCTATACCGGACTCGGCGTCTCCGCCTGTCGTTTCGCCGCACTGAATATGCTGGACCAGCTCGCGGGAGAAAAAACACCGCGCACCGAATTGCGCATGCTCTCCCGAGCCCCGATCCACTTTCCACCAGAACCGCTGCGTTTCGCCGGCGTACAGGCGGCAATTCACTCTTTGGCCCGCGAGGACCGGGATGGGCATCGCAATATGCTGCTGAAAACCTTCGATGCTCTGGGTATTGGCTTCGACTCCTGACGGCACCTGAAAGATGTCAAAAAACGGCGGCGTTTTTTTCTAAAATCGGTTAGGTTCTCAATGAAAGAATCTACAATGGGATTAATTATGGATGATGGCATACGCACCCCTGAACGATTAAGCACGACCCCCTATTCCCCCGAAACGGCGAATCATCACACGCAGCAGGTGATGATGCGTTATTACGAAGCCTGGTGGCAACGCGACCTCGACGGGCTTCTCGCCCTCTACTCACCCACCGTAGAGTACAACGACTTTTTTCAAGGATGTCGCATCGCCCCCGAGGCGCTCCGCGACTACCTAAGCGCCTGTCTGTCGACGACGACGGAGGATACGCTTCATTATACTGACCGCCTGCGTGTCGATGGCGATACGGCAACCCTGCAATATCAGACCCCGCTCAGCGGCAGCGATAGCCAAGCCATCATCTGCTGTTGTGAGGTGGTCACGGTCTGCGACGGCGTGATTATTCGCGTCAACGAATACGCCTCGCTGCTTTCACAACCGCAAGGGAAAAACTCGCCGAGCGACCAGAACCACCGCGCGGCCTCGCAACGGCTGGGCTTGTCCGCCCGACAGCTAAGTATTATGGCCGACGACATCCAGCAATATTTCGCGCAGCACCGCCCCCATTTGAATGCGGAACTGAGTCTGGTTCAGGTCGCCGCCGCCACGGGTTACACCCGCAATCAGATCTCGTTTTTCCTCAATCACGTAATGGGATGCAGTTTTTACCAATACCTTAACCGGCTCCGTCTTCGTCATGTGTTAACCCAATGGGATGACGGTAAACATACCTCCAAACGCATCGACGATGACGCTAAAGCGGCCGGATTCCACTCCCTCTCGACCTTCTATCGCTGCTTTAGAGAGGAGACCGGACTGTCACCCAAATCCTATTTGCAGCAGAGAATCGCAGAAAACGCGGATTGACGTCACGCCTATCATCGGCCGCTCACCACGCGTTCGTGTCATTTTCTGCCGTTCGCCGCAACGGGCAACATCGCCCCATGGCGACTGACTGAGGCTTTTACCGCTGACCGGAACCTTCACCATCATCAGGGAGACAAACATGATGCATGACCAGCTTTACATCGATGGCCAATGGCAACCGGCAATACAAAGCGGCCGTCTTGCGGTCGTTAATCCCTCGACCGAAGCGCACATCTGCACGGTTGCCGCTGCCGGGCCTGACGATATCGAAAAGGCGGTAACCGCCGCCAGACGCGCCTTTGATGACGGTCCCTGGCCGCGGATGAGCGGAAAAGAACGCGCGGGTTACCTCCGCGCTATGGCGGACCTCTTGCGTCAACGTCAACATGAACTGGCCGAGCTGGAAGTCAAAGACAACGGCAAACCATTGGCGGAAGCCGTGTGGGATATCGAGGATGCCGTCGGGTGCTTCGAGTACTACGCCTCACTGGCCGAGGAACTGGATGACGAGGAACAGATCATTCCCCTGCCAGACCCCCGTTTCACCTGCCGTGTGGTGCGCGAGCCGCTGGGCGTCGCCGGTCTGATCATCCCCTGGAATTACCCCCTGCTGATGGCGGCCTGGAAAGTCGCTCCGGCGCTGGCCGCGGGCTGTACTGCCGTGCTCAAACCTTCTGAGCTGACGCCATTGGGTGCGCTGGAACTCGCCGCCATCGCTGACGCGGCTGGGTTGCCGGCCGGCGTCCTCAACGTCGTCACCGGTCTGGGCGGCGAAGCGGGCGCGCCCCTATCCCATCATCCGGGCGTAGACAAACTGGCCTTCACCGGCAGCGTGCCGACGGGCAGTGCGATTATGCAGGCGGCCGCGCAGGACATCAAAAACGTCAGTCTGGAATTGGGCGGGAAATCGGCGTTTATCGTATTCGATGATGCCGATATCGAAGCCGCCGTCGAGTGGATTTTGTTCGGTATTTTCTGGAATCAGGGACAGGTCTGTTCCGCGACCTCGCGCCTGTTGGTGCAGGAAGGCCTCTACGAACGTTTGATCGAGCGATTAATCGACGCTACGCGAAACATCCGTATCGGTGACGGTCTGCAGGAAGGCGTACAGCTCGGCCCGCTGGTCAGCGGCGAACAGTACCAGAAAGTGCGACAGGCGATAGAACTTGGTAAACGGGAAGGCGCGCGTCTGGTCTGCGGCGGTGAACGGCCCGCTCATCTGACGCAGGGCTGGTTTATTGAACCCGCCATTTTTGTAGACACTCCGCTGGAAAGCGCGCTGTGGACGGAAGAAATTTTCGGCCCGGTACTGGCCGTTCGGCGCTTTCGCGATGAAGAAGACGCGGTGAAACAAGCAAATGACAGCCGTTTCGGACTCGCCGCGGCGGTGATGTCGACAGAGGCAGAACGCTGCCGACGGGTCAGTCGGGCGTTACGCGCGGGCATTGTTTGGGTGAACTGTTCGCAGCCCACATTCACGCAGGCGCCCTGGGGCGGTTACCAACAAAGCGGGATTGGACGTGAGCTCGGCCGTTGGGGTTTCGACAACTATCTGGAAACGAAACAGATTACGGAATATGTCAGTGAAGAACCGTGGGGTTGGTATCTCAAGGATCAGGCGTAACGGCGTAACGCACCCTCTGATATTTGTTTTTCCTATTTTCCATTATTGACGAAATACCTTATAAATAATTAATTAAAACAATTACTTATGGTAAAATAAACGACACTCGCGCCCTTGGTATTTAAGGGGCCTGATTGCCCAAACCCTACAAACCGTCGTCGTGCAACGTTAAAAAATTCCGATCCTGCTCGTCAATGTTTCATTCGCTCCCAATAGGAGGAAGCAACGGATGTTCACCCTTTATATGAAAAGGTTTTCTAAAACGGTTGCGAGCTTGCTGATAGCCGTTTCCGCTATCGCGTCCGCGCAAGAAAAGATCCTGCATATTTACAACTGGTCTGATTATATCGCCCCGGATACGCTGGAAAATTTCCAAAAAGAGAGCGGTATCAAGGTGATCTATGACGTGTTCGACGCCAACGAAGTGCTGGAAAGTAAGTTGATGGCGGGCAGCACCGGCTTTGATCTGGTCGTGCCTTCGGACAGTTTTATGGCGCGTCTTCGCACCGCAGGCGTATTTCGCCCGTTGGACTGGAGTCGATTACCGAATGCGAAAAATCTCGATCCCGATCTGATGAAGTTGGTCGCGCAACACGATCCGGGCAATCAATACGCCGTCCCCTATCTGTGGAACACCACCGGGATCGGTTATAACGTCGATAAAGTGAAAGCCGTGTTAGGTGCAGATGCCCCGGTAGACAGCTGGGATCTGGTATTTAAACCGGAAAACCTGGAAAAATTAAGAAGTTGTGGAGTGTCGTTCCTGGATGCGCCGGAGGATGTTTTCGCCGCCGTGCTGAATTATCAGGGCAAAAATCCCAACAGCGACAATGTAAATGATTATAGCCAAAGCGCGGCCGATCTCCTGCTTAAACTCCGTCCCTTCATCCGCTATTTCCACTCGTCGCAGTACATCAACGATCTGGCTAACGGCGATATCTGCGTCGCTATCGGCTGGTCTGGCGATGTTTTGCAGGCAGCGCAGCGCGCAGAAGAAGCGAAGAACGGCGTGAATATTCGCTACAGCATTCCGAAGGAAGGTGCACAGGTCACGTTTGATACTTTCGCTATCCCAGCGGACGCGAAACATGTGGACGAAGCCTATCAGTTCCTTAACTACCTCATGCGCCCGGACGTCATTGCCAAAATCAGCGATCATGTGTTTTATGCCAGCGCCAATAAAGCTTCTTTGCCGCTGCTGAGCGACGAGGTGCGCAACAATCCGGGTATTTATCCGTCGGATGCCGTCCGCGCGCGGCTGTTTATCACCATGGACAAGTCACCCAAGCTTGACCGCGCTCGTACCCGCGCCTGGACGCGAGTGAAAAGCGGCGGAAAATAACGCCCGCCGTCCCGCCCTGCAACGCAACGTTCGAGGGTGGGCGCAGACTAAAGCAGCGCTGTCTCATCGCCAGCATTGCCGCAGAAGGCAGAAGAAAGCTCTTGCCTTCCGCGGCTCCTTACACAAGCTCTATATCCTCCACTCTCGATAACCGCGCATAAAAAAGCCTCGCTTCCCAAAGGGAACGAGGCTGGCGTCTCTCGGCGGTAACCCGTCAGAAGCGCGTCACGGTCTCTTATTGTGCGAGGAAACCGCCATCGATCGGCAGCACGGCACCGGTGATAAACGATGCCTCATCCGATGCCAGGAACAAAATCCCCCAGGCGATCTCTTCGGGTTTCCCCATGCGTCCCAGTGGATGCATCGCCACCACTTTTTCAATGCCTTCTTGGGTCAGACCCGCTACGGCCGGGGTATCGATCGTGCCCGGCGCGACGGCGTTAACGCGAATGCCTTTTCCCGCCAGATCTATCGCCAGATGCTTAGTCAAGCCTGACGCCACAAATTTGGCGGGGCCATAAACGGCCTGCCCCGGCTGTCCGCCCGCAGCGGAAATAGAGGAAAGGAAAACGATAGCCCCTTTGCCTGCTTTCACCATCTCGCTGGCAGCATATTTAGCCGACAGGAACATGCCGCGCGCATCAACGGCAAATGTTTCGTCCCACAGTTCAGCGGTCGCCTCTTCCAGAGTGGCTTCAGGAATAATGCCGGCATTAGCCACCAAAATATCAACTCGTCCAAACTCAGCGACCGTGGCGCCGATCGTACGGCGAATGTCATCTTCATGCCGTACGTCGCAGGCCTGTGCGATGACTTTATGGCCTTGCTCGCTCAGGTGGGCGGCAAGCGCTTTGACGCCCTCCGCATCCACGTCTGCGAGCATCAGCTGCGCGCCCTGCGAAGCAAAGAGTTCAGCCGTCGCGCGTCCGATACCTTTCGCCGCCCCCGTAATGATGGCAACTTTGTCCGCCAAACGCCGATCGTGATGAGTATTAACGCTCATGCTATCTCCTGTGATTTGCGTGTTTGAGTCACCAGAGGGAATGCATTCTGACGGCATTTCACCATCGTTCGCCTCGACGCCGTCGATGTTGGACACTGGACATGCTGAAAGGTCCATGACGATACGTTGCCCACATGAGTGAAGGCGTTCAAGCCCCTCTGGAGGGGGCTTCAGCATGCGCAATGCCTCTCTGACGACACGGTTCGCTGCGGAATGCATTCCCTATTTACTGCATACAACGACCTACAGTTTAGGTAGCGGATGATGATCTTGCATCGCGCCACCTGACTATCGTCCCGACAAACGAACAGTACGAAGGGGATACTTTCGCTGAGTGTTAGCCCTGTCCACCGGCAGGTCTGAAAAAACCAAGGCACATTCATGCCGTTGCTATGATGGATAATAGAAAACAGCCAATGACGTCTTCCTCTGCTGGAACGTGGACAGAAATGAAAGTCGACATCGTCGAATATGGAACGCTGAAGGGATCACTATGCTCTTGTGAGTGATATCTATTCATTGCTATTTAAATATAGTAGACATCGAACCTTTATCATGATGCTCAAAAAAACCACGCCAGTTTCTGAAAATAGAAAGGCGTGTTCCTGAGTGTAATAAATTCCATAACGCTGAAGATACGGTCTATTATCGATAATTTCATATCCTATTTTTACTCCATTTGTGATTAATAAACATTATTTGGGAAAACAACAACATCATTATTACGCCATTTATAATGTCATCAATAATCACCATAAATTGCCGCCTTGACATAAAGATACCTATCCTGGAGTTTCATCTATATCATCCTGAAAAAATAGAAAATATCGCACTATCTCGCATAACGAAAAATAAGACTCTCGAAATAAATGGTGTTAGCGCAAGATTCTCGCGACAAAACACATGTCGCCTGCTCAAGCGATCTCTTCGCCAATGCGACATCCTGACGTCTCCGGATATAAAACCACCGTGATATTGGCTGGCCGACACTCACGCCGCCGCGCACGCATTACGACAGGCGATATCGCCCCATAAGCACGGGCGCTGCGGCTCTCACGAAGTCAGCGATGTGCATTCTGCTCGGGCGTATGACCGCAGATTCCTGCTCTGCCACAGCGCTTGCCCATTAATTCAGAGTGGTGTATAGAATATAAAAGACAATTATTTTTAACTAAACAAAACATCAGGATATTCCCGAATGCCGCCACAAAATGTTGCTATCGAGATTAAGCACGGAGCGAAAGAGTACATATTGCATTATTTTTTGTCACTAAGTTGAGAATGATGAAATACCCCCCATGATTATTCTCACGATCATAAAATCCTTCAATAACACGCTGTCTATTAATCCTATGATAATGCAAGGAAAATACGTACACTAAATTTCGTCACCCGATGATACTGAATCACTATTTCATTCACTCTGGACACAGAAAAGTTCTGTTCTGGTTATACGAACAGATTTTCGTTTATATCAATTAGGAAGATAAGTTGTATTCACTGGAATCAACAGAGGTGGGATATGATTTTTTCAAAAAAAGTTGAGCATTTTATCGTCATATCGGAATTAGGCTCATTTAAAGCTGCAGCGGAACGCATTCATGTAACACCTCCCGCACTCAGTAAGAGTATCGGCGATCTCGAAAACTCTCTCGGATACCGGCTATTTAATCGTTCCAATTCAGGGATAAACTTGACGAAAGAAGGCGATTTCTTTTATCAACAGCTGCTGCCCGTCAGGGAGAACCTCGAAAATATCACCAAGCTGATCACCAAAAACACCAAATTTTTTCGTGAGCTGAAAATCGGTACGGATACCTACAACGACAGTTTCTATAAAATCATTTTTTCGAACTCAATCAAGAAAGGTATCGACCTTTTCTGCATGCAACATTCCTATGCCGAGTTCAAAAACAAGCTGTTATCGGAAGAGATCGACTTCTTCATCTCCTCCTCCCCGAAATACGTGGATAATCTTGAACGTATTGCCTGTATTCCGCTCATGAACAACAGCTGTACACTCATTAGTGCTCAAAAAGTGATTGATAAATATGAAAATGTCATGACCCTGATCGTGAATGAAGATCTCGTCGCCCACTCGTCGATGTTGTCTCACCCTATTCTGGAAAAAACCATCCAGCACCGCAGAATGGAAAATACCCGCGCCAGAGTCCATGTTTTCCCCGACTTCTCGCATGTCGTCGAATATCTCGCTGCCGGGAAAGGTTATTCCTTCTCTTGCTCTTCTTTTATGAACTTTGAAATCTCCCGGAACATTCCCCTGGCGACTCGGCCTCTTTTTCTTAACCAGCCCGCTGAGATGTCGCATATTTATTATTTAAAGCGAAAGGAGGAAGAGCTGCACTACTTCATTCAGCTGATCAAGGAGTGCCATAACGTCACCTGATGTTTTCCCTTCTGGGTGCCATCAGTGGTTCCAGCGGAGTCGAAGGATCGCGGAGAATAAATGGGAAACCCGTCAATCGCGTTAAGCAGGTATTGTCGGGGTCGATCATCGCCTGCTCACGGCCCTGCAAGCTGACATCACAAGACGCAGCCAATATCGCCATACTGTTCATCGGCGGGACGTCACGTGGCGTCAAACTCGAGGTACTAATTGGTTGGGGCATCGATATTGATGAAGCTCGCTCGTGTGCCTTTTACGGAATTCTGCTACTGTTCAGTCAGCATTGCTACCGCGTCAGGTCCCGACGCGTGCCCATAACAATTACCCCGCCGATTCGGCGCTGACAGGAGTTTCCATGAATCGGATTCGCACCTTACTGTTCTTGACGGCGCTGTCCGCCAGTGTCTGCCCCCCGTCGTTCGCCGCTGAGATCAATCCCATACTCGTCGCCGCTGAGTCAGAGACCGACGCTCAGCTCGCGAAGGCCCATCCCAGTGAACTTTATCAGTATGCCCAGCGGCTCTATGAAGCCGGTGACCGAGATAAAGCCGTCACCTGGTTCTACATCGGTCAACTGCGCTTTCGCTACTATTTGCTGGCGAACCCCAACCTTCCGGCAGACGGCGAGCCTGCGCTAATGGCTTCTCTCAACGCTACGCTGGGCCAGACCATCAACGAATGGGCCGGAGGCTCGCCCAAAAACTGGTATGCCTCTATTCAGCAGGCGCTGGCGTGGGACGCATCCCACCCCAACCCCGTGACGCCAAAGGCCCGGCACGCCGCCGAATTGCAGAAGGTACGCGCAGGATTAGAGCAACTGGGTGACTATATTCACCACAATGAAGCCGAAATTCGCGCCAAACGCCAAGAAGCCGGACTGGAAAATCGCTGACGGCACAGCAAGACAACGTTCATTAACGCCCGAAAATATCGGGCGCTATCTCTATCGCGCCAGCAGCCTTTGTGTAGCGTCAACCCTGCGAGGGTTGACATACCTCCGCTGAAACGGCTTCAGCCACGCTCTCCAGCTCATGACTCAACGACTTATTGACGTGTTATCCCGGCTTGGACTCGTCCAGCGAACAGGGATCTCTCTTTTCGTTTATGCCAGACCTCCATTTCTTACTCAGCATCGACTATCGAATCATTTTCAATGAGTAAGCCCTTTGGGCTGCATATTTTAACTCCCGCCTATTCACCCATATTCCGAGACTATGCCGCTTTCAGTTTTATAAAGAAGAAACAGCTTTTTTTAAGAAAAAAAAGGGGACTAATATCACGATGTGTTCTCCCCTGAGCAAGATAAATTAATCGATAAAAAACCAAATATGAATAATCAACGCTCTCGACGGGCATTGTTTTATCTAATCTTTTTTATAATATTCCTTCCCGATAACCTGCTCACCGAATATCTCTATCCATGACGAAAGAAATGATACAGACATAATAATTATTCTTTTTTATCAGCAATTAATAACATTCTGTTTTCCGGATTATTTTTACACATAGGATATCTATACCGAACAATAAAACTGACTTATATTCTAGAAAAATCCTCATTCCTTACATAATAAAAAATAACTATAAATAAGAAATTTAAAAGAAAATCAACAGGAAAAACACTTTTTAATGGAAGCTTGTTGATTCCCATACCATGTCAAAAAAAATTATTTCCAGCACAGTTGAGAAATAATGCAAAAAGACAAAACAAAAGTGGTAAGGTAATTAAGCCATCTGGAGATGGGTAAAAATCACGAATGATTTATTCAAGAATAAAAATTTGGCATCACATCACTTTTAAAGCCCATCATTTAGAATAAGACGAACCTAATACGGACCGTCTTAGGCAAACAGCGCGGAGCTAGTCTGTCCAAACTGATAGCAAGCCTTTCCTATCTTCATGGAGGAATATTCGATGCTTCATCAGAAAAACATTCTAATTATCGATAACTTCGACAGTTTCACGTTTAATATTGCGCAAATGATCGGCGAGGTGAATGGGCAAGAGGCTATTGTATTGCCAAACACCGTCTCCTGGCGTGAAATTCATAAAATCCCCCATGATCGTATCATCCTTTCCCCCGGCCCCGGCACGCCGTATCAGCGACGAGATGTCGGCAGCTCAATGGACATACTGTCGTATGCCGAGGTACCGGTGCTCGGCGTCTGTCTCGGTCACCAATGCCTCACGTTGCATCACGGCGGCCGCGTCATCGCAGCGCCAGAGCCTATGCACGGCCGCATTCGGCGCGTCCATCATTACGGCACCCCATTGTTCCGAGGCATCCCCGAAACTTTCGACGTCACGCGATACCACTCTCTGGTGGCCGACAGCGCCTTGCCAAGCGCGCTGGAACTCATCGCAGAGACGGAAGACGGGATCGTCATGGCGCTACGCCACCGCATCCTTCCTCACTGGGGCGTCCAGTTCCACCCGGAATCCATATGCTCGGAGTATGGCCGTGAAATCTTCAGCAACTTTCTTTGCGACGCCATAGCCTCTCCTCAGCCCCAAAAACAATTCAACACAAGGACGGCTTGAATGTTTAGTGTTAACAACGGCGACCCCGCGTTCACTTCACCGACAGCTTACGCGCTGCTGTGCGACTCACTGCCGCTAACCGTCGACGCCGAGGACGTTTTTGTGCACGTCTACGGCCACAGCGACTATGCGTTCTGGCTGGACAGCAGTCTCCTGGCCCCCGGTCTGTCGCGCTGGTCTTTTATGGGCGACCTCTCCGGCCCCGACGCCAACGTCACACTCTTTGATGCCCACCGGCAGGCGGTTCAGGTGAGACGACCCGCCGTTTGCAGTGAAGACTCGCTGACGCTGTCTATTTTCGACTATCTGGAACGCAGCCGATCCGCGTGCGCGCTCGACAGACGACAAACGCGACCCGACATCCCATTTCTTGGCGGCCACGTCGGCTATTTCGGCTATGAATTAAAAAGCCTGACCTGCAATGTCCCGTCTCCTCTATCCCCTTATCCCGACGCCGCTTTTCTGTTTTGTACGCGCTTTCTGGCGTTCGATCATGTCAAAAAGCATCTTTATGTCGTCGCCCTTTACAACCCGCAGGAAGAGGACGCGGCGCGTATCTGGGCCAGGGAAATGAAAGTGACGTTGGATACTTTACCGACCGCTCCGCCCGTGGCGGGAGGAGGCGCTGACAGTGCTCCGGTGAACTTCGCGCTTCGCCAGGGCCGGGACGCCTATATAGCGAACATCGAGCGTTGTCTGGAACAGATCACGGCGGGGGAAACCTATGAAGTTTGCCTGACCAATGACATTTCCGCGCAGGTGCATGTCGATCCGCTCGACCTGTACCGCCGGCTGCGTCGTCGCAACCCCGCACCGTACGCGGCGTATCTCCGCTTCGGTGAACTGGCGGTGGCCTGCTCATCCCCCGAGCGCTTTCTTCGCATCGATCGCGACGGCATGGTTGAGACTAAACCCATCAAGGGAACCGCGCCGCGGGATAAAGATCCCGCTCGCGATGCCCGTATTGCGGAAACGCTACGTCTGGATGAGAAAAGTCGCGCCGAAAACCTAATGATTGTTGACCTGATGCGCAACGATCTTGGCCGCGTCTGCGAACCCGGCAGCGTCAACGTCCCTAGCCTGATGCATATTGAAAGCTATCAAACCGTTCACCAACTGGTCAGCGTCATTCAAGGTCGCCTCGGCGCCCACGAGACCCCGCTGAGCTGTATCGCCTCATGTTTTCCCGGCGGGTCCATGACCGGTGCGCCGAAGATTCGCACGCTGGAAATCATTGACGCGCTGGAAGAAGCCCCGCGCGGCGTCTATTCCGGCGCCATTGGCTATCTTTCCCTGTCGGGAGAGGTGGATCTCAATATCGTTATTCGCACCATCGTCTGTACGCCGAATCGCGTCTCAGTCGGGTGCGGCGGCGCCGTCGTCGCGCTTTCCGATCCTGTCGCTGAATTCGACGAAATTCTGCTGAAAGCCAGGGCACCGCTCGCCGCTATCGCCGAATCCGTCACCGGCCAGACTGATGCGCCTTTCACCATTGCAGGTGAATCTAGCGACGCGGCAGGCTCCCCGGCAGATGAGCCGAAGCTGCGTCTGGCTGAACCAAGCGATGCTCAGGCGATGACGGACGCGGTATATCAACTGCTGCGGGAGCTGGGCGGACCGGGGCCGCAGTTTTCCCACGATGGCGCCCGTCAGGCCGCGATTCGCATTACCGCCGCTCCCGATTTGGGCTTTGCTTACGTCGTCGAACTCCCCGGCAGCCGCGCGATTATCGGACTGGCGACCGTATCCAGAGTGCACGCGATGCGCGCCAGCAGCGAATACGGCATTTTGCAGGAGCTATGGGTCGATCCCAAATACCGTTCGGCCCGTTTGGGCCAACGGCTGTTGGAGGCTATAGACCGCGAAGCGCAGTCTCGCGGATGGCCGATGATAGAAGCTACGTTGCCGCTGGACGGCTATCCAGCCCTCGAAAAACTGACTCGATTTTACCAAGCTGCGGGCTACACCCGCGCCGGTCAGCGCTACAGGAGACGCCAGGGATGACGATGAAAACGATGCGAATTTATCAGGTACCAGAAACGGAACCGATGCCGGTCGCGATGCTGGGTACGGCAGACGGCCGTTTCGTTCCCTCCAAAGAAGTGTCTGAACGAACCGCCCTCCTCTGCGACGGACTGCTCCGCCAGCCGGGAACCTCCTGCGCGTCGCCGTCTCTTGAGGAGATCCATGCGGCGAAGAGGACGCTGGCAGCGCTCCTACCGAAACTCCATCATCCGGACTATCTGGATGGACTGCGCAACGTCGAGCCGCCGCGGGATCCGACTCACGCCAGGGCGCTGGCGCAACGCTATACCGCACCGGGCATCATGCATAACACGCTGCTGGATAATTTCTGCTATCCCCGCGCGGAGGCTTCAGCCTTGGTCAGCCTGCTTGCCGCGCGTGGTCTGACGCAAGGCCACGCGGACTATACCTATGCGC
The DNA here is from genome assembly GCF_003515985.1 of Lonsdalea britannica. Lineage (GTDB taxonomy): Bacteria > Pseudomonadota > Gammaproteobacteria > Enterobacterales > Enterobacteriaceae > Lonsdalea > Lonsdalea britannica. The sequence goes on along the minus strand of NZ_CP023009.1, from coordinate 2,787,741 downwards.
TGTGTCGTCCGCCGGGTCATCATGCCGGGAGGACCTTTCTGGGCGGCTATTGTTTTCTCAACAATGCCGCCATCGCCGCACGGACGCTGGCTGACGAGGGCCTGTCACCCGTCTGCGTTATCGACATTGATCATCACGTCGGCAACGGGACGAGCGACGTACTGGCTGATCATCCGGATATTCGTTTTTACAGTCTGCATGCCTTGAGCGAAGAGACTTTCCCTTATCAGCACGCCATCGCGCCAGCCCACCCGACGCATCGCTATACGGGGTTTACAACGCCCCCCGATGCGGCCGCCTATCTGGCGGCGTTGGATGACGCCGTAATAGACGCCGTCTCGTCGGGAGCGCGTTCGCTGGTTGTCAGCGTCGGTTTCGATATCATTGAGGGCGATCCTCACGGTATCTGGCAACTTTCACCCGAGGTGTTCCACGCGATTGGCGAACGTTTTGCCGCAGCCCATCTGCCCATCTGCTTTGTGCAGGAAGGCGGATACCACATGAACGCCCTGTCCGACTGCGCCTTTGCGCTGGCTGACGGCGTTTGTGCGCCCGCCGCCCAGCGCCCCCCGGTAAAACAACCCAGTCCGCTTGAGGGTTGGAGCCCTTCCGCGTCCAAATCAACGAGCTGGACGACGCTATTATCAATCTCATCGCTCGGCGTATTGATGTGTGTACCCAAGTCGCCGCATACAAGCGCACACATGATATCCCGATGATGCAACCGGGACGGGTAGACGCCGTGAAACAGCGCTGTGCAGAGCGGGCAGCCCGTCATGGGCTCGACCCCGAATTTGCGGTCGCACTCTACGAACGCATCATTGATGAAGCGTGCAGGCTGGAAGACACCATAATCAAAGCCTGAACGCCTTGCGCCACCACAGGGAAGCTTGAAATATGATACGTATTTACACGCTGGGACCCACCGGCACCTGCCATGAAAATGCCCTCCGTAACTATCTGCGTTACCAGAACGTGACCGAGGCGGAGATCATCCTGGTCGACGATCTCGTCGCCGCAGGCCAGCAGGCCGTCGATGATGGCGATGCCTACCTGCTACAGTGCAGCGCTCATCATCAGGTGCATATAGTCACTGAGCGCTTTCGCGAACGACTTCCGGTCGTGGATACATTTATTTTCCCCACTCAACCCCTGGCGTTGCTCAAGCGCCGCGACGTCGAACACCCGCGCCATTTGGCCCTACCGGAACCGACACTCGGCTATATCAATCCCGAAGACTGGAATGAAATTATTCTCGAAACGTCCAAACCGGTGGTGGCGGCGAAACTGCTGACCGGCGAGTACGACGCAGGACTGGCCTACACCTTTGTCGCTACCGAGAATCCCGATTGTATCGAACTGTTGGAAACCTTAGGCGAGGTGGTCACGACGTGGTTGCTTTACGGTCCGCGGCCGCGCTATCGGGGATCGATAATCGCCATGCCGTATCCCGAACTGAACGCGTCGCCGCATGTCTCCTGACTCTCACGCGCATTCCGGCGACGCTATGCGCGTTCGGCTGCTGCCGCAGGCATTAACCCTGAGCGCGTTCGCCATCGGTCTGGACACGTTCGTCGTCATCGGCGCGCTGCACGAAATGGCGAAGGATCTGGCAGTCTCTCCCGCAACGGCCGGCAGGCTGGTGTCCATTTCCGCATTCTGTTACGCCGCCTTTGCACCGTTCAATGCCTGGTGGTTCCGCTCGTGGCCGCCTCAGCGGGTGCTGCTGCTCTCTCTGGTGTGTTTTATCGCGGGCAATGGTTTGAGCGCCCTCAGTCCAACCTTCAACGTCCTGATTGCAGGGCGCGTTGTGTCTGCCTACGGCGCCGCCATGTTTACGCCGACCGCGACCACATTGGCCGCCCAGCGCATGCCTTCGGGACGCAAAGGCGTCGCATTGGCGCTGATCTTCGGCGGCATGACAATGTCGCAGGCGCTGGGCGTGCCGCTGACCACCTGGATTTCGCACGCCCTGAACTGGCGCTGGGCGTTTTACTGCGTCGTATTCTTCGGCCTTGTCGCGCTAGCCCTGCTATTCATCCTGTTGGAACACCGCGCTTCCCGGCCTGACCCCACCACCTTATGCGTCACCCAGAAATCGCGCCGTTTTCCGCCCGCCATTTGGGGGCTGTTCTGCGTCACATTGCTGGTCGTCACATCGGAGTTCATCGTTTACGCCTACATCAGCGTAATACTGGCCAATACGCGGCTTGGCGATATGCCGGTGTTGCCACTGGTGCTGATGGCCTACGGCATCGGCTCGGTGATCGGCAATATCGCCACAGGGCTGTTGACCGATCGTTGCGGCCCCGCCAGCGTTCTCAGCAGCGTCATCGTCCTGCAAACCGCCGGGCTTATCGCTCTGGTCCTGCTGCGGGAGTCCGCCGTCGCGGCGCTCGCGATCGGCGCAGGATGGGGCATCGTCAGCTATATGTATCTGGTTCCCATTCAACACCGGCTGCTGGGACTCGCAGGCGCGGCGTCCCAGCAGGTGCTGGCGCTCAATAGCTCTGTTATCTATATCGGCATTGGCGTCGGAAGCGGAATGGGCGGGGTGATCATTTCGCAAAGTGGGGTTTCTATGCTGGCGCTGATTGCAGGCGTCATCGGGATCCTGGCGCTTATCCCCACGGGAGTTGTGATGCGTAAGCCCCCCTGACCACAGAACTCACGCGAGCGGTATACCGTTAAACAGCACTGACACGTTCAGATGTAAGATTACCGTCCTTGAGACGGATAAATCGTGGGCATGCTGTCTCCGAAGTTATTCCCTCGCCCGCCGATGATTTCTTATGGCATTCTCAGGCCCAAAGTACTGTGTTGTGAATATAATGGGTTATGTAGAAGGCAACAAAGACATAAGGAGATATCGGTGCCTAATCACTACGCCATCGCACTGGTCGAATGAAATCCGCAAATATATATTAATAAAAAATAGAACCCAGCACTCGACCGCTCCGCTCCTTAAATTGAAAACGTTATTTTATTTTTTATCAATTTAATATACCTATTTCACATAAACTTTATTTATTAGCTGATAACAAGACCTTTAAATTCCACTCACGTTTATCCTATTCTTACACTCTCCGCATTTAACCTCACACCCAGAGACAAAGAGCTGGTAACGCCCCTTTTGAAGCACTATTGAAGCCTTGCCAGCAATTGATCCCGTTGCATTCATTCAGATAAATCTGATACCCATAAAATAAGAATCAGCCATAAGATAAATTTATTGACATTAGAAGGGCTGGCCACGCGCCCTTGTCTGCATCAACTCTTTATTACGCCTTCATTTTTACCATCTTGAAATACTGCTTATTTCAAGACATCACTCATAGATATCTATCGAGAATAAAATTGAGGTTAAGCATGAATATTTTAATTACAGGAAGTAGCGGAAATCTTGGTGCAGCCTTATCAATTAAATGCAAAGAACGAGGATTTAACGTTATTGGATTTGATAAGCGCCAATCCGAAAATACCGATATCATCGGTGACATCACAGATAAATCGTTAATTGACCGGTGCATGAAAGACGTAGACATCGTTTTTCATACTGCGGCACTCCATAAGCCACATATTGCGACTCACCCCCACAGCGAATTTATCGAAACCAATACTTTAGGGACTTATAATTTATTACAAAGCGCCAAAAACCATCACGTTAAATCATTTATTTTCTCTAGCACGACTAGCGTGTATGGCGACACTCTGTCACCGGAAGCCCATTCGCCCGCCAGTTGGATCGATGAAAGCGAACGGATCCTGAGCAAAAACATCTACGGAGTGACTAAGCTCGGCGCTGAAGAACTCTGCCGCATTTTCTCTCGGAATTATCGGCTCAACTGCGTTGTACTCAGAGTCTCTCGATTTTTCTATGAAGATGATGATAATCCCGACGTCCGCAACACCTTTTGCAACGACAACGCCAAAGTCAATGAATTGTTATATCGGCGAGTGGATATCGAAGATGCGGTGAATGCCCATTTGGCCGCAGCCCTCACCTACCAGCCCAAGGCTCACTTCGACACGTTTATCCTAAGCAGCAGCACCCCGTTCAACAAAGAGCACTGTCTGCGCCTCAATCAAGATGCGGACGCGGTCGTCGGCTTATTGTTCCCTCATTATCGCGATATCTATGACTCGCTGGGCTGGCGCTTGTTTGATCGTATCGACCGGGTGTACGTCAACCAAAAAGCTGTCCGGCTGCTGAACTGGAAACCCAAATACACATTCTCGTATGCCCTTGACTGCCTGGCGCGCAATCGCCCGTTCCGCAGCGCTCTGGCTGAGACCATCGGGTGGCATCCTTACCACGAGCAGGTATTTAAAGACATGCCTTATCCGCTAGATGCGGCTTCGACCAATACACGACAGCTACATGCGCGCTAACCAGGAGAACAGCCATGTCCACTATGACCACGAAAATGCTGATTCAAAAGCTGTCGCTGAAAAAACATGACGAAGGCGGCTACTTTAATGAGACGTACCGCAGTCAGGAGCGGATAAAGACCCTCCGGGAACACAATGATGGCCTAAGACACCTGTCGACCTGCATCTACTATCTTCTGACCAAAGAGAGTCCTATCGGTTACTTCCACAAAAATTTATCGCCGATCATGCATTTTTATCACTCAGGAGGACCGTTAACTTATCGTTTTATCCACCCTAACGGCACGACCGAAGAGCATATTCTGGGTCCTGATATTGAACAGGGACAGACGTTGCAACTGATAGCCGATGGCGGCGTCTGGAAATCGACAGAACTCTCAGCCGATGCCGAATACGGGTTAGTCAGCGAGGTCGTGTTCCCTGGATGGGAGATCTTCGATTCCGTCATCGCACAGCAGGACGATTTGCTGGCCGCATTTCCTCAACTGCAATCCTGGATACAGCGTTACAGCTACGGAGGTCGTTCATGACTTCATCCATTGTCATCACTGGCGCGTCGCGCGGGATTGGGAAAACGCTGGCGACCCGCTTTATCCGGCAAGGGAAGTATGACCTCATCGCGATAGTACGAAACCGCGAAGCCGGTCAACGGTTACAGCGCGAATGGGAAAGTCTGTCTCCGACATGTCGCATCACACTGCACGAAGCGGACTTGTCGGATAGCGAGGAAGTGACTTCACTCTGCCGAAGGCTCGAGAACGAACCTAATATTGAAGTATTTATTAATAACGCGGGAATATTTCACGGCGGGACCGAGGCGATCACGCCTACGCAGTTGGCAGAACTGACCGCCATCAATTTTCTTGCGCCGGTTCAGCTTATCCAGGCAGTGCTGCCTGCCATGAAAAAAAAACGGGCAGGCTACATCTTTAATATCATCAGCAACTCGGCGCGAAGAGCGTTGCCCGGCATTGGCGCTTACAGCGCCTCTAAACATGCGCTGCTTGGCTTTTCCGAATCACTGATGCTGGATCTGCTGCCGTATAACATCAAGGTCTCCAACATCAACCCCGCCTTTGTCGACACGGATATGACACGCGATTTTCCTGGTGTCATGGCGGAGGACAAAATTCAGACTGACGATGTGGTGAACTGTGTCCAGTTGCTGCTGTCTCTCTCGCCTGGCGCCATTGTGCCCAATATAGATCTGGAGTGCTGCCGTTTTCTACGCTAGCTTTTTGCCTCACGCCGGTCAGGACTTGCTTCGATTTTCCTGACCGCACACGTCCTCGCCTTTGTTTACCGCTCATGGAATACCACCGTTGAAACGGGTATTTAGACACTTCCCTCTCGGGATAGGCAAATCCGACCTAAGATTAGGCTATCCCTCCCTCATCCCTTTCAGTTTGTGCGGATATTCACGGACAAACCGCAGGCCAGAGGGGGAAGTGGAGATGTTCATTCAGTAAGAGGCGAGACATGTTTGGATTAGATGCATTTCATCTTGCAAGGATACAGTTCGCGTTCACGGTATCTTTTCACATTATTTTCCCCGCCATCACTATCGGTTTGGCCAGCTTCCTGGCCGTGCTGGAAGCGCTATGGCTCAAAACCCGCAACGAGGACTATCGCGATCTCTACCACTTTTGGTCGAAAGTCTTCGCCGTCAACTTCGGGATGGGGGTGGTCTCCGGGCTGGTGATGGCCTATCAGTTCGGCACCAACTGGAGCGGTTTTTCCGAATATGCGGGCAGTATTACCGGCCCGTTGCTGACCTATGAGGTGCTGACGGCCTTTTTCCTGGAGGCCGGTTTCCTTGGCGTGATGCTGTTCGGTTGGAACCGCGTCGGACCGGGGCTGCACTTTTTCGCCACCTGCATGGTGGCGCTGGGGACGCTGATGTCCACGTTCTGGATACTGGCGTCGAACAGTTGGATGCATACGCCGCAGGGATACCAGATCATTAATACCGTCGTCGTACCGGTCGACTGGTTTGCGGTCATCTTCAATCCGTCCTTCCCTTACCGGCTGCTGCATATGACCACGGCGGCCTTCCTCTCCACCGCCTTTTTCGTCGGCGCTTCGGCCGCGTGGCATCTGCTGCGCCGCAACGATACCCCGGCCATCCGCACTATGTTGTCGATGGCGCTGTGGATGGCGCTGATCGTCGCGCCGATTCAGGCGATGCTGGGCGATATGCACGGTCTCAACACCCTGGAATATCAGCCTGCCAAGATCGCCGCCATCGAGGGCCACTGGGAAAATCAGGCGGGCGAAGCCACCCCGCTGATCCTGTTCGGCCTGCCGGACATGAACGAAGAGCGCACGAAATATACGCTGGAAATCCCCTATCTGGGCAGCCTGATTTTGACGCACAGCCTGGACAAACAAGTACCGGCGTTAAAAAGCTTTCCCAAAGCGGATCGCCCCAATTCCACGGTAATTTTCTGGTCGTTCCGGATCATGGTGGCGCTGGGCCTGCTGATGATCCTGCTGGGGGTGATTAGCCTGTGGCTACGCGTTAAACGCCGTCTTTATCAGTCGCGTCCTTTTCTCTGGTTTACGTTGCTGATGGGGCCTTCGGGACTGCTCGCCATTCTTGCGGGTTGGTTTACCACGGAGATCGGGCGTCAGCCGTGGGTAGTCTACGGTCTCCAGCGCACCTCGGCGGCGGTATCCGCGCACGGCGATCTGCATATGAGCATCAGTCTGCTCGCCTTTATCGCGGTCTATTGCTCAGTCTTCGGCATCGGCTACGTCTACATGATGCACCTGATCAAAAAAGGGCCGCAGCCGGGTGAAGGCACTCATACGCCGGAAGGCGGACCGGGCAAACCGCAAACGCCGTCAAGGCCGTTGTCGGCCAGTCGTGAACCGTTAACGTCCGAAGAGGAGAAATAGCGTGGTTATCGATCTTCCATTTATCTGGTTCGCCATTATTGTGTTCGCCACCCTGATGTACATCGTGATGGACGGCTTCGATCTCGGCATTGGTATTCTGTTTCCCTTTAATCAGGATGCCGGCGAGCGCGACATGATGGTCAACACGGTCGCCCCGGTGTGGGACGGTAACGAAACGTGGCTAGTGCTGGGCGGCGCGGCGCTGTTTGGCGCTTTTCCACTCGCCTACGCCGTGATTATCGATGCGCTTGCCATCCCATTGACGGCTATGCTGATCGGACTCATCTTTCGCGGCGTCGCCTTTGAGTTTCGCTTTAAGGCCACCCCCGCTCACCGCCCTTTCTGGGATAAATCGTTTATCGCAGGCTCCCTGCTCGCGACCTTCAGTCAAGGGGTCGCCGTCGGCGCATTCCTCGACGGATTCGCCGTCACGGAACGC